>JAKEFD010000016.1 GCA_022616245.1 Gemmataceae bacterium
CTGCTTCGATAAACCGCCAGGGCGTCTTCGAATTGGCCCATTAGCTCGAGGCAAATCGCCAAGCTGCGCGTGCGGCCAAATCCGGCCCACAACGGCGGCTGCCGCCAATCGCCTTTGGGAAAAAAGCGGACCAGCAAGTCACGCTCAAAAGCCGGCGCCAGAAAGCGATGCTTGGGATTGTCAAGCGCCAGGTAGGCGCTGTCCGCCTCGTTCCAAAGGCCGGCGTCGCAATAGGCGTGAAAAAGCTCGACTTCCTCGCGGGCTTCATCAAGCGATGCAGGCGGTCGCCGATCGGGCCGGCCGCGCAAGAATCCGGCCCGCGCCGCGGCATGGCCCTGACCCAGCACCCGCTCGAAGCCGCGCCGCACCAGCGGATGGGCGTCGAGCACGCCGGCGTCGGCCGTGCCCGGCGAAGTCTTGACGCGCTCCAGAAGACGTAGATCGATAAGCTCTTGTATTTGCGCGGCCAACCAACCCGCGGGCAAAGTAGCAGGCACACTCCGTGTGCCGTCGGCGGACAACGGCACACGGAGTGTGCCTACTACATTGTCGCCCGTGGTCCTTTCAACAAACGGTACATAATTGCGCGCCCATTTGCCGTGAAGTAAATCGCGCACCGGCGCGCTGGCAAGATACTGCAAAAACCGCTCTTCCGTCGGCGGCTGCCGAAACGCGGTTGCCAGGGCGAGAATGTCCTGAGTTTCTTGCGGCAAGGCGCGGGCAAACGCCGCCAGAACGCGGGCCACCTGCGCTTCTTCAGCGCTGGCATCGGATAGCTCAGCAATAGGCAACAACGCCGCCTGCTCAACGTCGCCGCCTGCGAAGCGCGCCAGATACGTCGCCAAGAGCTCGACCGCTTTGGCATGTAGTCCGAACGATTGCAAGCGACGCCCCAAATCTTCAGCGCTTCCTTGGACGCCAAGACTTGCCGCCAGCTCCACGGCGCTAGCAAGATCGAGGGTTCCCAGCGTGACGAGACGCGCGTGCTTGCGCTGGCCCAGATCCGGCAACACGAAACGCGTCGTCAACGCCAACACGCCCGGCAACGGTTCCGACGCCATCTCCTCCAGCAATCGGCCCAGCTCCGGATGGAGGAAGCGACCGCGCCAGGGACCGACTTCATGTTGCACGACTTCGGCGCCGTCCAAGACGATGGCCCAACGCTCGCGACGCAAGATCGGAACGAGATGATCGACACAGTAGCTCGCGGAAACATCGGGCGGCTCGCTTTGCTCATTCGCATAAGCCCAAAGATGCCGCAGGCACAGATCGCTGTCCTTGCCGCGATAGAAGCTCCAAAAAAAGACGCCGTCGAGTTGTAATGTAGCAGGCACACTACGTGTGCCGACTGCTTGCGACGGCACATGGAGTGTGCCTATTACTTTTTCCAACCAGTGTTGCACGATCGCCGTCTTGCCCTGACCACCTGGACCAACCAGGGCGACGACGCTGGCCGCGCCGCCCTGAAGTGCGTCGTCGAGGATTCGTAACTCCGCGCGCCGCCCGACAAAGTGCGCCGGCTGCGACGTCGTATGGTGAATGCAAGGCGGCCGCATGAAGAGAGATTGGTCAAAAGGCTATTGCTTTAGTTTGGACAAAAACTGCTTGCGGAACTTGGCCACTTTCGGAGAGATGACTGCCTGGCAGTAGGGCTGACCCGGATTGCCTCGGAAATAGCCCTGATGATATTCCTCTCCCGCATAGAGTTTTGTGAAGGGCGTTACTTCCGTCACGATCGGCCGGTCCCAAATCTTCTCGGCATTCAGTTGAGCGATGACTTCCTGAGCCGTCCGCAGTTGTTCCGGCGAATGATAAAAGATCACGGAACGATACTGCGTGCCCACGTCCGCGCCTTGGCGGTTGAGCGTCGTCGGGTCGTGGGTTGCGAAAAAGACGCCGAGAATGTCGCGAAAGGAAACGATGCCCAGATCAAACGAGATTTGCACGACTTCAGCGTGGCCCGTATCCCCGCCGCAAACCTGCTGATACGTCGGTTTGTCCACGCTGCCCCCAGAGTAACCGGACACCACTTTGTCCACGCCGCGCAACTGTTCGAACACGGCTTCCAGGCACCAGAAACAGCCGCCGCCCAACGTCGCCAATTCTCTGTCCGATGACATGGTCATTACTCCCAACCTCGTAGGATAGGATTCCGCTCCTGTCCTTAAGAAGGACAGGAGCGGAATCCTATCCTACGATTTTGTCCCGCAGATATTGTAACGCGATTGGCCGCAATCGTTCACGTTCCTGCGTATTCAGCTCAAGCCATGAGCGAACTACGCCCCGGCAATTCGCCGCGCCGCAGGCGCAGTCCAGCGTCCAACCCATCTCTGAAATCGATGTGGAGTAATCCCAGCAGATTTCTGCGCCGGCGGCGATGTCGCGCAGCGCATAAAGGACAGGATCGCCGAGCACAAAGCCGGCGTTGGGATCGCAGGAATGATTGAAGTAGTCGTCTAAGTGACTGCCTTCCGAAGCTAGCCAAAGATCGTCGCCGATTTGCATCGCGAACCATTCGGGGTCGAGATCGGCCTCGCGAGAAACGTCTCCCGCCATGGCCGCCAGCCGCGCACCCTTGGCAATGCGTTCGCGGGCAAACACGCCCAATCCTTTGTGCGGAGTCTGGCGAACGGCAAAGCGCGGATCATCCATTGTAGAAGGCACACTCCGTGTGCCGTTTGGCATTAGGCGGCACACGGAGTGTGCCTTTTACTTTAGAACTGTACGCCTTGAAACTTCGCCACTCGATCCAGATCGACCAGCATATCCGTGGCGGTTTGATAGCGATCTTCCGGCCGCTTCGACAGCATGCGCAGCACGGTGCCTTCCAGAAGATCCGGAATGGACAGTTGGTATTTCTTCGGCTTTTCCGGCTCGTCCTTGCGGATCTTGGCGATAAGTTCGGGCAGCGACTTGGCGTCGTAAGGCGGCCGGCCGGTGAGAAGTGCGTACATGGTCGCGCCAAGGCTATAGATGTCCGAACGGCCGTCCACATCCAAGCCAACGCGCGTGCGCTCGGGCGACATGTAAGGCACGTCGCCGAGAATCGTGCCGGGCCGGGTAATTTCCTGGGCCTTGTTGCCTTCGAGGGCTTTGGCGAGCATCAGGTCGCCGAGTTTGACGATCTTGTCCGTGGGCCGATAGAGGATGTTGGCCGGCGTGATATTCCGATGGATGATGTGCTGGCCGTGAGCGTATTCGAGCGCCCGCCCCACATGAACACCCACGCGCAGAGCGTAACGCCAATCGAGCATGCCCGCCACGCCTATCCGCTTGATGACCTGCGTCAGGCTTTCGCCGTCGACATACTCCATGGCCATCCAGCAATAATCTCCGGTCCGGCCGGCGCCGAGAATGGCGACGAGGTTGGGGTGCTTGACCGGCAGCATGGTGGACATGGCGCGCACGAACCGGGCCATGGACTCTTCGTCCTGGGTGAATTCCGCCCAGAGCACTTTGAACGCCACGATCTGGTCTTTCTTCGTGTCCTTGGCTTGAAAGATCGTGCCCGAATGCCCTTTGGCGATCACGGACAGTATCTGGTAGTTGCCAAGCATCTGTCCAACGAGCTCGGCCAGTTGCTCGCTCGGCGCTGCCGCGGGTTTTTGCGGGCTGGCAACGTCGCCGACGACTGTAGTGTCGAAGGGCTCGCCCTCCAATTGAAATCGAATCTGCGTGGAGCCGATTTGAATGACGTCGCCGGGCTTTAGATCGACCTTGTTGGCGGTCTTGTTGTTGACCTTGGTGCCGGTCGAGCTGCCAGCGTCGCGCAGGACTACCTTGCCGTCCTCCTCCTACACTTGGCAATGTAGCCTCGAAACATGGGCGTCGCGCAGTTTGGTGTCGGTGTTGAGCCCGCGGCCGATGTTAAGGGTCTGGGCTTCTGCCAACGAGAAAACACGGCCTTGATCCGGGCCGGAAATGACGACTAACTGGCCGACCATGGACGGCACTCCTGTGTGCGGAGGAAATTCGAGCTGGGATGGCATGAGTTTGATGCAGGAACGGCGCGCTGTCAAGTGCGGCTCTATTCTTGGCCGTCCTACCCCTGTCGCGCGCACAGCTCGCGCACGAGCGCTGCGTTATCGCCCACTTGATCCGCTTGCTGCTGATACATGCCGACAATGAGCGCGTCCGTCGGCTTGATGCTCGATAGCGCGGTCGCAAAACACTGCCGCACCTCCGCGGCGGAGTTGATGCGGCGGCCGGCGGCCAGCACCTTGTAGACCAAGCACGGCTTCTTCACCCTTTGGATCACGCGAAACATGCGCGGCGGATCGCCCGGCAGATAAATCTCACCCAGCGGCAGGTCTTTGCCGAGGAGTGTCTGCAACTCGGCTCGCGGCCGGGTCAAGTAATACAGGCAGCACATGTAGTAATCGACGTCCCATTTGCGGTCTTCCGCCAGCTCAATGAGCTCCGGATTGTGGGCTGAGAGCCCAACGAGCACGTTTTGCTTGCGAATGCGCTCCAAAAGACGTTGCAATACGTCCAGGCGGTTTTGCCGGTGCAAGCGTTCGGCCAGCGCGCCGTGCGGCGCGATGCCAATCGGTTTGCGCTTGGCGGCATCGTCGATGCGATCCGGATGCTGGTCCCAGTCGGGCTTGCCCAGGCAGAGCCAGTGCATCCGCCCGCCCTGTTTGCGGTACAGGTCTAGATCTTCAAGCGTGCGCTCGGCATAGCTGTTTTGCCAGGTGTTGATGCCAACTTCCTCAGAGCGGCGCAACAAGGCGACCACGCGCTCCGGCGTGTGCCAATCGGTGTAGTAGCGGCTCAAGATGCGATTGAAGTGAGCGTGGCCGTATATCGGATTGCCGCCGATGATGAGGCGCGTCACCTGATGCGGGCCCAGACGGACCGTGGGCAGCGTACGCTCGGCTTGTCCCCTCTCCTCCCCTCGCCCCTGTGCGGGATTGGGGGTAACGGGGGCCGCGGGCTGTGCGGCATTGGCGCCGCCGGCGGCAGCGAGGACGGCGCTAGTTTGCAGGAACTGGCGGCGCGAAGTCGGCTCCATGGCAGCTCTTCCTTTATTGTTCGACGTTCAGCGTTCGACGTTCACAGTTCAACGTTGAACTTTGAACGCTGAACTTTGAACGTTGAAAGCGGCCTGTGAACCAGTTTTACTGCCCGCATTGTCCCCCTTTTTTTGCCGGTCGTCAACTTAGTGATTGCAATCTCTGAGAAACGCTTTACAATTTTTGGTATCCCGTCTTGGAACATGATTATCCTTCACGAGAGCTAGCCATGACTCGCACATGCGCCGCTTGCGGTGCGCCCCTTTTGGGAAACTCTTGCCCGCGTTGCAGTTCGCTCCAGATGAAGTCCGCTGGTCCGCCCATCCAGCAAAAACTGGAGTCCGGGATTCCTCAACCTGGCGGCGCCGCTTCCATGCGCGTAACGCAATCGCCAGCGCTCGAAGAATTGCCGGTCAGTGAAGCCTGCCCAACCTGCGGCCAGAAAACCTACGATTCCGTGCGGCCGCCGCACCAACTGATCGCCTTGCGCTGGAACCGCATTTGCAAGGTTTGCGGCACACTTTATGTTCCGCCCATACCGCAGCTTATTTCGTTGGGCCTGACCCTGACCGGCGTGGTCCTGCTGGTCATCGGTGGCGTGGGCGGGTTTTTCAGCCTGCGCTCGGGCAATATCCTGGCCCTGTTGCTGGAAGCCGCCTTGTGCGCACTGGGTGTTCTCGCCGTCAAACACGGCTACCGCAGCTTGGTGCAAAGTGGCAGTATGTAAGGCGCCGCCAAGACGGGGAAGCCAGCCCGCTTCGTGCTCATTCATGACAGACCAGCGCGACCTATTCTTCGCCGTAAGTCGTTTCATATCAATAAACTTTCAAAATAGGTCGCGCGACACAGACACATGGGCACAACGTTCCGGTACGTGGCGGATGGTGCACTCGCTCCTTGCGGCGGCGATCAGTGCCACCACTGCGAGCGGACCGACGCCCCAATCTACTCCTACAGCGGCCGCATTACCCCGAAGGGGTTTTATACAACCCCTTCGGGGTAAGAACGCGAATGCACGTCAATCCCGTTCCCGGCTTGCCTTCTCCCCACAAACACCGGAAAATAGCCGGACTTTCGAACCCGACCCTGACTTGACCGCGTATGGAATGCGGCTGCTTTCGGTCCCCGCTCCCTTTTGGGGACAGGGGTCGGAGGTGAGGGTCCATCACCCTGCCGAGACTCGCCGTGGACTACGAGCAATTGATCCTCGTCTTTACCAGCATCGTCTACGAAGCGCTGCCCTTTATCGTCCTAGGCGTGGTAATCGCCGGGCTATTAGAAGAGTTCCTGCCGCAGCAGGCACTCGCCAACGTGCTGCCGCGCAGCCGGTTTGTCGGCATCCTGATGGGCGGCTTGCTCGGCATCGTCTTCCCGATGTGCGAGTGCGGCATCATCGTCGTCATGCGGCGGCTGTTGCGCAAAGGGCTGCCCCTCAGTGTGTGCGTCGCCTACATGCTCGCGGGGCCGGTGATCAACGTCGTCGTGCTGCTCAGCACGTATGTGGCGTTCAATTATCCGGATGAAAAGTACCATATCTTCGGCGGGCCAGAAGGCGTGGTTCTCATTCGAGCGGGCATCGCCTATCTCGTGGCGGTCAATGCCGCCCTCTTGGTGGAGTGGCAGTTTCAGAAACACGGCAACAATCTGTTGGCCCCTGTCGTGCTTCAGGGCCTCAGGACCAGCAGTCAAGAAACCCAAGCTGCGTCGGGCAAGCGCACGTTGCTTGAGCGCACGGGCAACATCACCGAGACGGCCCTCAATGATTTCGTGGATATTCTGGCATTCCTTATCATCGGAGCAGCGCTGGCATCCGGCGGTCGCGCGATCGTCGCGAACATTGACGCCGCCGAGGTTATCCATGAAGTTCCGGTCCTGGCGATTCTCCTCATGATGGGCATGGCGGTCCTTTTCTGTCTGTGCAGCGAGGCCGATGCGTTTGTCGCCGCCAATTTCCAGCCGATGTTCACGTCGACAAACGTGCTCTTCTGGCCCCCGGCGTCCAAGATCGCCTTTTTGGTGTTGGGACCGATGCTCGACATCAAGCTTTATCTCATGTACACGCGCGTCTTCCGCCCGCGCTTGATCTTCACGATCATTCTCGCAGTCGTTACACAGGTGTTCGTTTACACCTTGGCGCTGCACTATCTGACCAATTAATCTGAATAGTAAGCCGCGAAGGGAGTTCCCATGACGAGTCATGAATCAGGCCAACCGCACGAGCACCATGAACACGGTCTGCACGCACCGCAACAAAGTGAACAGATCGCGCACGGGCATGACCATCATCATGGAGACGACAGCTACTACATCGACCAGCTTTGCATGGTGGCGCTGACCGGCGCGTTTGGCGGCATTTGCCTCGCGCTCTATTTTTGGCAAACAAGCATGTTGAACCGCATGCTGGGACAGCAATTCCATCCTTATGTCCTCGTCAGCGGCGTCGTCCTTGTCGCCTTGGCGGCGCTACGCGCGCTCAGTCTTTGGGTGCAAGTGGGCAAAGAAACGCAGCATACGCACAGCCACGAGCACCATCATCATGATCATGAGCATGCCCACGAACACTCACACGATTGCGGCCACTGTCACGATCATGACCACGCGCACGAACACGGCCACGAGCATGCTCCCCTCGCCCTAGAGGGAGAGGGGTCGGGCGTGAGGGGGGAGCATGCACACGATCATGCGCACCACCATCACGAACACCACCACCATGGCCATTCCCACGGCGACCATTCGCACGCCGATCACGACCATGGCTGGGCGCCCTGGCGCTATGTGGTGCTGCTGGTGCCGATCGTGTTCTTCTTGTTGGGGCTGCCGAACAAAGGTCCGACGGCCGGCGAGTTCAAAGACCATATTCCTGTCGATGTTGGCGCGGAAGCCCAACATGCAGTGTCGATCGTTGCGGCCGCCGGCGTGCCGTTTGGACAGCTCGCCTATGCCACGTACATGTCGGATGAAACCGGTTCGGGCGAAGTCCTTTCCATGGACTTCAAGAACCTGGAATCGGCCGCGACGAATCCTTTTCGCCGCGAGGATATGGACAAGAAAAACATCCGTGTGATCGGACAGTTCGCCCCGAATCCCAATCCCAAGGTCTTTGGCCTGGTGCGCCACAAGATCCAATGCTGTGCCGCCGATGCCATTCGGCTCGACATCCCGATCGTTTCCAAGGAAGACATCACCCACGTAAGGCCTGACGCTTGGGTGGCCGTCACGGGCCGCGTTGAATTCCTCAAGCGCGGCGACGGCTTCCGGACCATTGTCAAGGTCGCCGGCAGGCACGCCGTGGTACCAACCGCGCCCGATCCAAATCCGTATCTCAATTGACCTGCTGGTCAACTAGAGCGCGTTTCACACTGGTGTAGCGGAACTCGCCAGAGTTCCGACGCGGAACCCGCCGGAATTCTGGCGAATTCCGCTACACCAGTCTAAAACTCCATGCGGCGCAAGTTTCTGGCCCCCGCCTTAAGCGGCGCCACTGCCGCCAAGACTCCGATGCCCGCACCTGCCGCCACGCCCGCCCACACCCACCATGCGGGCCATGCCGTTTCCCGGTCCGCAGCCAACAAATAGTGCGACGGCCCCGACATCAATCCGATGACCAGGATCACCAGCAGCAGCCCGGCGACCAGGTTCAAGGTCCCACCGAAGCCGACCGCAATCTTAGATGGATCGGTCTCGCGGAAATTGGGAAAGCACGCGCCCAGGCCGACGCTGAGGCCGCTCAGTCCAAGCGACAACACGATCATTGTCAGCGCGTGTACGATCATGACGCGCCCCGGCATTTGCAGCATGACGTCACTGAAAAACACGACGAACAGCGACAAAAGCAAACACACGCTGGCCGAAAATGCGAACTTGCCGCGCAAGAGCTGGTCGCGCTCGAGCGGCAAGAGGCCGAGGATCCAGAACTTGCGCCCCTCCAGACTGAGCATCGGAAAAATGAAGCGGCCCGTGTAAGCGCACATGAGGAACGAAGTCGCCGCCAGCGTGAGCAGGCTGATGCCGTTTTGAAAGGGCCGGCCGATGTCTTGCTCGTAGAAACGGCGCATGTTGGCGAAATACAAGACGGCCAATCCGAGAAAGATAAGGATTTGCAGCCATTGGGCGGGATCGCGGCGAAACGTGCGAAAGTCCTTGATGATCAGCAGTTTGGTCTTCGCGTCGAGGAAAAAGAGCACGCGCTGGGCCAGGCGGTCGAGCCAGAGCCCGCCGTAGCGTTTGCGGAGCGCGCCGCCGCTAGCCACGCGATTCAGCCCGCGGCGATACCACTTGCGTGCCATCCACACCGTGCCCAGGTAGAGCAGGAGGCCGTTGCTCCACACCAGAGCGAGGTAATAGCCCATGTCCGCCGCCTCGCCAAGCGCCGCCGCTCTCAGGCCAAGCCCGATCCACTGCACGGGAGCGAGGCGATCGGGAACGGCGCGGACTTCCTCAATGAAGCTGTCGATCCAGCTGCGCGAGCCGAACTGGTTCTGGCTCGCTTCGACCAGAGCCCGCACGCCCCAAAGCGCCAAACCGGTGAGCAAGAGCACGACCACGGCCACGAGAACCTGTTTGCGCCGCTTGGGCACCAGATTCACTAAGAGAAGCGCGCACAGCGCCCCGAGCGAGCCGGGCAGCAAGACGAATCCGAGAAAGAACAGCGGCAAGACAACGTAAAAGTACCACGGCGCACCGTCGCCTACTTCCAAGCCGTACGCGATCAGGATCGGGCTCCCCAGAAGGATAAAGGCCCAACTGCTGAAGGCGACTGCGCCCTGATACTTGTAGGCGAAGATGTGGTCGTCTGGTATCGGCGTGCTCAAGAGAAACTGGCTTTCCGGCGACGTGAACAAGCTGGCATAGAGTATGATGCCGGTCGAAAAAATGAGCATGATGGTGAGGGCCAGGAACATGAGGTCGAACACCTTGGCCATCAAGCTGATGTCGAGCGGAATATCCCAGCGCGTCCTTAGCTCATGGAACCCCATCCAGCTCACGTAAAACAGCAAGCCCCAAATGAGCCCGCTGCAAAGAATGATTGTCAGCACGCGCGGCAATGATTGGCCCATGACGACGCGCAGCGAATTACGAAAAAGCGCGAAACGCAGCCGCTGCAGCAGGAGTCCGGGGGACAAGGCGTTCATATTGGCGGCGCCTGGTAACGAGAGACGACGCGCTTGTTTTCGCCTTCTTCTGTGAGCTTCAAGAAGACCTCTTCCAAGGAGCCGTCCAGCGCGGCTTGGTGGCGCAAGGCGTCAAGCGTGCCGCAAGCGATCAATCGGCCGGACGCCACCACGCCGATCCGGTCGGCAAGCTCTTCGGCCACGTCCAGCGAATGCGTTGAGAGGAAGACGGTCACGCCGCGCTTTACTTCCTGACCGAGCAAGTCCTTCAACAAGCGTATGCTGCGCGGATCAAGGCCCACGGTGGGCTCGTCGACGATCAATACTTCGGGCTCGTGCAAGAGCGCCGACGCGAATACCGTCCGCTGCCGCATGCCGTGCGAATAGCGTTCGGTCAGGTCGTCCACGAAATCGTCGAGCTCGAAGATGTCGATCATGTCGCCGATGCGGCGGCGCGCTTTGGTCGCCTCCATGCCGTACATGTCGGCGATGAACTGCAGCACTTCGCGGCCGGTGAGCTTTTCGTAAAGAAACGGCTGGTCGGGCACGTAGCTCAGGAGCTGGCGGGCTTTTTCGCCTTCGGTTTGCAGGTCGAAGCCGGCGACGCGAATGACGCCGCTAGTGGGAAAGAGCAAACCGCACAACAGCTTGATGGTCGTGGTCTTGCCGGCGCCATTGGGCCCCAGAAACGCGAACAGCTCGCCGCGCTCGATCGTCAGCGAAAGGTCATCGACCGCCAACTTGTTGCCGTAGTATTTGGTGACCCGATCGAGTTCGATCATGGGGGTTATTTGACCTCGCGGACCAGCGTCAAGTCCATGCCTTGATGAAAGGCCGCTTGCTGTAATACCAAACCGTCACGGCTGCGAACCCAGGTGCTGGCAGTCACTTTCTTGCCCGGCTCGCGGTAGTCAATGCGATAACAGGCGACGTCCGTTCCGCCCCATTTGAGTTTGACCGCGCTGACAGCGGCTTCCAGTTGCGAAATCGTCATCCCGTGACCCGGCAAGCCCGCCGACAACGGATCGAACAGCGGGATCAGCCAACTCTGCCCTTCGCGCAATCCAGGAATCTTGTTGAGCAAGTGCATCGGGTTCAGCACATTGCCGGGCGCCTTGACCGGTTGGATCGGCAGCAGCCTCTGCTCTTCACCGAGCACAAACAGCTTGGTCGCGAGCATGCCGTCTTCGACGACGCCATTGACTTCTATCTCGACGTCTGGAAAACCTGCCACGGCCTTGCCCACTTTTTCATTTATCCAAATGAGCGCCCCCACCTCGACAAGCCCGTGCTCCTTCGTGACTCGATAACGGCTCACGATTTTCTTGATGGTGACAATGTTGAGGAGATCCAGTTTCTGGAACTTGAATTCACTTTTGAGTTCAAACGTGCGATCCGGCAGGCGCTTCACTCGAGAAATGCCGTCGCCGACGAGGTCATCCTTCTTGAATACCAGCCAGCGAACGACATTGCCGCCGATCTCGTCGGTGGCGTCCAAAGCGATTCTGGGCGCGTTGCCGGCCAGCCAGCGCGGGACCATTTCACGCACCACGAGCCAGGAAGCGGTCGCCAACCAAAACAAGACGATCAGCAGCACGACAAGACGTGAGGGCATTTCATCATCCCGGCCGAAGCACGATTTCTCCCCCCTACTATAGTAGACCCCACGCTCCGCGTGGGGCAGACGTGTAGCGCATTCGATATGGATTCCGTCCATCGGGCGACACACCATCCCCACGCGGAGCGTGAGGTCTACTATAACAACGCCGCACCGGCGATTCCAAAGAATACGATGCTTGCTTCCCTGCCAAAAGCCGAGTACTGGTTATACAAGCCTGACGCGCAAGCGAAGGAGTAGGGGACGCCCGAAAGAAGATCCTTCGCTTGCGCTTCAGGCTTGTGGGACAGCGAATCGTCGAAGGCCACCACGTGGAGAAAAACATGCGTGCAGCGTTTTTTGTGGCGTCGTTTCATTTGGCGACTTTGCTGCTGTTGGCGCCGTGCGTTTTGGCCCAGGATCTTAAGTCGCCGCCGATCAAACTCCCATCGGAGGAAATGCTCAAGGCTATCGCGGACAAAGCGGAGCAGCTCGGCAAAATGATTTCCGTGCTGCACAAGCAGGGCTTGCGTGATCCGGGACTGGCTGACGTCGAGGTCTATCACGAAGCGGCCCAGAAAATCGTCGAGCACAAAGAGTTCTTCGCCGAAGCCAGCGGCGACTGGACGCTCGACGTGCTCGATCGCGGCATCCTCAGGGCACGCTTTCTGGCGTCCGGCGAAACGCCTTGGTCCATCGCCACCGGCTTCGCCGTCGCGCGCGGCTATCGCTCGCGCATCGACGGCTCCGTTCAGCCCTACGCCGTCACGTTTCCCGCTGCCTACGGCAAGGACCCAAGTCGCAAATGGCGCGTCGATATCGTTTTGCATGGCCGAATCGCCACGCTGTCCGAGGTCAAGTTTTTGAAAGATGCGAGCGGCGACAAGACAGCGTCCAAGGACCTGGAGTATGTCAAGATCGACATTTATGGCCGCGGCAACAACGCCTATCGCTGGGCGGGCGAGACGGACGTCTTCGAAACGCTGGATACTTTTCTCGCGGGCGAGCGCGTCAAGGGCAGCGAACGATTCGTGGACACGAGCCGGATTGTCCTGCGCGGTTTCTCCATGGGTGGCGCGGGCACGTGGCATCTGGGCCTGCATTGGCCGGACCGCTGGTGCGTTCTGGGGCCCGGCGCGGGCTTCACGACCACGCATGGCTACGTCGGCAAACTTCCCAACCCGCTGCCCTATCCGCAAGAAGATTGTCTGCGCATCTACGACGCTGTCCCCTATGCCCAGAACGCTTTCAACGTGCCGATCGTCGCGTACTCCGGCGCCAAGGACGCGCAGAAGAAGGCGGCGGACAATATCGAAGCACGTTTGAAGGAGTTGGGATTGTCGATGACGCATCTGGTCGCGCCGAAGCTAGAGCACAAGTTTCCGCCGGAATGGCAACGGAAGGCCGACGCATTTTGGTCCAAGCACGTCAAGGAAGGCAAACCGGCCTACCCAACCAAGGTGCACTTTGTGACCCATACTCTCAAATATCCGTCCTGCTATTGGGTGGAACTTTTGGGGCTCGAACAGCACTATCGCGAAGCAGCCGTCAAGGCGGAGCGAATCGACAGGGGTTTCCAACTGGAAACCGCCAATGTGCGGGCGCTGCATTTGACTCTTCCGAACGGCCCGGCGCGTCAGCAAACCGTCGTCATTGACAAGCAAACGCTGGCCGCGCTGCCCTGGCTGCATGCGTCGGGCTCCGTGCATTTGTATCTCGTCAAACGCCAGGGCCGATGGCATGCGACCTTGCCCGAGCGTTTGCACACCGAACGATTGCACAAGCCGCAAAAAGTACATGGTCTGACGGGGCCGATTGACGACGCGTTCACGGACGCATTCTTGTGCGTCCGCGGCACCGAGAAGCCGTGGCACGACGCGACGGAGAAATACGCCACTGCGAACCTCGACCGTTTTCGCGCCGAATGGGCCAAGTTCTTCCGCGGCACTTTGCCCCAGAAGGACGACGTGGACGTGACCAGCGACGACATTGCCGGCAAGCACTTGATTCTGTTCGGCGATCCGTCCTCTAATTCACTGATTGCCCAGGTGCTGGACGGCTTGCCCTTGCGCTGGGATGCGGAAATCGTTGAGCTGGCCGGGCACAAACGCGCGGCTGGGGAAGCGGTCCCAGTGTTGATCTTCCCCAATCCGCTCAACAGCCAGCGCTATGTCGTGCTCAACTCGGGACATACATTCCACGCCGCCGAGTTTCAAGGAACCAACGCCCTCTTGTATCCGCGCCTGGGCGACTATGCCTTGTTGGAACTTGCGCCGACCGCGCGCGATCCCCTGGGCGTCCGCGTCGTGACATCCGGCCTTTTCGACGATTTCTGGCAGTTGGAGAAAAAGTAGTACGACTAGAATCAACAAGTGCCGGGTGCCATGCACTCCTGGCATTCATCAAGGAGCAGCAATGCGTTTCGTTCTTGTCGCGTTGTTTGTCATCACTGCATCAACCAGCGCCGGCGAGCCCGTTTTCTTCCCAAAAGACGCGAAGCTCGAAAAACTCTGGTCCGA
>JAKEFD010000168.1 GCA_022616245.1 Gemmataceae bacterium
GACCCCTGATTCCTGACCCCTGATTCCTGACCCCTGATTCCTGACCCCTGATTCCTGACCCCTGATTCCTGACCCCTGATTCCTGACCCCTGATTCCTGATTCCTGACCCCTGATTCCTGATTCCTGACCCCTGACTCCTGATACCTGACTCCTGACCTACGGCCACGGGTTCCAGTCGCCCCAATTGTCGAGGTACTGCTGCAGTCCCGGCAGCTCGGCGACTTTGCCTTGAAGCCACTGCTTCGCCTTCAAAACGGCTATGTGTTCTTGCTCCAGGCTAAGCTCGCCGGTCAAAACACGCGTCCGCAGAAAAACGAAGTAAGTGTCCAGCGTGTCGAACATGCAGTAATCGTTAATCTCTTGGATTTTCCCGTCCCGATGGAGCTGATGCACCTGGTCGCCCTTGATCTCCATTTTTCCGGGTTTGCCGAGCAGTTTGGAAAGGAGGTTTAGGCCGCCGCTCATGCGATAGGCGCTATAGTTGGTCAGCCAGTCCATTAGGTCCACATGCCAGCCTTCGACGCGCTTGCGATTGAAAAAGTATTCGCGCGCCTGCACTCCGTAACGGAACGCAGCCATTTCCATGAGCGGCAAATCGAATCCCCGGCCGTTAAAGGTGACCAGCCGCACTTTGCCGCGATACTTCGCGAAAGCTTGGCCGACACCCGCCCAGAAGGACTCGACGATCTTGCGCGGGCGGTATTGCGGGGCGTCGAGACAGGTGATCCGTTGCAGGCTGAAATCCTCGCCGACACGCAGCACGCAAACGGCGATAGGATACTGCATCGTGAGCGCAAGAAAATCCGAACCGTAGTTTTCAAGCGCTTTGGCCTGAGCGCGTTGGATCGCTTCCTCCGGCGCGATGTCCTCGCCCGGATAGCGCACCTTGGCGATGAGCTTGCCGTCCGGCACGCTTTCCGTGTCAAAAAGGAAGTACGCCGGCACGGCTTCCTGGAATTCGCCGCTGCTCATGGGAGTTCCTTTCTCGGGTAGTTCCATTCCTTGCATGGTAGTTAATCGCGGCTGGGAAATCTCGTTTTCACTAAGTTATTCTGATATTCACCAACTGGATGGACAGGTTGGAAACCTGTCCTACTTCAAGAAACACGCGATGCAAGAACCCAATCCGGCCACGCCCGTCCCTTCTGGCTCCGAAGTAAACCGTTCCGCTTTGATGATTGTTTTCTTGGTCGTGTTCATCGACCTGTTGGGCTTCGGCATCGTGCTGCCCATGTTGCCGGTTATTGCGGACAACTACGTGAGGCTGTTGCTGCCGGGAGAAGGGCTCCATGGCTTAGTTGTCGGATTGCTTATGTCGTCCTTTTCGCTGATGCAGTTCTTGTTCGCGCCCTTTTGGGGCCGGATTTCTGATCGGGTCGGGCGGCGTCCCATTCTGCTCCTGGGATTGATCGGCTCCGTTGTGTTTTACGCCCTGTTTGGCTTGGCGGCGTCCTTGCCCGGGACGGCGGCGGGAACTGCGCTATTCTTGTTTTTCGTCGCCCGCATCGGCGCAGGCATTGCGGGCGCGACCATCGCCACCGCTCAGGCGGTCATCGCCGACAGCACGCCGCCCGACAAACGCAAGCACGGCATGGCGATCATCGGCGCCGCCTTCGGCATCGGCTTCGCGTTCGGCCCGTTGATCGGCGCCGGTTCCATGGCTCTGTTCCCCAATAACCCCGAAGTCATTGGCTACGTGGCGGCGGCTTTGTCGCTTGTGGCATTCGTGTTGGGGTATCGGCTGTTGCCGGAGACGCGGCGTCTGGACACGGCACCAGCATCGACGCGGCGCTGGTTCGATCCCGCCGCACTCGCGCGTGCTCTGGCGAACACCGCGATCGGCTCCGTCATTCTGACTTTTTTTCTGGCAACACTCGGCTTCGGGGCGTTCGAAGTCACGCTCGCGCTATTGCTGCGGGACTCATTCGGCTTCGAGGAGGCCAACAGCTTCCTGGTTTTTTCTTATGTCGGCTTCGTCCTGCTGTTGACCCAGGGTTACCTTTATCGGAAACTGGCGAAGCGCTGGAGCGAAGTCGCCTTCATCACAATGGGAATTGTGCTCATGGCGGGCGGTGTCGGCGCGCTCGGCGCGGTGACATACGCAGCCAGTTCGGGCTGGTCGCTGCACGGCTTGTTGTTTGCGGCGCTGACGTCGGCAGTCGTGGGCTTCGCGTTCTTGACGCCGTCGGCGAACGCGCTGATCTCACGCCGCACCGACGCCAGCCAGCAAGGAGAGATCCTGGGCGTCAATCAATCGGCCTCGGCGTTAGCGCGCATCCTCGGCCCCGTGCTGGGGGTGACGCTATATAAGAGCACGGCCAGCCACCTGTTGCCGTATGCCTTGGGCGCAGGACTGTTGATCTTGATGCTGCCGATGATTCCCAAGATCCGGCGCGGCTGAGTTTGCGTTTCGCGCTCGCGGCATCCTGGAGGGGGAGACTCGAGCGCGAAACGTAAACAAGCGGTGAAAGGATTCGCCGCATGGCGGCGCGAACACCACTTTCCGAATTACTGCCGCAGCGCATTGCGCTCATCAAACCGAGCGCGCTGGGCGACATCATGCACAGCCTGCCGGTGCTGGCCTGGCTGCGGCGGCGCTATCCCCAAGCGCACATCAGCTGGGTGGTCAACCGCCTTTATGAGCCGCTCTTGGCCGGGCATCCTGACCTGGACGCCATCCTGCCCTTCGATAGACACAAGGCGCGTGGTTTTTTCCAGGGAACGTGGACTCTCGGCCGATTCCTCAAACATATTCGCCGGCAGCATTTTGATCTTGTCATTGACTTGCAAGGGCTGTTTCGCACGGGACTGATGAGTTTCTGCTCACGTGCGCCACGACGTGTCGGACTGCGTTCGGCACGGGAGGGGTCGCGCTGGTTCTACACGGACGTCATCGATGATGCGCCGTCCGAGCAGCATGCTGCCCCCTCACCCCCGACCCCTCTCCCTCCAGGGCGAGGGGAGCACGCCGTCGAGCGTTATTGGCGCGTTGCGCAGGCATTGGGCGCGCCCGCGGAGCCGTTGCCGTTCCATCTGCCGGTTTCGGCGGAGGCGCTACACTGGGCGGGGGCGGCGCTCGCGGGACTGGCTCGGCCCTGGCTCGCGGTCGGCGTCGGCGCACGCTGGCGGACCAAGCGTTGGCCGCCCGAGCACTTCGCAACGCTCGTGAATAAGGTACAACACCATTACGGCGGCACGGCGATCTTTGTCGGCGCTCCTGATGAAGTCGATCTAGCGCGACAGGCCGCTCGAGGGGTGCGCGGACCGATGCGCGATTACGCCGGCCAAACCACGTTGCCGCAGCTGGCCGGCCTGTTAGCGCAGGTGGATGTGTTGTTGGCCAACGACACCGGGCCGTTACACTTGGCAGTGGCGCTGGGCCGGCCCGTGGTCGCGCCTTTTACTTGCACGCAAGTCCGGCGCACAGGCCCTTATGGCCAAGCGCACCGCGCTGTCCAGACGAAGGTGTGGTGCGCCGGCAGCTTGGTCAAGCAGTGCAGCCGGCTGGACTGCATGGTCGAACTCACGCCCGAGCGGCTCTGGCCCGTGCTGGACGAGGTGCTCGCGACATGCTTATGCCAACTCAACACTCCTCGCCCTCTGGGAGAGGGGCCGGGGGTGAGGGTATCCGCCTGATCCTGGCCAGCGGTTCGCCCGCGCGCCGCGAACTCCTGGCTGGGGCGGGTTATGATTTCGAAGTCAAGCCAGCGCATATCGAAGAGCCGGACGGCACGGACGCGACCGATCCGCGTGCGTTCGTACACGAGGTCGCCTGGTCCAAAGCCGCCGCGGTCGCTCCCACGGTGCAAGAAGGTTTGATCCTGGCCGCCGACACCGTCGGCTGGCTGGACGGCAAAGTCATCGGCAAACCCGCGGACGAAGCCGACGCGCGGCGCATCCTGACCACGCTGGGCGGACGCACTCACGAGCTCTGGACCGGCGTCGTGCTCTGGCGTCGGCCGGATGACTTGCAACTCTGCTGGCAAGAGAAAAGCCTGGTCTTTTTCAAGAAGCTGAGCGAAGCCGAACTGACCGCATACCTGGCCACGCGCATGTGGCAAGGCTGCTCCGGCGCTTACGCGATCCAGGAAATGGACGACCCCTTCGTGCAGCTTCTGGAAGGCTGCCGGAGCAACGTTGTCGGCTTGCCCATGGAGAGTTTAGCGCACTTTCTGACGAGCGTTCTTCACTATTAAGATCCCCATCCCGTTTCACGAATCGGCTTTCCAGAGCGACAAGTTTTCCGGAGCGACAAATATTTTGTAGCGTTGTCGCTCCGGAGCGGAGTCGCAAGTAGCTGTGTATAAAGATGTTGCGGCCCGAGAAAGCTCCGGAGCGACAAGCGACACACAGGCACCCCCCTCTGTTGTTATCAAAACGATGACATTCAACACGTGGTGGCATCAGAGTGATACACCACAATGCGCGTCCTGACGACATCGTGTTCCTACTTGCGTTTCTGCCACTCCACCGGCGACATGCGCCGCCAGAAGCGCAACATTCCATCTTCACCCAAGGAAGCAAAGGACTCGCCATCCGGCGCGATCGCGAGCGCGCGGACCGCGCCTTTGTGGCCGTTGAAGGTGAAGCGCTCCTCGCCAAAGGAAAGCGCGAGTTTTTCCTTCTCGCGCTGCAAACGCAGGTCTACAAGCTTGATGCTGCCGTCCGTGCTCCCGGTCAGGAAAAAGTCGCGCGCCTGCTGGATGGCGAGGCAGGTGATCGGGCCGCCGTGGGGCCGCAAATGGCGCACCACGCCCGGCGCCTCCTGGGCTTCGGCAACCCAGAAGCGGATCAATTGATCGTCGCCGGCGCTCAAAAAACCTGCCGATTCGAGGAAAAAGCCGCAGCCATTGATCGGGGCCGAATGCGCCTCGGGTGTGCGGCGCACTTCGCTGCCGGTGGCGGGATTCCACATGCGCAGGCCGCGGTCCGCGCCGGCCGTCAGCAGGAATTTGCCGTCTTGCGAAAAACCGAGGCTGCGTATGCCGCCGCTATGTCCCTTGAGCGTTTGCGCTGGTTTGCCGGCGGCCACGTCCCAGAGGATGCCGATGCCGTCCGCATCGCCCGCGGCCAAACGGCTGCCATCGGGCGCATATGCCAGACAAAGCACTGTCTTGGAATGACCGCTCAAACCGGGCAGTTGCTTGAAGTCTACTGTCTGCTTCGCGGCGTCCACGAGGTCCCAGAGATGAATTTCACCGGGTTTCTTGTCGCCCCAAAAGCTGGCGGCCAATTGCCGGGTTTTCGCTTTGGTCGAAAACGCCAAGGCGGCCAGGGGGCCTGGACCCATGGTCATGCTGAGCAGTCGGCCGGACCGCGCGTCCCAGATCTTGATTGCGCCTTCACGCCCGCCGCTGGCCACGAGCCGGCTGTCGGCGGAGTACGCCATTGCCAAGCCCGCTTCCGGATGGGCGGGGACGGCCTCGAGCGGCGTCGCACCTGGACCGTTCCAGACTTTGACCGAAGCGTCGTAGCTTCCCGTTACAAGCTGCGCGCCGTCCGCGGAAAACGCCAGGGCCGACACCCAGCCGAAATGGCCGGGAATCTCGCCGACTTGTTTGCCGCCGGCTATGTCCCAGAAGCGGACGGAGTTGTCCTTGCCGGCGCTCGCGAGGACTTTGCGCGAGGGGTCAGAAGCAAGGGCGAAGACGCCGGACGCGTGTTTCAATGGGGTCCGCGTCTCTTTGCCGCTCGCTGCATCCCAAAAACGGATCGTCCCGACTTCGATCTGCAACGGCAATTCCGTTGTTGCCGAAGCGAGCGTTTTGCCATCAGGTCCGAATGCCAAAGCCGTCACTTGGGCGGGGGCCTTGATCGTTTGCGTGACTTTGTCGGCCTCGCGGACGAGTATCGTGTCCCCAGCAGCGCTGGCGAATGTTTTGCCATCCGGGGCAACGGCAAGCGCTTGGACCGGCGCGGTGTGCTCTTTGAGAATCGAAGCTTCCTTGCCCTTTTCGACATTCCAAACGATGACAAGCTGATTTTTGCCCGCGGATACAAGAACGTTGGAGTCTTTGCCGAACGCCAAGGCACTAACCGCGCCGCTGTGTCCCGTAAGTTTCTTCAGTTCCTTCTCGACGACGGCATACTTGTCGCCGCCCGCACTAGCGTCCCATAGCCGCACCGTCTTGTCCTCACCCGCGGAAGCCAATGTCTTGCCGCCGGGCGCAAACGCAAGCGCGTGCACCGGCCCTTCGTGTCCCTTGAGCACGGCACTTTCTTCGTCTTTCTCCAGGTTCCAGAGTTTGATCGTGCCGTCCATGCTGGCGGAAGCGGCGATCTTGCCGTCCGGGGAAATTGCCACGGCAGTGATCTGCCCGCGATGGCCGATGAAATGATGGCGCTCGGGATGAACCTTTTGCCACAGGTAATACCACTCGAAGCTGCGTAAATCGACTTCCTTGCCGACGGGCTGCTGGGTGAGCAACAGCTGTCGGGCCTTGAGCGGATTGCCGGCCAGAAAGGCTTGTTCGGCCCGGCTGACCGCGCCGATGTACATGGGCCAGCGATTCAGCTGGACCTGTTGATCGAGCGCCTTGGCCAATTGCGCCGGGTCATCCTTATTCTCTTCTGTGTCATTGGGCGTGACTGCACTGGAGCGTCGTGTCACGAACCAGGTCAGTGCCCCGACCAGAAACAGAAGCGGAATCATGATCCAGAGCGTATCGATCATCTTCGTGCGGCCCACCTGAGCGCGCTGCCGGTCCTCATCCCACTGCCGCGCCACCTGGGCCAGTGATTCCTGGGGAAACGACACGTGCGGCTCGATTTCGCCATTGATCAACAGGTGATTGATTTCGAGCAGCCCCTGGTCGGCTGCCTTGTCCAAGACAGAATCGAGCGGCGTGGGACTTTTCCAATCCTGGGCCAATTCGCTCACCGGCACGAGTTCGCGCACGAGCGCTCCGCCCATTTTTCGGGCATAGAGTTTCGCGAACAGCCCGCGCAGCGCCTGCAAATCGGCGGCGGGAAGCGACAGTGCGCGCAGCCGTGCGTCCACCAGCGTGGCCAGCGCACCTTCGGCTTTGCCCAAATCGCGATAATCGACCGGTTTGACGGGCGCCGCGCCGCGTTTTTTCTGGCCTTCATGAAGGCCGGCCCCGACAGCCTGCAGAATTGCCAGGGGGCTCATCTGGCGCTCACGAGCAGCCGCAACACTGTCTTTGACAATGTCCTTGGCGAGCCCGTCTTCGAACGTGAACCGGTAGTTCTCGAACGGGATTTCGTCGCTGCCAGGCGCCGGCTCGTTGGCGGTTGGAAGCAGGAACGCACGCGTCAGTTGACTTTCGGTCAATGGACGCAGGCCAAAGCTGCGCCAGGCGACGTGCATCGGGGCGTGCTCTGCCAGGCGGCCCAAGTACTCGGTACGCATGGCAAGCACGACTTTGCAGCGCGCCGGCGAGCGGAAAAGATGTCCCAGCAGCGCGAGCGCCTTGCCGCGCCGCTGCGCGGCTTCGCGCGAGTTGACTTGCAGGACCAGATCCTCGCCCTGTTCCAGAACCATCACCAGGTCAACTGGCAGGGACTTCGTCAAGCCATCGAGCAACCGAGCCAGAGCCTCCTCGTCCTGTTGCAGCGATTCCCAAAGGTCCACAGGTTCGATGTCGGCGGTCTGCAGCATTGGCGGGCCTTTGGAATCCGCGCTCGGCGGTCCGGCTTGGACCTGGTCCGTCGATTCTCGAATCGCGGTGTCCGTCGTGGCAGTGCCGCCGCGCACACTCGCCGCCAGGATTTCCGGCAATGGGACACGGACGCTGCGCCCAGCCGGCGTCGTGTACGTGTACGGCCGGGCACAAAGGGCGCAAAGCGCTTGTGCAATTTGTCCAGCCAGATCGCTGCCGGGCCGCACTGCCACGACCGGATAGTTCTTTTCCACGCCCGCGTTATCCTCGGCACTGCGATCGCGCCAGGCTGCATAGCCCACGGCTTCGTTCTCTAAATAAGGCACCAGGCCCGCACGCACCAGCGACGTCTTGCCCACGCCGGGTGGACCGTGCAGTATCAGCCCGCGCGTGCCCGCCTCGTCCAGGGCGCTGGCACAGCGCACCGTGTCGTCTTCGCGACCCGTGAACAGGGCGCGGTCTTCGCTGTCAAAGGGCGCTAACGGCCGATACGGTTCCGCAGGCAGCGCAAGCAAACTCGGCGGCGGCACGTCCGGCTCGGCGTCGTCGGGCTGCGCAATCTTGACATGCGGCGGACAAAAAAGCGCATAGGCCAAGCCCGCCAATTCGCTCTTGCCGCGCGCTTCTTTCACCGCCTGACCTAGTCTTTGCTTTGGTTGGAGAAACTGAGTTAGCGCCTCGAATCCCAGCGCGTCCGCGAGAGCAGGCGGCAACGGCACGTCGCTGGCCACAATGCCACAAAGCGCGTGCGTCCACGACGCCACGAAACACTCCCAGGTATCCCATTGTTCGGGACCGCCGCACGCTTGCAAAAAGACGACTGGATCCGGGTTGCCGACCTTGGCCTCGGTCAACAGGTCGCGCACTTCCTCCGCCGCGATTCTGTCTCGGCCGAAGACCAAGCGGCCGCGCTCGACCCTGCCGAATAGGTACAAGATGTCCGGTGCTTGTTCGCGCAATTGACTGCGTAGTCCGTCGGCGAAATCAAAAAACGCCACGCCGCGGCCGTTGGCCCAATCGCGCAAGGCGCTGCGTTGACTTCCGGGCAGATTGTCCAAGAGTTCCGCGTCGGCAGCGACCACAATGACGGGATCCTCCAGAACGGACCCGACACGCAACGGGTTGACGCGCCGCCCAGCCGCGAGAGGATATTGAACGCCCCAGAAAGGCTGAAACGCCGCCGGATCGCCCGAGCGCAGCTTCGCTTCGTCCGGCGTCGCGCCATAGACGACATTCCAGGGAATGCGGCCTGGCGCGTCCTGAAGAAACTCCAGCGCATTCACTTCGGAGCGGTTATACAGATCATGCAGCCATTGCTCGATTTCGCGAGTTTGCGGATCGTGCGCGTCTTGCCGAAAAATCCTTCCATATAGTTGATGGCCGGCGCGCGCAAGGTCCAGGGCGCCGCCTTCTTGACCGGCGGCAATCCGCGCAAGTAATTGCCGTGCCAGTTGGGCAACCTCGTAGAATTGCGTTAACTCGTCGCCCGCCAGATGATACGGCTCGAAAAAACCTCTTGCATCCGACCAAACAAAGGTGACCCGTCCTGGCCTGTGAATGACTTGACATGAAACGCGAGCCACCGGAGCTTCCTCCAACGTTGAATGTCGTTCCGCGCGCTAAGTGAACCAGCTTGCCTTTGATTTATGTAATAAACTCCTGACAGGGAAGCGGCACGGCCTATTTGGAGTGCGGCGCTATTCCGCCGCTTTTGTTTTTTTCGGGTGTGAGCGACTTGTCGCCGCACTTGTCCATAGCGAGGAATACATCGTGGAAACACTTTCGACTTACTTAGACGCCCTGGCACAACAGGCCCATCTGGAAGGCGGCTGGGGTTATGCGCCGGACCGGGCAGCGCAAGTCGAACCGACCTGCATGGGGCTGTTGGCGCTTTCGCTGCAAGCCGACCGCTATGGGCCGATACTCGAGCGCAGCCTGAAATTCCTCGAACGCTGCGCTGGGGCGGACGGCAGCTATCGTTTGCCCAATGGCCGTGACGAAGCGATTTGGCCCACGTCGCTTGTACTGTTCACCAGAAAAGCCCTCACCCCCGACTCCTCTCCGCCAGCGAAAGACGCAGCAGCAGCACTGGAGAAGTCGGTTGCGTTTCTCTTGAGTGTTCCTTGCAAAACGCCGGACAATCCCGAAGCCGGCGAATTGCTCGACATTGACATGAAATTGACTGGCTGGCCCTGGGCGGAGCAGAATTTCTCCTGGGTGGAGCCGACGTCGTGGGCCTGCCTGGCACTGCGGGCGCTGGGCCAAGGCAAACAGCCGCGCGTGCAGCAAGGACTCGACCTATTGCTCGATCGCGCAATGGACGAGGGCGGCATCAACTACGGCAATCGCCGCATCCTGGGCAAGATGACCGAGCCGATTCCGGGTCCGACGGCGCTCATGTTGCTCGCGCTGCAGCCGGGCGCAGATGTGGACGAATCCAAGAGCAATCATCCGCGCATTGCGGCTGCCGTGCAGTATCTTTTGAAACAGATCGACTGCGACGACGTGGAGCATCTGGGGTGGATCAAACTCGCGCTCGACGCGCATCGGGGGCAGCCTGGAGTTGAGGAAGCGCTCGGGCGCTTCGACGCCGCGCTCGCGACTGCGTTTCGGCATCGGCAAGAGACGCCTTGGCTCAAACAAGCGCCCTTGCGCCTGGCGCTCTTGTGTTTGGCGCTCGGCACAGGCGAGCGCAACTTCTTCAAAGTCCAGGGCGCGCGGGCCGCAGCGAACGTGACGCCGGCCGCCGGCCGCCGCAAGCCGTCGCTGGGTCAACGCTTCGGCGCGTGGTTTCGCGGTTTGGCGATCAAAGCGGCCGGTCAGCTCCGTCAGTTGCCCGCCAACTCCGCCGTACACATCGCCCGCGCCGCCGATTACAACGACAACCTCGCCGACATACTGCACAAGCAATACGAGCACTTCCGTCCGGCTGTGCCGCTGGCCGGCAAGCGCGTGGTGCTCAAGCCGAACCTGGTGGAGTACCACCGCGACAAAGTCATCAACACCAATCCGCAAGTGGTCGGCGCGGTCATCGAGTTATGCAAGCGCGAAGGCGCCGCCGACATCACCGTGGCGGAAGGGCCAGGGCATTGGCGCAACGTCGAATATTTGGTGGCCGCCAGCGGACTGGGCGACGTGCTTCAAAAGCACGGCGTGCCTTTCGTCGATCTCAATCACGACGAGCCGGTGAAAACGCCCAATCTGGGCCGGCTCACCGGTCTGGAATACCTCTTCCTGTCACGAACTATTGCCGGCGCCGAAGTCGTCATCTCTTTGCCGAAGCTGAAGACGCACCACTGGGCAGGCGCGACACTATCGCTCAAGAATCTGTTCGGCACGCTTCCCGGCATCTGTTACGGCTGGCCCAAAAATGAATTGCATTGGCGCGGCATCGACAACAGCATCGTGGACATCGCCCTTACGCGCACACCCGACCTCGCCATCGTGGACGGCATTGTCGGCATGGAAGGCGACGGCCCGCTCAACGGCGTCGCCAAACCGTTCGGCGCTTTGATCATGGGCCACGACCTCATCGCCGTCGATGCCACGTGTTGCCGATTGATGATGCTCAATCCGGAAAAGCTCGGCTATCTGATGCTGGGCGCGATGAAGAAACTCGGCCGCTACAAGGAAGAGGAAATCCAGCAACTGGGCGAAAAGATCGCCGACCTGGCCCAACCCTTCGAAACCGTGCCGCACCTTGACCAAATCCGCTTGAAACGGCCCGCGTAGGCGCGAGATTTGTTGTTTGTGATTGATTTGGAATTCTTGCGATTCGTTATGGCTGTTCATGTTTTGCCAAGAACGCCTTGAACGCGCGGAAGAACTCTTCCGGCAGGCCGTCGTTATGGTCGGCGCCCTTGAGGACGAAGAACTCCTTCGGCTCATTGGCCGCTTCGAACAGTCTCTTGCCTTGCGCAAACGGAATCAGCGTGTCGGCTGTGCCGTGGCCCATGAACACAGGTTGCTTGATTTGTTTGATCTTTGAGAGATTGTCATAGCGATTGCTCATGAGCCAACGCACTGGCAGCCAGGGATACAGACTGGCGGCCGTGTCGGGCATGGTGGTGAATGTCTTGACCAGCACCATGCCGCGATGCGGTTTGCGCGCGGCGAGGTCCACCGCCACGCCGCCGCCAAGTGAGCCGCCGTAGAGCAATATCTGCTTGGCGTCGATTTTCTTCTGTTCGACGAGCCAGTGATAAGCGGCGTCGGCGGCCTGGCAGCAGGTTTGCTCGTTGGGGCTGCCGTCGCATTTTCCGTATCCCGGGTAGTCGAAGATCAAGACGCTGACTTGCAGGATATCCCGGATCTTGACGATGGATCGGCCGCGATGGCTGAGGTTGCCGGCATTGCCATGGCAATAGAGCAGAGCGCTTTGGGCGCCGGGGCATGGCAGCCACCAGCCGTGGAGTTTCGTGCCGTTCGCGGCGGCGAAGTAAACGTCCTGGATTTCCTCGATCGGCGGCGGTTCCCAGTCGCCGGCGCCGGCGGGATGATAGACGAGCTTGTTTTCGAGCCACCACAGCACAACGATAATCCCCAAGTAAGCGAAGAGCGGAATACGGACGATGCGCCAAAGGCGTTTTCGCCAGCTCACGCCGCCGCTGGTTTGCGCCGCAGTTTGCTCCATACTATGACTCCCGCCAGAAGCAGCCAGCAGCCGCCGGGCAACAGGTCGCCCCATTGAGCATACAGGCTTGTGCGCTGGTCAAGCGGCACGGTCGCGGTGATGACGCCCGCCGTCTTCTTGAATTGATGCCATTCACCCGCGCTCAACTGCCAACCCGCGGCCGCGCTGCCGTCGCCGATTCCCCTCAACATGGAAGCGGGAGTTCCGACCGGCGCCGCTTCCCATCGGGCGAAGCCCTGATGTTCGCCGCGCTTGATCGGTCGCAGCACGCGCCCGTTCGCATCGATGACTGCCGACACGCCCATGTTGACCGCCCGCACCAACGGCCGCCGCGCCTCGATCGCGCGAAACCGGCTGATCGCCAGGTGTTCCTCGTGTTCGCTGGTGCCGTCAAACCAGCCGTCGTTGGAGATATTCACCAGGAAATCCACGGGCGGACCGTCGGCGTGGGAACGGCCGTACTGCCGGGCCAGAAAAGGATCGGTGTCCTCGTAGCAAATGAGAACACCGAGTCGGTATTTGTCGCCGAGCACAAGGCGAGTCAGGCTTTCGCCCGCGCGAATGCTGTAGTCGAAATCGTACGGGGCAAATCGGTTCATGAAGGGCAACCAGTCGCGGAAGGGCACGTATTCACCAAAAGGCACGCGGTGAATCTTGTCGTAGCGGCCCAGGTACTTGCCCTGCGCGTTGAGCAAGACAGCGGAGTTGTATTGCCGCAGCCGGCCGTCGTCGGACCAATCCTTGGTGTTGAGGCCGAACAGGTGGCTGACCTTCGTATCTTGCGCCACCTTTTGCAACAAGCCGTGAACCAGACCGGCCTCCCGGCGAGTGACGGCCTCGACTTTGTCCAGGTCCTTGGGCAGCTCCAACCAGTAATAGGGCAAGCTCGTTTCCGGCCAGATGAGCAAGTCGGGAGCGCGTTCCTGGTTGAGAGCCAGTTTGCAAAGAGTGTCGTAGTAGCTCCAAATGCCGCTTGACGCCTGTAATCCTCCCAGGCTGGCCTCCATGCGCATGCGCTGATCGATGCTGCCCTGCAAGAGCGCCACGCGCGGCCCGTCGCGAAACGTCTCTTGGTCCAAACGCCACGCCCCATAGATGAGCGACGCGACGATCAAACCGGCGACGATCAATCCCTGGGTCACGATGTGCGTGGCGCGGTGCGTCGGATTGACAATACGTCCTGCTGGAGTCGGCTTTTCTATTTGCCGAAACGCGAAGCGCACTGCCGGAAAGCGCAACGCGCATTCGACCAGCCAGCCGTTGAACGCCGCCAGGATGAAACTGATCGCGTAAACTCCGCCCAGATCGGCGATCTGTATCAGCGCCAGGAATTCGTGTTGCGTGTGGCCCAGGTAGTACCAAGCGAAACCGGTCAAGAGGAAGGAGCGCACGAACTCCAGCGAAGTCCAGACGATCGGGACGGTGAAGGTGAGCGGCCAACCGGTGCGGCGCTCGAGCACACGGATTAGCCAGACCGCGACCGGGAAGTACAAAGCGCAATACGTCGCCAGCATCGCCCAGGTGTAGAACATGCGGTAATCGGCCACCGACATCCACCACAGGATGGGCCAGAAGAAGACGGAGCCCCCAAGATACGCGCTTACGTAGATTTTCCATGGCTTGGTATCGGCGCGCACCAGCAAGAGCAATGGCGCAAGCGCGATCCAGCCGAGAAAACCCCAACTGATGGGAAAGAAGCACAAGTAGAATAGCCCGCCGCTGAAAAATGCCGGGACCAATGGCGCGATGCGTCCGTGAAACGCCGGGTCGCCTACAGAAGCAACAATTCTGGGTTCTGGGGTCATGACGGTGGCGGTCTTCATCTATCTCCATCCTTGGACCACGGTCCGTTGCGGTCACAACATGGATTGCATCTCACCTCAGGGAGGCGACGTGCAATCCAATCCATTTCCAAATCCTATTCCCTTAGTCCTTTCACCATCACCTTTTGCGGCGAAATACGCTTTTTGGAGCGATCTGCAATCCATTAGTCGTCTTATTCCCTCTCGACAACCAACACGTCAAGCCAAGTTCCCGCTTTGTGCACGGTATCGCCGGGCGGCAATATGACAAAGGCGTTGGCGGCATTGACGCCACGCAGGTCAGCCGACCCGAACCAGGGCGTGGCCCGCACCTTCCACGAATTGCCTGCCCATTCGAGAATCGCCGGATGATAGGTGACGCGGTCGGACCGATAAGCGTAGTCCTGGGCCATCTCTGCAGAAACCAGGTGCGGGCCGGGCGAAAGTCCCATACACGCGCGAATGGCCGGCCGCACAAACAACTCAAAGCAAACCATGCTGCTCACGGGGTTGCCCGGCAGGCCAAAGACAAATGTAGTAGGCACACTCCGTGTGCCGTCTTTATTTAACGGCACACGGAGTGTGCCTACTACATTGTGTTCCTTGTAGCCGAAGAAGACCGGTTTGCCCGGCTTCATCTGGACCTTGTGAAAGACCGCATCCACGCCGGCGTCCGCCAGCACGCCGGGCACAAGGTCGAGTTTGCCTGCCGAGACGCCGCCGGTCAAGACGAGCACGTCGTGCTGCAAACCCTTTTCAACCATTGGCCGCAAGCTCTCCAATCGATCCTTGGCGTTGCCCAGGTAGGTGGGCAATGCGCCGGCCCGCGCGGCCAGGCCGACCAGCATCGGGCCGTTGCCGTTGCGAATCTGGCCGGGGCCCGGTGTTTGGGCCGCCTCGACAATTTCGTCGCCGGTGGACATGACCGCGAGGCGTGGCCTTGGGATGACTTGTGCCTGGGTCCGGCCGACGGTAGCAAGGATGCCCAGCTCCTGCGGGCGAATGCGCGCGCCGGCAGAGAGAACGACTTCGCCCGCGCGCATTTCGCGTCCACGCCGCAAGATGTTTTGATCCGGCTTGGGCGGTTTGTCTTCGACTGCGACACGAGCCCCTTGCTCGCGCGTCGGGCTCGTGTTTTCCACGAGTCGGGTGCGTTCGACCATGACAACGGCGTCCGCGCCATCCGGAAGCGGTGCGCCGGTCATGATGCGCGTCGCTTGTCCCGGCCCAAGTTTCTTCCGCGGCGTTTGCCCGGCGGTCACTTCCTCGATGACATCCAGCTCCGCCCTTCCCTCGGGCAGGTCTGCGCTCCGGACCGCGTAGCCGTCCATGAGCGATTTGTCGAAAGGCGGCATGTCAATGTCGCCGACGACATCCTCAGCCAGCACCAAACCGAGCGCCTCGGGCCCCAGGGACCAGACCGCGGGCGGCAAAGGCTGCACGCGCTCCAAAACCTGTCGTTGCGCTTCGGCTACCTGCAACATTGCGGCGCACCCGTGAATCTGGCAGGAATTGTAGCACCGGGACGGTTTTTCTGACCAGACCGGTTGCACACAAACATTGCTCTGTGGTAGATGCTGCGAGCGCGAAACGATGAATCTCAGTCGGGCAGCACCTTCACCCGGATTTTCCGATAGCGCACGAACTGCTTGGTGTAGTCGCCGCCGCCGTGGACCTGCAGGGCGATGCCGCCGTCGTCGCCCAGGCGTTTCTTGGTATCGGTGTATTCCATGAACTTGACGCCTTTGATCCAGGTCGTGAGCGTGGGCGGATTGCCGACGATGCGGGCCTTGATCTCGTTCCATTCGCCGTGCTTCCAGAGGTCGCCCCACTTTTCCGGATCGATGGGGAGCGGAAACTCTTTGCACTCACGCTGCTTTATTTTGGTCACGTTTTCCAAGAAGTCGAAGTTGCGCACGTGCGGCTGCCCGCCGATGCCTTCGCCGTAGATGCCCATGAGGTTGCCGCCCTTGTGATAGTCGATCATCGCCTGGTAGCATTTGCCGTCCTCGGTGCTGCGCAGGAACAAGCCGCTGTCGGGGCCGTCGTCGTTGTTCATTTCGAGGGCGACCTCGAAGTTCTTGAACTTGCGCTCGGTGATGACGATGCCGCCGTTGCCGGGCACGTCCTGGCTGCCGACGATGGCACCCTTCTCGACGACCCAGCGGCCGCCGGATTTATTCTTGCTGGCCCGGCTATGCCCCGTCTTGGCGCTTATGGTCCAGCCTTGGAGCGACTGGCCGTCGAAGATGCTTACGTAGCCGTCTTTGACTTTTGCGGGTTTTTCGCCTGCTGCTGGTGGTTTTGCCATTGGCAAGGCAATTAGGCTCAAGGCGGACAGGACGACGATGCATCGCATAATTCAGTCTCCTCTGAGGTGTTAAATCGTTGCATGGACGCCGCCAACAATGTTGTAACAGGCCCCCTTGGGGGCCTTTAGCAAAAGGGCGAGGTGGCACCTTGTAGACGATGCGCACGGTCTCGTTTTCCA
>JAKEFD010000169.1 GCA_022616245.1 Gemmataceae bacterium
GATGAAGAACCGCAAGAAGTCATCGGAAACAACAAAAAAGCCTGTCCGGCCAAGGGAGAGTCGGCCGGACAGGCAAAGAAAAGGAAGGTTGGAGGCATCGTCCCAATAATCCGTCCGGGCGCCCGCCTCCCAATCATCGCCGTTGAATGTACACCGAGGCGTCGCCGGCGGCTAGCTTTTTCCTGACAATTTCACCTGCCAAGTGCATCTCGAACTGCCGTGATCAGTCCGCTCGTCTGTTCGGGAAAAACCGTGCGCAGATCGAATAGGATCCTGCCGTTGCGCAGCCGCCCGATGAGCGCCGGCGCGCCGGTCCGCAGCCGCTGCGCGAATTCCTCATCGCTCACAGATTGCACTTGCACCTCCACCACCCACGTCGCCAGCTTTTGATCGGGCAGCGAGCCGCCGCCGACGAAGGCCACGTCGCCGCAGGCGCGGGCGCTGAAAATGCCCGGCAGCGCGGACAATTCGTGCGCCAGCTTCTCGGCGCGATCCTTAAGTTCCGCAAGCGGCGTTCCAAGCATGCGCAAGACAGGGACCTTTTCGAGAGCGTGCGCTTCGTTGAGATAAATGCGCAAAGTCGTTTCGAGCGCGGCCAACGTCATCTTGTCCAGCCGGAATGCGCGCATAAGCGGATCTTTCTCAATCTTCTGAATCCACTCTTTCTTTCCAGCAAGGATGCCGGCCTGTGGGCCGCCCAGAAGCTTGTCGCCGCTGAAGAGCACGAGGTCCACGCCCGACGCGATGCTTTCGCGCGCCACCGGTTCTCCCTCAAAGCCAAATCTGGCAAAGTCGACCATGGCGCCCGAGCCGATATCGTCGATCACCTTGAGCTGGTGCTTCTTGCCCAAAGTCACAAGTTCCGCAAGCGGCACCGTCTTGGTAAAGCCCGACACACGGTAGTTGCTCGTGTGGATTTGCATCAGCGCGGCCGTGTTCGGTCCGATTGCTTTCTCGAAGTCCGCCAGACGCGTGATGTTGGTCGTGCCAACCTCGCGCAGGATCGCGCCGGAGACGGCCATGATCTCCGGGATGCGGAAGCTGCCGCCGATTTCGATGAGCTGGCCGCGCGAAATGACGACTTCCTTGCCCTGGCACAGAGCCCGCAAGGCGATGACTGTGGCAGCCGCGTTGTTGTTGACCGCGGTGGCCGACTCCGCGCCGGTCAGCCGGCACACCCACTCGCGAATGGCGTCTTGCCGCGACGAGCGTTTGCCGGTTTCCAGGTCCAGCTCGAGATTGAGGTAGCCGCGGGCGGCGTCGTAGGCGGCACGGGCGGCTTCGTCGGCGACTGGAGCCCGGCCCAGGTTCGTATGCAGCACAATACCAGTGGCGTTGATTACGGGCAGCAGCTTGGGACGGTATTCGCGCGCCAGACGCTGCTCGACAAGAAGGGCAAAATAGTCAGGCGTCGCTTCGCCGTTGAGGGTTTCGCCTTTGCCCAGCCGCGCGCGCACGTCGGTCAATTCCTGACGAATGGCGGCGACGATAAGGTCGTGATCGTGCCGACCTTGCAGGTTTCGGACGGCCGGCGTGTCCAAAACGTCGTTGACGGACGGCAAGCTGCGAAATGGATTGTCGCTCATTCCTAAATGTTCCTGTATTCATTGGCCAAGGCGCGCTGTCTAGAATCAGGTAGCCACATTCGAGGCGATTTTCGCCAATACGCGCAAATCCCCTTCTCGCTTCGTCACGCCGATGCGGTCCAGATACTCGCACAAAGGCACCGCGAACTTGCGCGTCGTACCCAACAGGTCGCGAATCTCGGCCACGGTGGCGCCTTGGCCGCTTTGCAGTCGCTCCTGGACGCGACGGCGCATGTCGGCTTCCGCGTCGGCGTGCAGATACAGATTATCCACAACGTGTACCAGAAAGCCCTCCGCGCTGAGCACGTCGAACAAGTCTTTGAGGTTGGCGGCATTGCCGCCGGCCTGCGAGGCGAAGCTGGTGGAGTCCGGCGGTTGAAAGCGCGTGTCGCGATAGGCGGACACCACTTTGTCCTTCAGTTTTTCCAGGTTGGCGCTGAGCTTCGGCTTGAATTCAGCCAGTGCCAGTTTGCGCAGATCGCCGACGAGCTTCCTGCGCTGCAAGAGGCGCTCGACGATCACATGGACCAAGGACGGTTCACCGATGTAATCCAGCTGGGCCTGCACTTTCTGCCGATCGTGTGCCGTCAGCAGCGGCGCTTCCATGTGCATTTTCTTCAAGACGCCGAAAACTCGTTCTTCCAGCTCGCCGACCAGATCAACATGCAAAAGACGCTGGGACACCAGGATCAACTTGCCGGCTTTGGACAATTGCTGGATCGTTTGTTGCGCCTCCGCCGGCGCCAGGTTGGCGCCGCGCACCAGGTCCGCGTGGTCGAATCCCGTGAAGCCGCCGAACCATGCGACCGCCAAGGCCCGCGCCTGGGCGTCGCCGGTCCACAGTTTTTCGATGCGTTCGAGAATCTCCAAATGCCGGCGCCGGATTTTCTTCGCCACGGGTTGCAGGATTTGCCCGCCGCCCAGCGTCGTCGTCGCCGATGGTCCGCGCACTACGAACGGCTGCCCCCACACCGCGGTCGCCGGCTCGTCGAGGAAGACCTGGGCGATGCCCCAAGCGCCGGGCGTCACGGCGTCGCAGTCCAGAAGCGACACCGTGCCCATGATCTCCGCCGTGCCGAGGTGGAAGCGGACCGATGCCCGGTGCTTGAGCGGTTTCTTTTGGTCCCTAAGGCAATGCAATCGGACCGTGACGACGCGTGACGGTTTGAGAAAGCCCGGTGTACACACTTCCTGGCCGCGAATCACGTCCTCGTGATGCACGCCGGCAAGATTAATCGCCGCGCGCATGCCGCGATGAACTTCCTCCACGGCTTGGTCGTGATTCTGCAGCGAGCGGACGCGCACTTTTTCGCCGCGCGGCTGCCAGTTCAGCTCGTCCCCGACGTGCACGCTCCCCGAAATGACCGAACCGGTCACCACAGTGCCGTGCCCCTGCACAATGAAGGAGCGGTCGATGGGCAGTCGAAACCAGTCCTGGGCCATGTGCCGTTCGACTTTCTTACAGATGTCGGCAATGGCTACCTTTAGCTCGTCCAAGCCTTTGCGTGTTTGAGCCGACGTCGCGATGATCGGGGCGTTTTCCAAAAAACTGCCTTGCACCAGCTCGCGAATCTCCAGCTCGGCAACTTCGCGCGTGGTGTCGTCCACGAGGTCGCACTTCGTGAGCGCGATGAGGCCATGGCGCAACCCGAGCAGTTTGAGGATTTCCAGGTGCTCGCGCGTTTGCGGCATCACGGAATCGTCGGCGGCCACCACCAGCACGACCACGTCGATGCCGGTCGCGCCGGCGAGCATGTTCTTGATGAAGCGCTCGTGCCCGGGCACATCGACAACGCCCAGGCGGAATTCGCCCAAATCCAGCGTGGCAAAACCGATGTCGATGGTAATGCCGCGGGCTTTCTCCTCCGGTAAGCGGTCGCAGTCGGTGCCCGTGAGCGCCTTGACGAGCGACGTCTTGCCGTGGTCGATGTGGCCGGCGGTGCCCAGAATCAGTTCGCGAGGCATGTCTTCAAAACCCGAAACCCGAGTATCGAAATCAAAAACAAGTTCAAATCCCAAAGAGAAAAACGCAAGGGTCATGAGCCTTGTTCGATTGTGATTGTACCAAATCTAAAGGCGGCCTGTCGAATTCAATAGAATCGTCTGAAACTTACCACGGATCTTGGGAAGCCACATGTACGAGCGCGAATTGGAAGTCGCCTTACAGGCAGCCGAATTAGCGAGCAGCTATCTCGTCGAAGAATACGAGCACTTTGAGCCAATTCCCAATGCGCCGGCGAGCATTTCCACAGAGGCGGACCGGCGCTCACAAGAGATTATCCTTCAGCATCTCTTACAGCACTTTCCCGACGACGGTCTGTCCGCAGAGGAAGCCACCGAAACAGCGCGAAACGCCAAGCAGTCGGCCGACAGGCTTTGGATCGTCGACCCGATCGATGGCACGCGCGGCTTCGCCATGAAGAACGGGGAGTTCTCCGTGATGATCGCCTTTCTCCATCAAGGCAAACTGGCAGTCGGCGTCGTCGAGCAGCCGGCGGCGCAGCGACGCACGTATGCTTCGTTGGGAAAAGGATGCTGGCGGCGCGACCAAGGAAATGCCGCCCAGCAATGCTTCGTAGCCCAAACAGCCGAATTTCAGCACGCCACGCTGACGCAAAGCCGTTCGAAAAATCCAGGCGGACGGTCGCGCTGGGTCGAAGCGCTCCAGCCCGGCAGAATCGTGGAATCGTATTCGGCCGGGATCAAGCTGGCGCTGGTCGCGCGCGCTGAAGCGGATGTCTATCTCAACAGCTATGAAGCATTTCACGATTGGGACATCGCCGCCGGGCATCTCTTGGTGCAGGAGGCGGGCGGCGCGACAACGGATATCGACGGCAACGAGTTGGTCTACGGACTGCCCGGCGCCTGGCAGAAGAACGGGCTGTTGGCTACCAACGGAAAACTGCATGTCGAAGCGGTGAAACGGGCGCAAGAAGCACGCCGATAGACAAGTCTCAAAAAACACACTTGACAGTCTTTGTGCCAATCGCTAACTTTGCAGTGTAAAGTAAACTCGGCCAGGGTGAGGTCATGGACCTCCACGAAGCGCTCACGCAAATTTCCGAGATCCGTCAGCAGGTCGCGCGCACCGAGGTGTTTCGCGGCTACAAAGCGGCCCCGGTGGCGCTGTCGGGTGGGGTCGCGCTAGTTGCCGCCTTGCTCCAAGCGACGTGGCTGCCTGTGCCGGCCGCGGACCTGGGCGCCTATCTCACGCTCTGGATCGGCGCCGCTTTGGTCAGCCTCATAGCCACCGGCGTGGCCATGGTTTTGCACTGCAAATACGCGGCGTCGGCGCTGACTCGGACCACCGCGCTTTTGGCGGTGGGGCAGTTCGCGCCCAGCATTGTCGCCGGCGGATTGCTGGCCTTCGTGCTCTGGCACAACGCACCCGAAACGTTGTGGATGTTGCCCGGACTGTGGGCGATGTTGTTTGGCCTGGGCGTGTTCGCTTCGTACCGTTTGTTGCCGCGCGCCATCTTCTGGGTCGGCGTCCATTACGTCGTCACCGGGGCCTTTGTATTGGCCTGGGCGAAAGGCGCTTGGGCCTTTTCTCCGTGGGCGATGGCTATTCCGTTCGGCGTCGGCCAGTTGCTCGCCGCCGCGATTCTTTACTGGACATTGGAACGCCGTTATGAGCAAAAACAAGAAAGTACGCGTTGATGCCGCCGGCCGCTTCGCCTACGACGGCCTCGACCGCGTCATCCACGAAAAGGCGCGGCTCGGCATCGTCACGTCGCTGGCCACGCATCCCCAGGGTCTTTTGTTCAACGACCTCAAGGATCTTTGTTCCTTGACCGATGGCAATTTGAGCCGGCACTTGCAGATTCTTCAGGAAGCGGGCTTCGTGCAGATTTGGAAAGGCTTCAAAGACAAACGGCCGCAGACGCTGTGTCAACTCACCGCGCGAGGCCAGCAGCGCTTTCTTGAGTACGTAGCCGTCTTGGAAAATGTGGTCACCGACGCGCTTTCTGGCGCTCCGGCCTCCCAGCACAAGCGCGTTTCCGAAGGCTGGTCGCCGGCCTAGGTTTTTTTTGCCAGTAAACTTTGCTTTACAAAGTTATTTATGGAACCAACCCTAATGCTGCATCCTCTAACGGACATCGCCACCGCGGCCGACCGTTAAGGATGTTTTGCATGTGCGGTTCTTATGTTGGAAGTCGCGGCTCAGGAAGAAAGGCGCGTTCAATGAAAGTCATCGTCGCCGACGTGCTCGGCATGTGTTTCGGCGTTCGCGACGCCCTGGCGGCCATCGACCAGGTGCAGCAGCCAGCTGCCGTAACCATTCACGGCGAGCTCGTGCACAATGAGCAAGTGCTGTCGCGCCTCGCAGCGCGCGGTTTCCGCCAGGTCCACGAGGATCGGCGTCAGGCGCTGCCCGTTACCGACACCGTACTCATCACGGCCCACGGCGTCAGCGACCGCGAACGCGCCCGGCTGGCCAGCGCCGGTAAAAACCTCATCGATACGACCTGCCCTTTGGTGGAAAGGGCCCATGAGGCAGCAAAAAAACTGCGCGATGAAGGCTATCACGTGCTCGTCGTCGGCAAACCGGGCCACGTCGAAGTGGAAGGGCTCATTGAAGATCTGCCGAGCCACGACGTGATATCTTCGCCGGAAGATGTCAAAAAGTACCCCCATCCGCGCTTGGGCGTCGTTTGTCAGACGACGACGCAGGTCCGGCACGCCGACTCAATTCGCGCCGCGATCGCGCGCAAGAACCCGTCCGCAGAAATCCGCTTCGTGGACACTATTTGTCATCCGACCAAGGACCACCAAAAAGCATTGGAAAAAATGCTCGACCAGGTGCAGGCAGTGGTCGTGGTCGGCGGCCGCAACTCGAACAACACCCGGCAGCTCGTCGCCCGTTGCCGGGCACGCGGCCTGCCTGCTTATCACGTGCAGACTGCCGCCGATCTCCAAGCCGAATGGTTCGACGATACTGATACCGTCGGACTCACGGCCGGCACCTCGACGCTCGACGAAACGATCGCCCAGGTGCGCCAGGCCCTTCAAGAGATTGCTCATTCCAGGGCGCAAACAGCCCTTACGGCATCGTCCTAAGCATCCGATCGAACAAGAGCCTCTCTTGTCGATCCTTCAGGGACATTAACTTTGCATTGCAAAGTTACCAGCCAACATGGAAAGGAGTTCCCATGACGTTCGCTTGGATCCCACGCGAGATGCGTCATCCGCCGCGCCTCGATCCGCAAACAAGAACCGGCCCTATCCAAGCGCGTTACGCTTTGCTCATCAATCCGTTCTATCCCAAGGACCCGCACGCCAGTTTCGGCAAACACGTGCTCACGCCCAGCTTGGCGCTCACGAGCATCGCCGGCGCTACGCCTTCCCACTGGGATGTTCGCTACTGGGACGAGAACCTGCTGCAAGGAACTCCGCCCGCGGACCCGTTTCCCCAAGTCGTCGCCATTACCGTGCATCTGACGTTTGCGCGTCGTGCATATGAATTGGCGAATTGGTTTCGACAGCGCGGCGCCAAAGTCGTCCTCGGTGGCCTACACGTCTTGTCGTGTCCCGACGAGGCCGCGCCGCACGCCGATGCATTGGCTTTTGGAGAAGGCGTGCAGCTTTGGCCGCGCATCCTTAAAGATGTTGAGGCGAATCGATTGCAAAGAATCTATCATGGCGCCTACACGCTCCCGTACCGCGACGATCCGCCGCCGCGCCGCGCGTTATTGCCGCGCGACCACTTTCTCACCACAACCAGCCTGATTGCCACGCGCGGCTGCCATAACCGCTGCGGCTTCTGTTATCTCTCCACCGACGGTCTGCACATGCCCTATCTCGTGCGCGATCCGGAGCAGATCGTCGCAGAGTTCGCTGCCGACAACCAACCATATGGCGTCTTCATCGACAACAACCTGGGTTCGAAGCCCGATTACTTGCGCCGCTTATGCCGGGCATTACGGCCGCTCGAAAAGATCTGGAGCGCCGCCGTCTCCATTGACGTGACCGATGACCCCCATCTAGTGCGCGAAATGGCGCTGGCGGGCTGCACCGGCGTTTTCGTCGGCTTCGAATCGCTGGCCGACGAGAACCTCGCCGACGCCAAAAAGAAAACGCCGCGCACCGCGGACTACGCCCGACGCGTCGACCTCTTTCACCAAAACGGCATCCAGGTGAACGGCAGCTTCGTGCTTGGTTTTGATCATGATCGCGGCGACGTTTTCGCACGCACCGCGGCGTGGATCGAGGAAAACCGGCTGGAATGCGCGACGTTTCACATCCTGACGCCGTATCCGGGCACGCCGCTCTTTCGGCAAATGGAGGCTGAGGGCCGGATTCTGCACAAGAACTGGGACCTTTATGACACGGGCCACGTCGTTTTTCGCCCGCGGCACTTGACGCCCGAGCAATTGGAAGAAGGCTACGTCTGGTGCTATCGCCGCGTTTTTTCGCACGCCTCAATCTGGCGGCGGCGGCCGTCCGATTGGCGCGCCGTGCTTCCTTACTTGGCGATGTCGTACCTCTACAAGCGTTCGAATCGGCTGTGGTATTTGCTCATCAAGCACGGGCTTACGGCGGCGGTCTGGCGTCCGCTCGTCGAGTGGACCAGGCGGCGCCACCTGCGCTTTCGGCGGCGCTTGGCAACAGGGCAAGAAGTCGAGCCGCGACGAGCGCCCGCTGTTGTCGCGGCCGGAGTCTGAAGTACGGCAAGTTAAGTTAGTTTGTGGCCCATTCGAATCAATCGACCCCGCAATTCGACGCGCTCCTCGGCATTGATGTCTAGAACATTGATCGTGGCACGTCCAATGGGAGTCCGACCGATAAGTTCTGGACCGAGCCAGGAAAAGTGACGACTCCATTTTTGGCGGCGTGGGTTGAACAAGCGAACGACTTTGCCCGTCAACGGATCTACACCGGACAGGTTCGGTCCTTCATGCAGATTGCAGCGAAAACAGGCGAACGCAAGATTGGCCGGCTTGTTCCCGCCGCCGTGTTTTTTCGGACAGACATGTTCAATGTGGAATCCAAAAAAGGGCGCGAATCGCTTGGGGAGGTGGCAGTACTCACACCGAAGGCCGGCTCTTTTCCGAACAAGGCGTTTAAGGGCGGCCTTCATTTAGAAAGTGCTTTGCGACGTTGGGCGACTCGGGCCCGCGCTTTCGCCTGCAGGAGCGCTACAAAGTCACCAAACCAAACATACGCTTCGTAGCGACGTTTTTCTTCGGGGGTAAGTTCACCTTCTGTGTTCCTGTTCGCTAAATCCTCGACATGAGCGCGCGTTGCCTTGTCTGCTCGAAAAGCGAGAATCTTGCGCGCCGATTGCTCGTTCAAGCAGTCTCCAAGTGAATCCAACAATCGATCCAGTATGTCGTCGCGTTCGGCTATCATGGCGAAATTATAGCAGATTGGCGCTAGCGATTGATAGATTGACACAGTGTGTGTTTTTTCGTCCCGTACGTAGGACTCGGCCATGCCGAAACTCCTCGCCGACATCACCCACGAATTCCGCCGCCACAAGGACCAGGCCGATCGCGCCATTGCCGCCCTGTCCGACGAGCAGTTCTTCGCACGGCCCGGGGCAGAAGTTAACCCGGTCGCCCTCATTGTCAGGCACATGGCCGGCAACCTGCGCTCGCGCTTTCGCGACTTTCTCACTAGCGACGGCGAAAAACCCGATCGCGATCGCGACAACGAATTCGTGCTCGCCGAAACGGACACGCGCGACCAACTCTTGGCCGCGTGGGAGGCCGGCTGGCGCATTTTGTTCGAAACGCTGGCATCTCTGAAACCGGACGACTTCGACAAGACCATTACGATTCGCGGCGAATCGCACACCGTCCGCCAGGCGCTGTTGCGCGGCGCGACCCACGTCGCCTACCACACGGGACAAATCCTCTATCTGGCGCGCCTGCTTCGCCCGGACAGTCCGTGGCTCACCGTCGCGCCCGGCAAGAGTAAGGGACTCAAGGGTGGGTATTTTCGAAAGGCGTAACGTAGCGATAGAGTCCGTGATGTAATTGGTCCGCACTGGCTAGGCGGCTGACTCATCGTGTTGCTTGGGATCTTTGGACTTGTCGATCATCCGATCTTTGTATTGCTCCTGCAGCTTCTAATAGTGGGCCACCGGCCTGTCCGGATCGTGAGCGCAGCTTGCCGAAATGCGCCGCCTTACTTCGCGGATTTCATCGATCACCGGGTCATTCTGAATCACTTTCATCGCTGCCTCCGAGTAATTCTAAGGGCGTTGCCAATGTGGGCACGAACAATCCTAACAGTGTATTTACACGCCGTATGTGACCAAACTTGTTCGCGTTCGCCAAGTGCCGACAACTCATCCAGCACGGCAGGGCTCGTGACCAACTCATACTTCTGCGGCGCCAAAGCCCACCATTGACGCGTCCAGTCGCGACGCGCTACGATATCGGGAGCCGTGCGCGTTTCTTGGTGAAAACTCCGATCGTTGTCTCAACGTAAGCACGTGGTTTGGACATGTTGCCAAGCTATCGAATTCAAGGCGAGAACTAAAGAGAAACGCTGTCATTTGGCATACTTGCTGCTCAGTCCAGCCTACAATTTGTTTGGCATTTCGTTTGCTCCGATATGCCGAAACCATCGATGGCCGGCGAATCTGATCTCGCGCCGGCGCCCTCCAAATTGGGGAGGTTGACTCGCGTATGGACCAAAACCGCTTCACCGAAAAATCGCTCGAGGCCTTGTCGGCCGCCCAGCGCCTGGCCGCCAAGTTCGGCCACCAACAGATGGACGTCGAGCATCTCCTGCTCGCCATGCTCGATCAAGAGCGCGGCCTGGCCGGCTCCATCCTGAACAAGGCGGAAGTGCCGGTCGACGGCCTCAAGCTCAAGCTGCATCGCGAGCTGGAGAAACTGCCACGCGAGAGCGGCGGCTCGGGCGAAGTCGGCATCACCAGCCGGCTCAACCGCCTACTCGGGCAGGCCGAGGTCGAAGCCCGCAAGCTCAAAGACGAGTATGTTTCCGTCGAGCACTTCCTCTTGGCGATGTGCGACGATGCCGGCACGGCGGGCAAAATCCTCAAGGAATTCGGCGTCAACCGCACGCGCCTGGCCTCCGCGCTCCAGCAAGTGCGCGGCCATCAACGCGTCACCACGCCCAACCCGGAAGCGACTTACGAATCGCTGGAAAAGTATGGCCGCGACCTCACGCAATACGCCGCCCAAGGGAAGCTCGACCCGGTCATCGGCCGCGACGAAGAGATTCGCCGTGTCATTCAAGTGCTGTCGCGCCGCACCAAGAACAACCCGGTGCTCATCGGCGAACCCGGCGTCGGCAAGACCGCCATCGTCGAAGGTTTGGCCCAGCGCATCATCCGCGGCGACGTGCCGGAAGGGCTCAAGAACAAGAAGATCGTCGCCCTGGACATGGGCGCGCTCATCGCCGGCGCGAAATACCGCGGCGAATTTGAGGAACGCTTGAAGGCAGTATTGAAGGAAGTGCAGGAATCGCAAGGCACGATCGTTCTGTTTATCGATGAATTGCACACCGTCGTCGGCGCGGGCAAGGCCGAAGGCGCGATGGACGCCGGCAATCTCTTGAAGCCCATGCTGGCCCGCGGCGAATTGCACTGCATCGGCGCGACCACGCTTGACGAATATCGCAAGCACATCGAAAAAGATGCCGCCCTGGAACGCCGCTTCCAACCGGTGATGGTCGATCAGCCTTCAGTTGAGGACACAATCTCCATCCTGCGCGGGTTGCGTGAGCGCTACGAGGTGCACCATGGCGTGCGCATCAAGGATGCCGCCCTCGTTGCCGCCGCGATTATGTCCAACCGCTACATCTCCGACCGCTTCCTGCCCGACAAGGCCATCGACCTCATCGACGAGGCGGCCGCCAAGCTGCGCACTGAGATCGACTCGCTGCCCGCCGAATTGGATGAGGTCAATCGCCGGGTCCTGCAACTGGAAATCGAGCGCGAGGCCCTGAAGAAGGAGAAGGACGCCGCCTCGCGCGAGCGGCTGGCCAAGCTGGAGAAAGAGCTGGCCGACCTCAAAGAGCAAGCGACGACTCTGCGCGCCCAATGGGACGCCGAGAAAAACGCGGTGCAGCAGCTCTCGACAATCCGCGAACAGATCGAGCAGACCAAAATCGAGATCGAGAAAGCCGAGCGGGCCTACGACTATGGCAAAGCCGCCGAGCTGAAATTCGGCAAGCTCAACGAATTGGAACGCAAGCTGAAGACGGAAGAGGAACTCCTGGGCTCGAAGCAGCAAGCGAACAAGCTCATCAAAGAGGAAGTCGACGAAGAGGACATCGCCGAGGTCATCAGCCGCTGGACCGGCATCCCTGTCGTCAAGCTGCTCGAAGGCGAAGTGCAGAAGCTCTTGCACCTGGGCGACGAATTGCACAAGCGCGTCATCGGCCAGGATGAAGCTGTGAGCGCGGTGGCCGAGGCTGTGCTCCGTGCCCGCAGCGGCCTCAAGGACCCCAATCGCCCGGTCGGCTCGTTCATCTTCCTCGGGCCCACCGGCGTCGGCAAAACCGAATTGGCCCGCGCCTTGGCCGAGTTTCTGTTTGATAATGAGCGGGCTATGATCCGCATCGACATGTCCGAGTATCAGGAAAAGCACACCGTGTCGCGCCTGGTCGGCGCCCCGCCCGGCTACATCGGCTTTGAGGAAGGCGGCCAGCTCACCGAAGCGGCCCGCCGCCGGCCGTATTCCGTCGTCCTCTTCGACGAAATCGAAAAGGCGCATCACGACGTATTCAACGTGCTCTTGCAGATCCTTGACGACGGCCGGCTGACCGACGGGAAAGGCCGCACCGTCGATTTCAAGAACACGATCATCATCATGACCTCGAACATCGGCAGCCAGCGCATCCTGGGCTACCAGGGAGCGTTCGACGGCGAAGGCTTCGAGCGCATGAAGGAAGCGGTGCTCGACGAGGTGCGCCGACACTTCCGGCCGGAGTTTCTGAACCGTGTCGATGAAATGATTGTCTTCCACACCTTGGACGAAGATCACTTGAAACAGATCGTTGTCATCCAGCTCAAGCGGCTGGGCGAACGGCTCGCGGAACGGCACATCACCTTGGAACTGACCGACGCCGCCAAGACGCACCTGGTGCGCGTCGGCTACGACCCGTCCTACGGCGCCCGTCCGCTCAAACGCGCCCTGCAGAAAGAAGTCGAAAACCCGCTGGGCCGGCTGCTTCTGGAAGGCAAGGTCAAGGACGGGCAGACCGTGGTCGCGGATTACGACGTGAAGAAGGGGCAGATGACGTTCACCGCGAAGTAGCGGCTACTTCGCGCGTGTAATAATTACCCGACAAGTTAGCGAGGGCGGCGGCGTACTGTCAAAAGAGATCCAACTTGCTCGATGCCCGATGTCCATGAATAATAGATGGCGGTGAAGCCCGCATCAGACAGGAAATTGACATGAAACAGCTAGAACAACGGGTCGCGGCCCTCGAAAGTCAGGTCGCTGCTTTGCAGGCGGCACAAGCCAACGGTGTCCAACCCACGGGCTGGCGCACTACCGTGGGCATGTTTACTGGCGACGAGGTGATGAAGCAGATTGACCGGGCGGCACGCAAGATTCGCGAGGCCGATCGTCGCCGCACGCGAGCAGGAGTCACTTCGAACGCCCGGGCGAAAAAATGATCCTCCTCGATAGCGATCATCTTACTGTACTTGGCTATTTGGATGACCCCAAGTGCGCTATACTGACAGAACGACTAGATCAAGCGAACGATCCGTCGATTGCCACCACCATTATCACCTTTGAGGAACAAATGCGCGGCTGGATGGCGGAGATTCACCGCCAACGGCAAATCGTTCGACAGGTTGTCTTCTACGCGCGTTTGGCGAAAATGGTGGAGTTTTTCAAGAGTTGGACTATTGCCCGGTTTGAGGCTTCCGCCGCGGAAGAATTCATGCGGCTGAGAGGGCAGCGGATTCGCATCGGCGCGCAGGATCTTAAGATCGCTTCCATCGCATTGGTGAAAGATGCCCTCTTGCTTTCGGCCAATCTGCGGGATTTTCGGCAGGTTCCGGGACTGCGAGTGGAGAACTGGTTGCAATAACTGGGAGGGGGGGGTGTGGGTGTGTCGCGCAACCAATCCCACAACTGTCTTGCCCTGAAATAAGTTACGGCAACGGAAAGGTTGCGCGTGTCTGTCATGAATCTGGTCGCTCGGGCTTGGGCCAGTTGCAAAGCACTAGAGTGCCGATGCGTCTGAGGATTGAATCTCAAATGGCCGAAAATGGTTTGCACCCCTCGCCCGGGGGAGGTTGCAATGCAAACCATCTGTGTGATTCGGATGAGTCACTTGACGCGGATCCGGACCAAGGCCGTTGTCGCATTGTTGCGCAGCGTTTGATTCGGGTCCTGTGCTGCCCGTTCCAGGGCAGGGATGGCGGCTTTGGCGTCCGGGCCGATGCTGCCCAGAGCCTGGGCCGCCGACCAGCGCAGCTGTAATTGCACCTTGCTGTCGAGGGCCTCAATGAGGTCGGGAACCGCGTCTTTCGCCTTAGGGCCGAAGTTGCCCAAGGTTTGAATCAACGCCATACCAAGGGTTGCAGTCTTGCCAGTCTTGGGAATGCCCTTAAGCATGCCGATGAGCTGCGGCAAATAGTCGTCGCCGAATGTGCCGAGCGTTTGCAAGGCATTGCGGCGCACCAAGATTCCCGAATCGTTTTCGGCGAGCGCCAATAGCTCCTTGCCGAGCTTCTTCGCGCTCGGCCCCAAGCTGCCCAGCGCGAGGGCGGCGGCGGCGCGCACATTGGCCGTCGGGTCCGCCAGCGCGGTCTTGAGATGCGGCAGCGCTTCCTCGCCGCCGCGGCCCAGCGCAGCGACGGCGGCCGCACGCACGACGGGATCTGCGTCCTGGACCAGCTCTCCCAGCTTGGGGACTGCCTTCGACAGGTCGCCGCTCACGCGCCCAAGCGCGAAGGCCGCCTGCATGCGCACCCGCGGCTCGGCGTCGCGCAACGAGTCGAGTACAAGCGGCAAGGCGTCTTTGCCGTAGGTGGGCAGCATTTGCAACACAGTGGTGCGGATTTGCACGTCGGGATCCTTGGCAAGTTTGGTCAACGCGGGGAGCACCGCCTCGGCCTCGCCGCCAATGCGGGCCAACGTGTAAAGCGCGGTGCGGCGTACGTTGTCGTTCGCATCGCCCAGTGCGGCTACCACCTTGGGGGCGGCAAGCTTGGCGCCGGGTCCCAACCGCTGGAGAGCGCTCAGCGCTTGCATCCTGACTTGCAAGTCGGAATCAGCCGTCGCGTATGCCAGGCCCAGGACGACCATCTTATCCGCGATGTTCATGGCCCCCAGATGCTGGGCCGCTTCCCGGCGCACCTCGACGCTCGTGTGCGCCAGGGCATCGACAAGATCGGGCACCGCATCGGCGCCGACTTTGGCGAGACCGCGGACGGCGCTTTGTCGAATGTCGTCGCGCTCGGCTTTCAAGCCTTCCTTGAGCGCGGCGATAGCGTCCTTGCCGATCGCTGCGAGCGCGGTCGACGCGGGAAACGAAATGTTGTTTTGAGCCGTCAGGAAGATGGTCTTCAGATCGTCCAAGGCCGGCTTGGCGTCGTGCTTGAGGCTGGCCAGCGTATGGATCGCCTGGATGCGCACCGATTCCACATCGTCCTTCAGGACGCGGCGAAGCGCGGGCACGGCGGCAGCGCCAAAGTGGGCGACCGCCTCCCCCGCCGCAGCCCGAACTTCCGGGCTTTTGTCGCCAAACGCTTTGATCAATTCCTTGATCGCGGTGTCCGGGACGGGCGCGATCCGGCCCAAGGTGTACGCGGCCTTGCGGCGCACGTTGTCGTTGTCATCCGCCAGCAGGCGAATCACTTGCGGCGCAGTTGCCGAAGCGTCCGGTCCGATCCAGGCCAGCGCCCAAACGGCATAGAAGCGCGCGTTGGCGTCCTTGTGCGACAGGGTCTCTTGCAACGGCTTGATCGCGCCTTTGCCGATCTTGCCCAAGGCCAGCGCGGCGTTGAGGCGTACGTCCTCGTTGGCGACCGCGAGTCCGTCCACCAGTGTCGGCGCGGCGGCTGACGCGCCTTGGCCCAGGTCGGCGAGCTTCGTGGCGATTCGTACCTTGGCCGCGTTGTCACCCGACTGAAACTCCTTGCACAACGCGAGGACCTGGTCGATCTTATCCTGGATTTCTTTTGTTTGGCCCAAAGCAGGCCCGGTCAGCAATAAGCCGCAAAGGAGGGAAGCAGTGCGCATGGCAATTACTCTTGTAGGACGGGTCTCCAGGCCCGTCCGCCTTGAATCGCACAGGACGGGCCTGGAGACCCGTCCTACAAAAGGAGTCTAGGGAGGCGACGTCGGCAGTATCTCTTCGTACTCGGAAATATCGTCCTGGCCGTTGTGCCGGGCGGGCACCAGCAGCAAGTCGTCGTTCATCTCATCGCGGGCAAAAATCTTGCGGAACTTGGTGATGAACAGTCCCGCCTGCAAATGGCCCGCCAAGAAGCGCAGGTCACGCACGTCGTCGGCCGGGGCTTCGCGCACCAGGTAGCCGAAGGGGCGTTCCATGCGCGCTTTCTCCAAACGGGCGCGGATGACCTTGTAAATCGCTTCGGCGCGGGCCGGGTCCTTGAGGTCGGCCTTGGAAAAGCCCTCGTCCACGTTCGGCACTTTTTCGCCGTACGGCCCCTCGCCTTTCAAAACCTTGATGTCGTCTGCGGTCAACTTGCGGGCCCATTCCATCGTTGTTGGGATGTGGCCCTTCTGATTTGGCTGCGGGCGCTGGCCGCTGACGAAGTTGAAGCCCAATTCTTTCGCCCGCGCGAGCAACACGGGTATGTTGCCGTCGATGGCCTTGAGCCAGTGCACGCCTTTGCCGGGCAAGCCGTCCGGCGTGCAGCCCATGGCCGATTGCAGCATCGGCACCCAGGTGTACTGATAGGTCATGTCGCCGGGCAGATCGACTTTGTGAGGTGCTTGCACGTAGAAAAGCGCCTCGGTTTTGTCCTTCACCAAGATTTGTGTGATCTTCAAAGGGTATACGAGCTTGTCCGATGGGAAGGCGAAACGCGTCGGCGTGACCTCGCCGGCGTAGGAGCCGTCCTTGTTGCGCTTCATCTGCGCGGTGTCGATCTTCATTACCGTGAAGAACCACTTCTTTTGGATGTAGTGGTTGAGCGTGGCTTCATCGCCGGAATAGTTGTACTTGTGGTCTTTGAGCCACTGGTAAAGATCGTCGGCCCAATCCGCGACGATGGTTTTGTAGTCGAGGGAGCCGACGACGCCGGATTGGAGGACGACGACTGTGGACTTCTTTTCAATTCCAGCTCCTGTTCGACGGACAACTGTGCTTGATTGCAGTGCATACGTGACTTCCAATCTCGGTGACGGCAAAAGCTGCGATTGCGGATGCTCGCGTTTCTTCAGAATGGAGTAGACCGCCAAATGCTTGAAGAACTCGCGCGGCATTTCGTGCAGTTTGGGCACGGCCGGTGTGGGGATGACCATGCCGAAGTCGAGCGCGTTGCCTTCGAACTTGGGCTGCACGGTGAAGGTTTCCTGTTTCTCTGCCGGGTCCCAGGTGATGAACACCTTTTGCGCGGGCTGCAGGATGTCCGTGTTTTTGGCGGAGAAGTAGCAGCACGCGGCGTGTGCCGTGTGGGCGAAAGCAAACCATACCAAAGCTGCGACGCAAAGCTTGGCATTCGACATTGCGGACTCCCTTCTAGCGATTTTCGGCCTCCTGTAGTACGACGAAGCAGACCGCGTTTGTCAAGCGACATTTTGCTAGGATTCGTTGAATCGCGTGTGGAGCCGCATTATGCTGGAGCCGCTCACACAGTTCGTAGGGCAAACATGAAAAGGAAAAACGCTCCGGCCCGCATGTTCAATCAGGCGTACAGTCGCATTCGTGACATTCTCGCCGAAGCGCGCAGCCGGGCCTACCAGGCGATCAATAGCGCGATGGTCCAAGCGTATTGGGAGGTCGGCCGCGTGATTGTAGAGGAGGAGCAGCGTGGCTCGAATAAAGCCGGATACGGCAAGCGCCTGCTAGCGGAATTGTCGTCCCGTTTGAAGTCTGATTTCGGGCGAGGTTTTGACCCGTCTAATCTATCGATGATGCGTGCGTTCTACCTGACCTATCCAATTTTTGACGCACTGCGTCAAGAATTGTCCTGGACGCATTACCGCATTCTGCTCCGCGTCGAAAAGCCAGAAGCCAGAAGCTTTTACGAAAACGAATCGATTAACGCGCGCTGGTCCACACGTGAACTCGAAAGACAGGTCGGCTCTCTGTTGTTTGAGCGCTTGGCTTTGAGTCGCGACAAGAAAGGCGTCCGTGCTTTGGCCGACAAAGGCCACGAAATTCAAGAGCCAGCCGACCTTGTCAAAGACCCGTACGTATTGGAATTCGCCGGCCTGCCGATGAATGAACGCTACCTGGAGGCCGATTTGGAAAAAGCGCTCTTGGATAAGCTCCAGAGTTTCTTGCTCGAACTCGGCAAAGGCTTCGCGTTCATGGCCCGGCAACAACGCATCACCCTCGACGGCAAGCACTATTTCATCGACCTCGTCTTCTACAATCGGCTGACCCGTTCGTTCGTGCTCATCGATCTGAAAGTGGGAGAATTGACGCACCAGGACATCGGTCAAATGCAAATGTACGTGAACTTCTACCAGCGCGAACTGACGTCCGCCGAAGAAAATCCGCCGATCGGCATTATCTTGTGTACCGACAAGAATGAAGCAGTCGTGCGCTTTACGCTGCCTGAGGGAAACAAGCAGATCTTCGCGTCCCGCTACAAGCTCTATTTACCCACGGAAAAGGAGTTGGCCGCCGAGGTTCAGCGCGAACGCCGGGCCATTGAATTGGTCTATCGAATGCGAGACACGCCATGACCGTGTCAGGGGCGCGAGGGGACAGGTTGAAAACCTGTCCTACGAAGCGCTCAGCTTCTTCGCGGCGGCGGCGAGCTCCAGGAAATACTCTTCCGAATCGCGCTGCTGCTGCTTGCGTGCCTCGGCCAGGCCCGCTTCCGCATAGCCAAGCGCTTGCGGTCCGTTCTTGGCGGACAGCATCGCCTCGGCGGCGCTGCCGCGAACCTTGAGCTCATTCGGCACGCGCGCAATCAGTCGGTCGAAGACTTCCTGCGCCTGGCCCAAATCGCCGGATTTGGCCAGCAGTTGGCCGCGCCGCAATTCGTAGTCATTGCGCCGGCGGCCATCGTTGTGCTCACAGTCGTCCTTCTCCCCGGCGTTGACTTGATCCAGCGCGGCCGTGAAATCGCGATTGGCCAATGCCGTTTGCGTCAAATGATTGAAGAACGCATAACGGTCCGGCTTGTCGGCGCGCGGCGGCCGCGCTACCGCCGTCTGGGCGAACTTGGCCGCCAGGTCGCGGGCATCGATCTTGAGCGCGGTCTGGAAGGCGGTTTCGAGCTCTTCGTCTTGAAGCGCATCCGGTGACAAGCCGGCCAGTTCCGCCGCGCCCATCGCGGCGATGTCCAAGGTCGGTAGCCGGGCGGTCCTTTCCTGGACAGGGGTTTCCGGCGCGCCGGCAGACACGAATGTCTGCCCAACGGCGTCCAGACCAAGCTTGCGGCGCAGCCGATCGAAGTCATACGGATATTTCGTCATCGCCGAGCATTCTTGCAGGAACTGAATGACGCCGCGCAGTTTCTTCTTGAGGACCGCGTGGCCGGCCGCGTCAATGGGCGGCACGCCGCCCAGCGACTTGAGCGGCCGGTGCAGCCAGGTTTCCTCGTAGAACTTTTCCAGGTGCTCTCGGAATCGGCTCTCGATCTCGGTTTCACTGAGCGCCGCTTTCGGGAAGATCAGACACTCGGTCACGATGTCGAAGAACTTGGCCGGCCCGCGCGCGTGGTACGGCTGACCGAGCGCCGCGCCGGCCCGCTGCTGCACGATGGCGAAGGCGCGGTCGAGGCGCTCCTTGAGCACGCTCCACAGCCGCATGATATTGCCGACTATCGTGAAGAACGCGGCCAGGTGCGGACTCTGCTTGGCTTCCAGCTCCGGCGTCAGGGCCGGAGCGGGCTTCTCGAGCATCATGCCGGTGATCATGCCCTCTTGCTCGGCCACGCGCACGCCGGCGAGTATTCCCTCTTGCCCCATGCGCTGCAACGCTTCGAGAAACGCTTGCGGATCGGTCATCGGCGCCAGGACGGCGTATTCAACATAGTCCGCCTGGTCCTCCATGCCCTGGCCGACGCGCAGCACTTCGCCCAGAGCCCAGGCCGCGGCGGCCCTGGCTTCATCCTTTTCAAGAGCGACATAGCGGTCCAGCGCTTCGAGGGCTGCGGCGTTGTTCGCTTGCCAGGCGTGCGTCAGTGCGAGGTTGAACCAGGCCGCGGCGTCATCAGGATCGACCTGCGTGAGCTTGTCGAAGGCCTTGGCGGCGTCGGCGAGCTTTCCCGTCCCCGACAGGGCTAATGCTTGATCCCAGGCAGTCCGGTTTTGCTCCTTGGGATGCAAATACTGGTGTTCTTTCTTGGCGGACGCCGGCAGATTCGGGTTCTCCTGGCCGAAAACTTTCTCGAGCGCGTCGCGCAGATCGGTCGTGCCGACGTTGTAACGCGCGGCCAGTTGCAACGCGGCCCGCCCCGCCACCGGACGGTTGAGCTGCATCTCGCAATCGAAAATCATGCTCCAAAGCTGCGCCAGAATGCCTTTTGCCTCGGGGTCGTAGTATTCGGTGGCCTTGCGAAAGCACAAAAGCGCCCCGGCCAACTCGCCCTCTGCCCGGCGAAAGCTGCCCCGTAAAAGATGCCCGAACGGGTAATGCGGATTGATGGCGAACGCTTTTTCGAGGGCCGCCTCGGCTTCCTCCGCCCGCTCGGAGTTGTACAAGAGCTCCGCTTTGCGACCCCACACTTCGGGGTTCCCCGAGTGCTCCTGGGTGAGCTGATCCATGAGACGCAGGGCCGCCTCTTTTTGCCCTTGCTCGTATTGCTGAAATGCCTGGTCAATATGTACGTGGATGGGCTGGCAGCACCATTTGAACTTCTTGCCGCTGCCGCACGGACACGCCGCGTAGGGATCCAAAGCCATGCCTTGCTTCTTTCGAAAACTACTCCGTAGCCGCAGGCTTCAGCCTGCGGGCATCCGCAGCCTGTAGGCTGCGGCTACAGATAATTGCTACAGATAATTACTAAGCTCAGGATAGCGGAACGCGGAAAGCTTGGCGATACCGTAGACGTCCGAGCCGCGCCCGCGCCATGCAGAGGCGACAGGTTCCGTGGCGCTGCCGCATGCTTTCGCCGTGCTGGTCCAGGGTTCGCGCTCGTTGCAAAGGATCGGCGAAAGCATGCCACCGATTCAATCCAGCGGGCATGTGGACTCAGCGTCATTATTGTCATCGCCGAGGGCCACGGTCGCCTCACTTTTGACGAAAAACAGCATTGCCGGTTTCGCTTCCTCCAAGGAACCATCGCAGCAAAACGATGGCGCTACTTCTCGGCGACGTGCTTCCGCAAGAACTCCCGCATGAGCGTGGCGATTCGGTCGCCATCTTCCTCCAGAGCGAAGTGGCCCGTATCGAGCAGGTGGAACTCCAGATTCTTCAAGTCCCGCTTGTAGGGATGCGCTCCCTCGGCGGGGAAAATCTTATCGTTCTTGCCCCACACAATCAGAGTCGGCGGCTGATGCTTGCGAAAGTAGGCGTGCCATTTCGGATAGAGCGGTGGATTGCTGCCGTAGCTGTAGAAGAGGGGCCTGTCGAACGAGTAGTCGAACTTATCCACGGACGGGGCCGAGCTATGGCCGAAGCCGGGGTAGTCCGGGGCAACGACGTGATATTGGTCGGCCAGAACCGGGATCAGGTTGCGGAACATATGCGAGGAAGTCGGAAACCCGTGCAACAGCAGGAGAGTCGGGGCGTCCTTCGGTCCCGCTTCCCGATAGAAGATGTCGAGGCCGTCGATCTTCACGAATCGGTGAGCTACCTTGGCGGCTTCGGCCCGGACGACAGGTTTCTGATCACCGGCGAATCCCCGCTGACTCGTCGTTGAGGTTAAGCCGACCGTTATCGTGGCGAACAACACGGATCGAATGATGCGATGCAACATGATCGTTTTCCTTGTGAGGGAGGTTCGGTGTCGATCCGGTCGTCCCTCGGCGACCAGTCGAAACAATCCGCCATCGGCGGGATTCAGGAGGTTGCCTTCTTTGCGAGCGCCTGGGCCAGTTGAGACTCCAGGTCGGCGATGCGACCTTGCAGTTTTTCGATCAGCGGCGTGAACTGCCGCTGGGGAATCCGTTTGTGGATATGCTGCGGACAGTTGATGTCCCAGCCTTCGACGGTGAAGACGATGGCTCGTTCGACCTTGGCTGGATAATCCGGGTCACGGAGTTGGTCGAGCAGATCGGCGTCGTCGTCAACAACTCTGGCAGTTCCCCACACCTTGACCCGCTGGCTGTTGGCGTAGTCCATCAAGAAGATGAACGCCTTGGGATTCTCCGAGAGGTTGCCATGGCTCGTGAGCCTTTCGCTGCCTGGATGCTCTTTACGGCAGGGGTGAAGGCGATGTCGCTCGGATAGTGCCGCATGGTTCCTGACCTCCGTGAGACTCAGACGATACAGACAGGTCTGTTTACGTGATGCCAAAAAAAAAGAGAGGTTACACGCCTTTGGCTTCCGTCACTAATTTCAAGGCGGCGTCACGGGCCACGTCCACGGCGTCCGGGGAACCCTGAATCACCGCCGTCACGATTGCCCCTTCCACGAGCAGTCCAACAGCCGGAGCGACTTTCGCTGCACCTTTGCCGACAGCTTCCTCCACCAGCCCCGTCAAGAACTCCTGGAACCGGCGCTTGTGGTCCCGCACAAACTGCGTCCCGGCGTGAGCAGGGTCGGCCAGTTCCACGGCGGCGTTCTGGAACGCACATCCCCGGAAGCCTGGACTCTCGAACCAGTCCTTGAGAGCGGCAAAGAACGCCCGGAGCTTATCTTTCGTCCGCTTGCCGTGCTTCTCCATCGCGGACCCGAAGAACTCCAGAATCTTCTCTTCTCGATACTTCAGGACGGCCAGGATCAGGTCGTCTTTGGAGGGGAAGTGCTTGTAAAGGCTCATCTTGGCGACTTCCGCCTCGGCGATGATTCGGTCGATGCCGACCGACCGAATGCCGCTCTGGTAGAACAGCCGGTCGGCGGTTTCCAGGATGCGCTGGCGGGCTTCAGAAGTCTCTCGTGTACGTCCCATGCCTGAAGTATACAGACCTGTCTGTACTTGTCAAGTGGTCGGGGAGTTTTTTTTCGATCCATCCGAATTTGTGGCTTGGGTACGGAAGATCGACTCATTGCCACGGCACGATCACGGAACCCTGTGGACACGTCGGGTGCTCCAGATCTGCAGATGATTGTCGTTGCTCACGGAGACTAGGTCCGCGCCGTCCGGACTGAACGCCAGCGGCGATTTTTCGTGAAGTTGCGTGCGCAACGTCAGGACTTCGTGTCGCGTCTGCGTGTCCCACAATTTCGCGGTGCAGTCCGATGCGGCCGAGGCGAGCCGGCGACCATCGGGGCTCACGGCCAGCCCGTACAAGGTGCCGGTGTGCCCCCCAGTGACCGCCATGATTTCGCGGTTCGCTGTTACGTCCCAAAGGAACATCTTGCCTTCGACACCGCCCAGAGCAAGGAAGCGACCATCAGCGTTAAAGGTAATGCAAGTCATCGACGGCTGGAGCCCCAGGTCCGCGACAAGGCGACCCGTTTCCGTGTCCCACACTCGGGCGTACTTTCGGTCTTCGACCGTCATGAAACGCCGCGCATCCGGACTCCAGACGACTTGCGTGCGGCCAGACCGCGGCAGCGTCAGCACGTCGTGCCCGGTCAAGAGGTCGCGCACGTGCAGTTCCGCATCCTTCGCATACGCTGTCAGCAAGCGCTTGCCGTCGGCGGAAAACGCCAGGCCGCGGACTTGGACTTGCCCCGCGTTGATCAACGGGATCTCTTCGGCACGGTCAAGGTCCCACAGCTTGGCAACGCCGGCGCCGTTTCGCCAGGCTACCTGTCGTCCGGCGGGACAAAATGCGAAGGAAGAGATCGGATTGCGAAGGGCCGGGTTGAACTTCTCGAGTGTGTGAGCCTTCTCCTTGACGAAATCCCAGAGACCGACCCCGCCCCAGGCATCGCCCCAGGCGAGCAGCCGTCCGTCCGGGCTGTAAGCCAGCGCATTGGCCTGCTGCGCGACTTGAACAGGAAGCGTTACGGCTTCCTGATTCCCGGCGGCATCCCACACTCGAACCAGTGAGTCGTGGCCCGCCGAGATCAGTCGTTTGCCGTCCGTCGAATAGACCAGGTCCCACACTATTCCACTATGGCCGTGTATTGTGTGCAGCCGGCGACGTTCCTTAACACTCCAGACTTGCATGTCGCCTTCCTGACCGGCCGAAGCGAGCCGTGCACCGTCGCCAGGGCTGAAACAAACGCTGGTAACGGACAGTTGATGGCCATTATGGCTGAACTCTTCTTTTTCCGTGAGCAAGCTGTGGACTCGAACCATGCTGTCGCGGCCGCAACTCGCCAGCAAGTTTCCATCGGGGCTGAACGCAAGGTCGAGCGTGCGGATGCCATGTCCCGGCCATTCGTACTCCGGTTTGCTCGCTTTGGCTTTCCAATCCCACACCCGGACGTGCCACGAGGCCGTCGCGAGGTAATGGCCGTCGGGGCTGAAGGCGACCTGGCAGATATCGCTTATGTCGGCCAGCCGGTTGTAGTACCAATTCCGGTCGCGTGTGTCCCAAACCTTGAGCCGCCTTGGACCGCCCGCCGCCAAATAGCGGCTGCTCGGGTCGAACGCAAGCGACCAGACGGCGACTTCGTCCGTGCTCTTGAAGTCCTTACCCCCGAATTCGATGTCGGGCGGTAGCGGCGCGCCGGTTTGCGCGTCCCACAGCTTAATGATGCCGTCGTGCGAGCCGGACGAAGCCAGCAGTCGCCCGTCGGGACTGTAGGCCGCTGCCAGAGCCAAGTGCTTGTGTTTGCCGAGAGTGGTTTTGCGACCCGTGTCGAGGTCCCACAGGAGCACGCTGTAATCATGACTGACCGATACGACCTGATTGCGCTTGGGATGGACGGCGAGCGCCTGGACGATGTTCTCGTGTCCCGGGAAGGTACGCAGGGCCGAATGGCGCATACGGTCGAGATAGCGCCACTCCCAGGTGTCCTGTTGTTCCGGGGTGCAGGAGTCGAGCAGAGTTTCGGCACGTGCCGCGTTGTTCGCCAGCCATTCGCGGTGGGCCAAGGCGACCTGAAAACGGTCGAGGGTCGCCACGCGCTCCGCCCGGGCCGTGCGCTCCTTCGCCAGCGCGTCTTTCGCCTGCTTCAAGCCGTCCTCGGCTCGCCACCACAACCAACTGCCCGTGCCGACGCCCAAGGTGACAGCCAACAAAAGCAGCCCGGCCAGACTCGCCACCACGGGCTGGCGGCGCGTCCACTTCAGCACCTGGTGCAGCGGTCCAACGGGACGAGCACGAATCGGCTGGCCGTCCAGGAAGCGGCGCAAGTCTTCGGCCAGCTCCAACGCGGTGGCGTAGCGCTGGCGCGGCTGTTTGCTCAGGCACTTCAGACAGATCGTTACCAGATCGCGGGGGCACTTTGGCTGCAAGCGGCTCGGCGAGACCGGCTCGACCGTTTGCACCTGGAGCATCGTTTCCAGCGGGGTTTGGCCGCGGAACGGCGGCCGGCCCGTCAGTAGTTCGTAGAGAATCGCCCCAAGGCCGTAGACGTCGGTGGCCGCGCTGATCTCGGCGCATTCAGCTAGCTGTTCCGGCGCCATGTAACTGGGCGTGCCAAGCATGTCGCCGGTCTGGGTCGGATTCACTGCGCTCAAATGCATAAGCTTGGCGAGGCCGAAGTCGGTGATCTTGGGAATTGCAGATTGCAGATTGTCGATTGTCGATTGAAAGACGGCCAGACGGCTTCCGCTCGTCTCAATCTCCAATCCGCAATCTGCAATCTGCAATAGTACGTTGGCCGGCTTGAGGTCGCGGTGAATGATGCCGCGCCCGTGGGCGTGGTGGATGGCGTGCGCCAGCCGTTCGACAAGCTGCGCCGCGGCATGGGGCGGCTGTGGCGTCCCAGCCAAGAACCGGTCCAGGCTGCCGCCGGCGACGTACTCCATGGTGAAATACGGCCGACCGTCCTGCTCGCCGACTTCGTAGACCTGCACGATGTGCGGATCCTGAAGCTGAGCGACCGCCTCGGCCTCGCGCTGGAAACGCTCTAGCTCCCCGGCGCCGGCGTGGGCGCCACCCGAGATCATCTTGAGGGCCACCAAGCGGTTGGGCCGGAGCTGCCGAGCCTTGTAGACGACGCCCATGCCGCCACGGCCCAGCTCGCCGAGCACTTCGTAGCCCGCGACGACGGGACGTTCCGGCGGCGGCGCACCTGTGCCGCGCACCAACGTGGAGGCTGCATCCGCGCGGCGCCGGTAATACGCATCCACTCGCAACAGCTCCCGGTGCAGCGCCTCGCGCAGCGGGACGGCCTCCGCGTCCAGATAATCCTCGACCCGCGGCAGTTTACCTGCCTTCCAGGCGGCCTCAAAGCGGTCGCAGACTTCGTCGATCCGCTCGATCATGGTCGGCGTCAAGGGTGCGGTCACGGGGCGACCTCCTCTTCCCATTGCGTGCGGATGCGCTGGAGCTTGCGCTCGATGGTGCTCGGCGCGCAGTCGAGCTTGGCCGCGATTTCTTCGTTCGTGTAGCCTTCCATCTTCCACATTGCGATCGTGCGCAACTGATCTGTGTTCAGACGCGCGAGCAGCCGCCGGCATTCCTCAACGACCATCGCCGCCGATTCCGGCGTCGGTTCCCTGCTGACAAACCACTCGAACGGCGACTCGTCTTCCGCGCCTGCGGCCTTCAGGGCCGACTGACCGAGTACGGCGCCGCCGCCGCGTTTGAGCCGGTTCTCGTCGCGCATTTGGTCGAAGGCCTTGCGCGCGGTCAATGTGAACAGGAGCCGCCACAGATCGTCACGGTCGGCCAGCTGTGGAAAGCGGCCGGCTTCCGCGCCCCGGCAGAACGAGTCAAAGGCGCTCAGAGCCACGTCTTCTTCATCGGCCGCCCGGCGACGGCTGTCCGGGAGTTTCGTGCGCGCCAGGCCGACCAGACGGTGGAAGTAGCGTTCCCACAACGGCTGGGCCGCGGCTTGGTCGCCGGCCTTCAGCAATTCTATCCAGCGGCTGACCGAGCCTTCGGAAGGCATGGCAGGGCATCTCGCGCAGGCGAACGAGATCGCAACACCCGAATTGTAAGTGTGCCGGCGCGGACCTGCAACCTTCGCTTCTTGCCGGTTTCGACTTCCCGGCTTCCGGCGCGACGATTTTTTTTTTGCGATCTGCTGCGGGGTTCGGCGGCGTTTTGGAGATGTCCCTTCGGACCAGGGCATTCTCGCCCGTTTACACACTGAGGAGGTTGAAAATGGCGAACGTTGACTTCTTTCTGAAGCTCCAAGGCATTGATGGCGATGTGACCGACGACGCGCACAAAAACGCGATTGATCTCGACTCGTGGAGTTGGCGTGAGACCCAGTCCGGTACGCACGGCGGCGGCGGTGGTGGTGGCGCTGGCAAGGTGCAAATGCAAGACTTTCACTGCGTCGCGAAAATGAGCAAGGCCAGCCCCAAGCTGATGCTGGCCTGCGCCACCGGCCTGCACATCGAGGAAGCCAGCCTACTCTGCCGCAAGGCGGGCGGTAAGCAGCAAGACTATCTCACGGTGAGACTGCAGGACGTCATGATCACCAGCTACCAGACCGGCGGCAACGGGCATGGCGACATTGTACCGACCGATCAGTTCACCATGAACTTTGCCAAGATCGAATTCGTTTACAGGCAACAGAAGCCAGACGGCTCCCTGGACGGCGCCATCAAGACCGGCTACGACCTGAAGAGAAACACCCGGACCTAAGAGCGAACGGACCCAAATGTAGGGAACTCGCTGCCCGACCGATGGCTGCGCTCGCATTTGACGCCGATACGTGGAAGAGAATCCATACGACTTGCACGATTCCGCTTCGGAGAACTCTCATGGTGATCGAAAAAACGCCGGCTGACCCGCTGCCGACAAATTACAGACCGACCGGAGGAAGTCCCTACAGATTCGGCACGCGCTCGAAGGAAACCTGGCAGTCAATCGCCGACGACCACGGGCTGGGAGTCTGGGAACTGATCGAGTTTAATTTCCCCACCGTCGCCAGGATCGCGAACTTGCAGGAGAAGTGCGCGGTCGTCAACTGGTACTTGCGGCGCAACGTCGGCTGCACGATCAGCAACGACGGCAAGAACTGGAGTTTCGAGGGAGCCACCGGTCAGATCTACCTGCCGGCCATCAAGCCGCCGGACAGCACACTCAAACGCACCGTGCTCGACATCCTCGCCGACCCGGTGCTGCCCGGGCTGACGATTTCGTTTGGCGGTCGGCAGTTCTACATGGGACGCCTGCTGGCGCGCGTGGCTGGGCGGATCATTGACGACGACATTACGGTACAGTTCGACAGCGCCTTGCAGGGCTGGGCCGAATACGACCACAACGATGACCGTATCTACACGGGCTTCGAATGCAACCCGACGCTGGAACAGCGGGGCGGCGTCGTCCATGAGGCAGTCCACGCCGGCCTTGACCTGCGCGCGGAGGGGACGATGCTTGTCGTGGAGGACGAGTCCCTGGCCTACGTGACCCAGTCGTATTTCCTGTACAACAAGTTGCCCGCCGACTGGCGGCTCACAGGTGAGTGGGCCGAGGAAGACCAGGTCTTCAAGCTCGCGTGGGACATTGCCGACGTGCTATTCAAGCGCCGCCAGCCAGAGGAGCTGCTCTGGAACGCGCTCGATAGCGCGATCCGCCGACATCCAAAGTACAGGGCGCGGGCCACCGACGAGACCGGGTACAACGGCGTCCGGCGCAAAAGCGGATAGCCGGCAGGTGTGCCGGAAACGGGCACGCGGCTCGCTGCAGCCTTTGCAGCCCCTGGTCGCGTCAAGCCAGATTCGTCATCGAGCCTTTCGACGGCACTGCCGACAGCGCTTTGATTTTTTGCCAACTCTTGCGGGGGTACGCGGAGTTTTGGAGATGTCCCTGGTGACCCAGCGACATGCTTGGTCGTCACGCTTCGGCACTTACGGGGCGCGATGCGACTGCGCTGCACTGGGCGACAACCAACACTAACTGTTTTCAAGGAGAAAGAGACCATGTCACGCCAACAATCACCAAAAACTCGACCGGCTCTGGAAGTCCTGGAGGACCGGCTGTGTATGTCGGCCGCCGGCCTGCCGGAGGCCGTGCTGATGCTCGCGCCGCAGGTCGAGCAACAGGCCTCTGACAACAACCACGGCACCCATGTCGCCGGCACAATCGCGGCGATCGGCAATAATGGCGTGGGTGTCAGCGGCTGGGGCTCGTCAAGTTATCAGTGGGGCTTCTACGGCAGTGTCTCACCGGCCCACGTGGACTACTTCCTGAAACTCAAAAGCATCGACGGTGATGTGTCCGACTCGGCATGGTCCAGTCACGAAGGGGCATTCATGGGCAACCTCTTTTCCGCGACCCCGGTCGCCAGGGCCGGCACGAACTACTTCGACGGTCGCTTTCTGAGAGGCGACGACTTGACGCGCGAGCAAACCGTGGACAGCGGCGGCAAGGGCAGCGATCTACTTCTCGGTGGAGTCGGCCAGGACCGGATTGAGCTCGAGAGCTGGGGCCTTGGAGTGAGTAACACTTCGAATCACAGCGCCGCCAGTATTGGGGGCGGCAAGGTGCAGATGCAGGACGTCCACTTCGCCGCCAAGTCTAGCCCGGGCGATCTCGACCTGGTCGCCGACGAGGGCACAGCATCGCAGAGTGTGGGCGACCTGCCTGACATCCCACTCTTCCGCGCCCCGAAGAAATAGTGATCGGTGAGGAGCCGGGCCGCCGGGACCAAACCGGTGGCTTCCTTTTTTGGCCGTAGACACGTTTTTCAACGAGAGGTAATCCAATGGCGCACAAACGACCAAACTTTTTGTCATTGTGGGGCAAGTACCAGGACTTCCGCGCCGATCCGCATCCCATTGATGGGGTCTCGGCCCAATGTGCTGTGCGCATGAGCATGACACTGGCGGTAGTCGGCCTGTACTCAAAAAGCCGATTCAAGAGCGTCATTACCGATGGAGCGACGGTCGAAGGCTGGGCCATCCGCGCCGAGGAACTCTATCAATACCTCCGCAACACGACAGTGATGGGACCGGCGGAGCTGGTGCCTCCTTCGGCCGTCTGGGGCAAATGGGGCCTCATCTATCTGCGCAATTGCTGGGTGCGCTCGGGCCAATCTTACGACTATCGTAGCGGTGATCATATCGACCTCGTCTTTCCCAACGGCGGCGCGGTGGGGGCCTATCCCGTCATCGCCTCCGCTCTCTTTTACCCGGGACAAGTAGACAACAGCATCATTAACTTCTGTCGTGACGGCAAAGTGCGCTTTTGGGAATGCCCGATGGCGTAAGCGGAACGGAGGAGGGCGGAACGGAGGAGGGCAACGGAGAGCCGTCCCCTCGCCCTTAGGGAGAGGGGTTGGGGGATTCCGCAGCGTCACCTTTTCCGGAGCTTCAGATTTTTCTCCCGGTTGACGCTCCGGAGCAGCGGCACAAGTGATTATTTTGGAGGTAGTTGCGACACAGAAATGCTCCGGAGCGTCAAGCGTCACACAGGTACCCCCCAACATAATAGCAACAGCTTACTGATTCATTGGTGCTGCAAAACTATCAACCGCAGCAAAGTCAAAATCCAAGCCTCGTGCCGGGGGTGAGCCGAAAAACTCCCCTCGCCCTCACCCCCAACCCCTGACCGCTGACCCCTCGCCCTCGAAGGGCCAAGATTGGTAACAGCCTAGCGCTACCTATTTTCTCGCCGTAAGTCCTTTCACCTCAAGGCATTTTGAAAATAGGTCGCGCGACACACCCACACCCCACCCTCGTGTTACCAAATGTCAATCGATCAAACGGCAGTTCGCCCCGGTTGATGGCAAAGTGGCCCCGGATTCCCGACATCGGTGCCAACAAAACGAGCAAAGCATGCCGGCACTGGCGCATTCCGTGCCGTGCATTTCAGGGTAGGTCGCGTTTCAAATTTCGAGGAAGTGAAACGTGGGTGGATAATACGCAACTACATGGAAGAATGCGACTTGCGGAGAAAAATGACCAACCCTTATTCAAATTGGTGAATAGGCGGGGAAATGAAACGTTTCCGAAAAGCGCCGATCTACTAGCTGTCGGCCGCTATCTGCTTGCTCTCGTCGCCGCTCGCGGTAAACCGGCACCATGCTCACCGACTCCGCCCTGCGTTGGAAGGTCGATGCCCTCTGGGACAAGCTCTGGTCCGGCGGGCTGTCAAATCCGCTCGACGCCATCGAACAGCTTTCCTTCCTCCTATTCTTCAAGCGCCTTGAGGAACGTGAGCAGGATGCCGAGCGGGCCGCGCGTCTGCGCGGGAAGAAGCATCAGCCGATTTTCACCGACCAAACGCTGCGCTGGTCGCATTGGACGCAGCTTCCCGCCGCCCAGGCCCTCAGCCATGTCAAGGAAAAAGTGTTCCCGTTCATCAAGACCCTCGGCGGCGAAGGCGGCTCGTTCGCCGAGCAGATGGCCAACGCGGAGTTCAAGATCAACAAGCCCAGCCTCTTGATCGAAGCCACGAAGGCCATCGACGAGATGCAGATTTCCAGCCAAAACCAGGACGTGCAGGGCGACCTTTACGAATATTTGCTCTCCAAGCTCAACACGGCGGGACAGAACGGCCAGTTCCGCACGCCGCGGCACATCATCCGCATGATGGTCAAGCTGGCCGATCCGCGGCCCGGCGACCGTGTGTGCGATCCCGCCGCGGGCACCTGCGGCTTCCTGGTCGGCGCCTATCAGCACACCCTCGAAACGCATACTCGGCCCGACAACCTCTCGTTTGACGAGGACGGCTACCCGCACCACCTGATCGGCGACCAACTCTCCGCTGAGGAGCACAAGTTTCTCCAGACGAAGGGCTTGACCGGCTACGACAACGACTCCGGCATGACCATGCTGCGCATCGGCTGCATGAACCTCATGCTGCACGGCATCGCCTCGCCCAACTTCCGACTCCTTGTCCAAGGCCTTCAATGAAGAACGCCTGTACGACGTGGTGCTGGCCAATCCGCCCTTCAAAGGCGCGATCGACTCCGCCGACGTCAATCCAACGCTCCCCACGAAGTGCAAGAAAACCGAAATCCTCTTCTTGCACCTGTTCCTGCGCCTCTTGGAAAACGGCGGCCGGGCCGCGGTCATCGTGCCCGACGGCGTGCTATTCGGCTCGTCGCGCGCCCACGTCGAGGCGCGCAAGAAGCTGATCGAGGAGAACCGCCTGGACGCCGTCGTCTCCATGCCCTCGGGCGTGTTCCGTCCCTATGCCGGCGTCTCGACGGCCGTGCTCGTTTTCACCAAGGGGGCCGCCACGGAGCGAATTTGGTTCTACGACATGGAGCACGACGGCTTCTCGCTCGACGACAAGCGGCAAAAGCTCGCCGACAACGACATTCCCGACCTCTTGGAGTGCTGGAAGAAGCGGAAGGACGTGAAGTTCCAGCAGAAGCGCACCCAGCGCCTCGCCGACCTACAACAGCAAATCGGCCCGCTCAAGGCCGACCGCCTGGAGCACCACGCCACCATCCACCGGCTGCGCTTCGAGGAAGTGATCGCTGCCGACGGCTCTGCGGAGAAAGCGCGGATGGCCCGCGAGCAGGGCGAAAAGGAGTTGTCCGAGTTGCAAGCCAAGATCGCCCCGCTGCAACAAGAGATCAACCAGCTCGGCCGCCAGTTTTGGGTGAGTGAGGACCAGGTAAAGGCAAACAATTACGATCTGTCGGCGAGCCGGTATCGGCAGGTGGAGCAGGACGACGCGTTTTACGAGAGGCCGGAGGTGACGCTGGCGCGGATGCGGAGCTTGGAAGCGGTCGCAGCCGACCTTGTTACCCAGCTCGAAGAGGCGTTATGAAGACTGTCCATGCCTTTGCCCTGGGCGAGACTCTCAAGAGCGCCGCACCCGGCTTTGCTTGCGGCGATAATGTGGAGGTTGGGTTTGTCCAGCTTCGCATGAACAATGTCGCGGTTGACGGCTCCCTCAACTGGTCCGCCATTCGCCGCGTCCCTTCGAGCCATGGGAGAGCGCAGAAATACCGGTTAGCGCCCGGAGACGTCGTCTTCAATCACACGAACAGCCCTGAGCTTGTGGGAAAGACAGCGCTCTTCACCGGATTCAAAGAGCCGGTTTTGTACAGCAATCACTTCCTCCGTCTGCGAGTAGATGAATCGAAGCTGCATCCCCGCTACCTTGCACTGTGGCTCAACTTTCAGTGGAAGCATCGCGTTTTCGAGCGGCTTTGCACTCAATGGGTCAATCAGGCTACAGTCCGTCGCGACGATCTGCTTGACCTCAGCATCGAGCTGCCGGACCTCGCCGATCAAAAGCGCATCGCGGCGATCTTGGAGAGGGCGGACCGTTTGCGGCGGCTGCGGCGGTATGGGCTGGAGATGGCGAGGGCTTTCACCCCTGCTGTTTTCAACGAAGTCTTCGGCGACCCGATATCCAATGCTAAAAAGTACGACCGAAGTAAACTTAGCGCCATTTGCACAAACATCACAGATGGGACACACGACACGCCCGAACGCGTGAGTGCCGGTGTGCCATTCATCACGTCGAAGAACATTCGCCCCTTTGAAATCGATCTAACGGACTTGGAGTTTGTAACTCCCGAGGTTCATCGCGAGATCATCAAACGATGTAATCCACAGTTCGGGGACGTACTCTACACCAACATCGGCGTAAACGTCGGGAATGCCGTTGCGAACTGTTTGCCTTTCGAGTTTAGCCTGAAAAACGTCGCGCTCATTCAGCCGAATAGGGGCAAACTTGAGCCGAGATTCATCGAGTCGCTACTTAACCACATCCGGTTCAAAGAGTCCATTTTGAACGTGTCGTCCGTTGCTGGTGCGCAAAAGTTCGTATCGTTGGATGTACTTCGAGGCGTTGAGATTATCGTTCCTCCTTTGCCACTTCAAAAACGCTTTGCACTGATCGCGGACCGTCATGAAAGGTCGGAAAAGGTCCACCGCGAAGCCCTGCGTCAAGGCGAGCACGTGTTTCAAACGCTGCTGCACCGGGCGTTCACGGAGGGGGTCTGACCCAGTTGCCGCCAAGAGAAGTGGTGTTCAGCGGTTGCGAGTGGAGGGGCGGGGGGACTTTCGTCCCCCGCACTTCGTCTCATGCTTTTTAGTTCGCCTCCAACATTGGCGCGGTTGTCTCTTGGCTCCGGTCGCGCCGCCCCAGAAGTGCCGCTTCCGTCGCCACAATCTTTGCGATGGCTTTAGACATAACCTTCTCCAAATCCAAGGTGATTGAGACCTTCAACATGAAGACGGCACGTACCGAAGCCAAGACACTCCACGCCAATGCAAGACTAGAACCAAGCATTGAGCCGCTTGAAATCACGTTGTCGGATATTCCTTGTCGAGAATGCAGGGAATCATTTCCCCCCGCATCAGTGTCCCGACTTGAACACAAGTGCCGAAAGGAATTCCTCTGGCTTCCTGGAAGAGGGCCAAGATGATGTCTCGACCGTCGGCCGAACTCATCATTCCCATGAGTTCAGCCTCCCGCGGCACGCGGTTTTTTTTCGGGTCGGGCCCCGGGCCTCGATATCTTCCTTGAGGGTTCAACAAGACCGTCATTTTCCGTCTCCTTCAAACTATGGCTGATGATAGTTTCGATATGTTACCACATTTCGGAGCGCTTGCGAAACCGTCAATCCTGCGTCAAGCCGAGCACCTGCTTTCAAACGCTGCTGCACCGTGCGTTCATGGGCAGGTTGCGAGGCGAGTGAAGCCTAATTCAATGCTCAGAGGGTCATACTGACGCGCGCCTTTGCACCAATCGCGTCGTACTTCTTGTCTTCTTCAGCTCGCCGCGCGGCCTTGGACTCACAAATTGCCGACACGATCATCCTGATCGCCTCCTGCCACGTAGGAGCATTTTTCAATTCCACTGCCAGCTGTTCGAGTTCCGGCTTGGTCATGCTCCTCAGCTCCACTCTTCGAGGCTTGTCAATCTCGCGGTTAAAGGCGTGGCCAAGGGATTCGAGTCGCATTACGATCTTTTTCTCGATTATGAAGCCTCTCTCAGCCTCGTCCCTCCTTCTCCTCAGCTCATCGGTTACCGGCGGCTGCCAGCCCTCGGTGCCGACAAAAACGACCACGTCCTTCTCGAGACCACGAGCTAGGGCACAGATGGTTTGCCACTGCGGATTCGTCCGCGTGCCCTGTTCAAGCTGGCGGATCGTCCCCACGTCCAGGGCCGATTTCTCCGCCAATTGGTCTTGCGTCAGATGCGCCCGTTCTCGAAGGTTTTTCAGCCTCGCGGCCAACGGTTCGTCGCGAACCCATCGGTTATCAATCCACGAGCTACGCATCACCTCCATCGTGACATGATCGTGGTGTTTGTTCGATGGCATCGGCGAATCCGCCGCCAGGATACCGCTTTGGATCAGTTCGCCGTGAAGCAGCTCGTAGAAATCGACTTTGCTCATCGGCTCGTAGTTGCGTCGTCCCCACGAGCCTTGGACGAGCCACTCCTCTTTGTTGGGACGAAGAATCTGGGAGCCCATTGTGGCGCCTCCTGTTTCGAAAACACTTTATGGAGCGTTACTCGAAGTATATCAATTGTGGTAGTACTATGTCAACTGAAGTAGCTGGAAAAAATGGAGATTTGAAAAAGACCCGTTTCAAGCGATTTTGCACTGGCCGAAGCTGGGGCGACATAGAGCTCTTGCGATTGCTTCAAGCATTCTTATCCGTCAGCAAGATCGTGAATCCTTCCTGGCGGAAATGATCGTCATGGGTCAAGACTTCTTGCAAGCCATGGGAGCGCATTGTCTCCATGGAAATGCAATCCGTCATGCTGTATTGCTTGTCGGTTCGGGACTGGTAAAGACGAAAGCCGCTCAAGAATGATTCGCGCGTTTGCGGTACGACCGACACGTTGGGATTGCTCATGATTTTCTGAACGAGTTTGCCCGCCGTATCTCGAAGAAGCGCGCCTTTGTTGGAAAAGAAGGTCAAGAATTCTACCAGTATCTCGTCCGTGGTGAGGATATGAACGGGGCCGAGGCGCGAGGCGACGTTGCGGGCCGCTTGATGCCATTCATCGCGCGGGTTCGCGAGCGCGATCCAGTAGAAAGTGTCGGCGAATACCGCTTTCACACGCCCTCCCGTGAAGGTCCATGAAGGTATTCGTCATGCCGCTGGGCCGCATCCGTGGGCAGCTTGCCGAACTCTTCCGGGGGAACTGTAGCGAGTACATCGGCGAACTCTTCCCAGATCGGCTTGGCCGCGGCGTCAAATGGAATTCCTCCTTCGGGCAAAAGCACGACTCTTTCCACTTCGACGATCTTTTGCAGGCGCCCATCCTGACCGAACTGGCCACGCCCGATGACCCGGAGTTTGGCCGTGGCGTGTTGTTTCAAAGCCGTGGTGATGAGGTCCTCGTCTTGGGGGCGAAAGGCCGCTTCGACCTCTTGGCCCGCGCCGAGCTGAAGGGCCATGCGCGGCTTGCTCACCCTGGCCATGGTCACCGGCCCCGCCACGTCCACAAAGGCTTGATAGCTCGGTGAGAGCCATTCGGTCAACCGGGCCCGGACCACGGCGTCATAGCGCGACGGAGCGGCGGCCTGGGCCGGCTGTTGCTCAATCCATTCATCTTCGCGCAGGGTGTTGCCGTAATCTTCGAACAGCGCCAAGAGGTGTTTGGGAAATTCGTCCGGAAGCGCTTGGTTGTTCGCGGCGGCATCAATGGTCATGGCGACGAGTTCCACGGCCTCATCCAGCTCATCACCCTGGAAACCAGGAAACTGGCTTTCCTCGTGCGGGGCCAACGCGCGTACCAAAGGAATGGTGGCGCAGTTGCGCGCAACTTCGTAGAACTTCAGCCCAAGTGAATCCTCAAAGTTTTTCGGCAATCGTTCTCTTCCGGGGTGATAGCGCCGCCAAAGCTCCTTGGCGAGCTCGACCAACAAAGTCTGGTAGCGAATCAATTCCAGAAGGACATCGAGTTCGACTCCGTGGTCTTCAAAGCGGCCTCCATGGAAAGAATGGCTTACGATACGGCGATGGGCTTCGTTCATGACATATTCCCCTGTTCAAGCTTGAATCGTCATCTTTGAGATTTTCAGCGATGATGGGGCGCGACAATTGGCCGTTGTTATTGGTGAGCGCTCAGCTTCCGTTTCATAGAAGAAGAATTATCCTACCATTTCCCTTAGGTTTCCGCGAGGGCGGTCGCATTTAGGCCGCCAGCGTCTCCGTCAGCTCCAGCAGCTCGCGAATTTCCTGCGGCGTGAAGAAGCGTTCCACCGCGTTTCGCCCAAACACGGTCAGCGGCGGCTCATACAAGTCTGCCTCAACGAGCCGGCGCTTGTTCAGGAATACTTCCTGAACGGAGCGCAGAAACCGAATCTGATCGGCATTGTACTCGTGTGCGGCGATGAAGCGCTCGAAGGCCCGCCGGACGACCTGGCCGTAATCGGGCAGCGTCTCCAGGGCCAACACGTGACGGAGGAAGCCGAGGAAGCTGTCCACCTTCAAGCCATACGCTTTTTTGATGTTGGCGGGGGAGACCGCCAAGTCGCCGCCGGCCAGCTCGCGGATGTGGATGCGCTCCAGGTCGACTAATTGCTCGTCGGTTACCTCCTGGCCCTGGCGGATGGCTTCGAGGGCCGGGTGATTGGCGACGATTTCGACCACGCGGCTTTCGACGCGCTGGCGGTACTCCTCAACCAAGATTTGCTTGCCGCCTTCGCCGATTGATACGACGCCGCGGGCTTCGATGAAATCGGGCAGGTCGATCTTGAGGAAGGCGCTGGGGCGGTTGCGGCGATTCTTCATCTCGGGCGCGAGGTCTTGGATCAGCTGCGTCAGCTCTTTTGGCGAAGCTTCCGCGAGCGTCTGCGACAAAGCCAGGTTGACGCTCGGCTTCTTGCCGGGGTCGTCCAAAATGTCGGGCGGCAACAGGCTCACGTCCTCGGCAATGGAGGTCAACAGGTCCGGACGCGGCTCGTACTTGAGCATTTGCAGATTGAGCCGTTCGCACTTATGGGTAAAGGTTTCCGCAGCCACGTCCACGTCAGCAGCGAAGCGCAAAAGTGGCGCGACCCGCAGGCGCAGGAATTCGGCCTTGGCCGGCGTCATGAGGTTCCAGAAATCATCTTTCCAAACGGACTCAACTTCGTGGAGCACCTTCTTGACGGGAAACGATTCGCGCGGAATGCGGGCGATCTGGCCGCGCAGATCGGCGACGGCCTGCGGGAAGACTTCGCCTTGTGGTTGGTCCACGGTCGCCTCGGCCAGCTTCAAGCGCGTGTTGAACAGCGAAACCAGGACCGGCATGTCGGCGGGCGGCTTATCGTCGGCCTTCTTGTTGAAGTCGTTTTGCCAAAAGTCGATGATCTTGAATTCGGTTTTCTTGCCGTCGGGCAGCCGATCGTAGTACTTGCAGGCGGCGTGATTGCGGGTGCCGCGGCCGATCATCTGCCAGAGCTTGATGCGCGACTGCACGGGCTTCATGAACACGAGATTCACGACTTCGGGAACGTCGATGCCGGTATCGAGCATGTCCACGGAGATGGCGATGCGCGGCAGGTTGTTTTTCTTGAACTTGGTGATGAGGCCGTCGCCATAGCTGCCGTCGCGGACGCGCTCGGTGCTTGAGGTGATGACCTGGGCCAGGCCGACATGCTGCGGGAACATGTCCTCGAAGACTTCTTGGATGCGGCGCGCGTGCTCCATGGTCATTGCGAAGACGATGGTCTTGCCCGGCAGTTGGCCCGACTGGTCCTTGAGGCAGACCTCCATCACTTCTTCCCACTGCTTGCGCAACGTGTCGCGATTGCTCACGGATTTTTCGAGGTCGGTGCCGGAATAGTCGATGGTGTCGGGATCGATCCCTTGTTCGACGAGGGCGTTCTTGTCCTCCTCGCTGAGGTCAACGCCCTTGATGCCTTTGCGCTGGAAGCCGGTCTGGGCCTGGTAGAGGCTGAAATCGACGAGGACCCGGTCATTGATCGCCTGCTGGTAGTCGTAAAGGAAAGTCGGCACGTTGCCGTCGCAGCCAAAGACGCGGAAAGTATCGCGTTCGATGAAGTTGGCCGGCGTGGCGGTCAGGCCGATCATGCGGGCGTCGAAGTATTCGATCACTTCCGTGAAGCGCTTGACGATCGAGCGGTGCGCTTCATCGAGGATGATGAGATCGAAAAAGCCGGGGCTGAATTGAGAGTAACACAGGCTCATCGTTTGTTCGGTGGCGACGAACAGGCGCTTGGTTTTGTCGACGTTGTAGGTATAGATGCGGTCGCGCGGCTCGGCGGCCAGGTGCCGCTTGAACCCATCCGTCAGCCCCTGATCCACGAGCGCATCGCGGTCCGCGAGAAAGAGGACCTTCTGAGCTTGGCGGGCGCGCAGAAACAGGTCGATAAGGGCCATCGTCGTCCGCGTTTTGCCGGTGCCGGTCGCCATGACCAAGAGGGCGCGGCGCTTGTTGGCGGCGAACGCTTCGGCGACTCGGCGGATGGCTTCGTGCTGATAGGAACGGTCGACAATCGAAGTGTCGATCGGCGTCGCAGCCAGCGACAGACCGTTTTGACGAATGAAATGCAGGCGCGCTAAGTCTTGCGGAGTGAAAAAGCCGGCGACGAGGCGCGGATTGGCCAGGCCCACTTCCCAGAAATGTGTGGCGTGGCCATTAGTCATGAATCCAAACGGCGCGAATGATTGGTGTTTAGCGATCTCGGTGACGTAGTGGCGCAGTTGCTCGTCGGCGTCGCGCGCGTTGCGGCTTGTCCGTTTGGCCTCGACCACGCCAAGGACTTGGCCGTCGGGCTGATAAAGACAATAATCGGTGACTCCATTCCAGGGCTCGGCGTCGTAGCCATCGACAGGAATCTCACGGCGAACCTGCGTCTTGTCATCGAGCCGCCATTCCGCTTTGCGTAATTGCGGGTCAATGAGGCGTATGCGCGTCAGGGCTTCGTTGAGATCCATGACTAATCACTTTAGCACGTGCGGACCTTGAGTGCGAGGGCTAGCGCTACTGCTTGTCCGCGTGCCTCCAACAACCACACCTCCATGCGCGTGCCTTCGTTCACCTTGCTGTAGACGTGGATTTTGCCGCCGAAGCTTTCGACGATTTGCTTAACGACGGCGAGGCCCAGGCCGCTGCCGCGCTCTTTGGTGGAAGAAGGGTTCGAACATACGCGGCAGGGCGTCGTCGATGCCGTGGCCGGCGTCTTGGACCGAAAGCGGCGGCCGCATCCTCGACCGAGAGGCCGGCGAAGTGACGCAGTTCGACCCCCGGGCAGCGACCGGGTCTTCAGCGGCAAACCGCGTGAGAGCCGCATCAAGGGCGAGCAGTTGTTCGTCTGCAAACTAGGGTTCGGCCGCAACGTCGGGCAGCTCGTGATCGTGTTCCAGAAGACTGCACGACCCTGATCGCCAACCCCGATCTCCCCCGTGGTCCCGTCATTGCGCCAGCCGCTCCAGTGATGCCTGTGCCTCTTGCGTCAGCCGAGCGCCGGCCGCGCCGCCGGCCAGCACGGCAAGCACCTTTCGCGCCTCGGGATTGGCGATCATCTCCAGGACCTGCACGCCACGCAAGGCTTCGGGCGGCAAAACAGCGGGGCTCAGCTTGGCGAGTAACGCGGTCATGCGCCGGCGTGCTTCGAGCGGCGGCTCGGCGGCAAGGGCGGTACGTAATGCCGGCCCAGCAAGCTCGCCGAGGCGCTCGAGATTATCCGAGGCAAGCTGGCGCTTCTCGAAGACGTCGTTCGACAGGTCGGCGATCCACCGCGCAACCTGCTTGCTATCGGGGCTCTTGATAGGCGCCAGGCGTTCGCGCAAAAGGGGCGCCGCCTGAGCCGGATCCGCACACAGCGTTTCAACGGCGCGACGGCCCGCAACAGCGTTGCTGCTGGTCAGGTCCGTCCATGCGGATTCGAGCTGCACCGGCGTCAGCGGCGCCTTCGGCAGCGCGCCGGTGCTGAACCGCGTCAGGTCCCAGACCAGGATGGTGTGGTCGCGGGACACCGTCGCTACCGATCGGCCGTTGCCCGACATGACCAGTAGATCCACATTGCCCCGGTGTCCGCGGCGGGAGGTCAGCTCGCCGCCGGTGGCAACCTCCCAGAGCTGGACAAGGTGGCCGACGGCGGTGACCAGCACCCGGCCATCGGGCGTGAACACGGCCGGCGCGGTCATGCGGTCCTCGGCCTGGCCCAGCGTGCGCACCACCTCACCCGTGGCGGTGTCCATCAGGCAAATCGTGCAATCCGAACGCATGATGGCGAGCAGCCGGCTGTCGGGCGAGAACGCAAGATAGCGGTCATCGATGAACTTCCTGCCGCTGATCCTCGGCGGCAACCGTTTGCCGCTGGCGACATCCCAGAAATGGACCACGCCATTCTTGAGAGAATCGTCATCGGGGCCTTCCTCGGGCGCCTCGGCCCCGGCCAGCAGCAGTCGCCCGTCCGGCGAAAACAAGGGTGGAAAATCGCCATGGCTACCGCCCTTTTGGTTTTTGGTCTGATACTGATGTCCGATCCGGTCCTGGTAGCCAGGCAGCACATGGACTTCCATGCCCTTGGCCAGGTCGACCAGCCGCAGCACCTTGTGCTTGCGGTCGCCGACGGCGGCCACGCGCCCACCTGGGTCAAGTGTCGCGAGCCCTTTGGCGTGCCATTGGCCAAGCTGCTGGCCCGTTGCCGGGTCCCAGAGGCGGATTTCCTCGTGCCAGTACAGAACCGCCGCCAGCCGTTTGCCGTCCGCCGAGTATGCTAGCCGGCTTACTCCAGACTGCTCCATCGAGCGAATCTCCGTGACGGTATCGAGGTTCCACAGGCGGATGCGATTGTCGCCGCCCGCCGAGGCAAGCGTCTTGCCGTCGGCCGCGAACGTGAATGGAGCGACACCCCCCTTGTGTGCCGGCCAGCGCCGAATCTCCTTGCCCAGGGCGGCGTCGGCGACCACCAAAGCGTCGGCCTCGGACCAAGCAATGAGTCGGCTGTCCGGTGAATAGGCGACGCGGTGGCCGGGTCGCGGCAGCGGACAGACATTCTTGCCGGTCGCCGTGTCGAGGACCCAGAGCGAACTGACCGTTTGCCAACCCTGCACGGCCATCGCCTTGCCGCCGCCCAGGAACGCGATCGGGCCCGTGCTGTCGAAATAGCTGTGGAGTTTCTTGCCGGTGCGCCAGTCCCAGCGCATCAGGCCGTCCGGCCCCTGCGCCAAGATAGATTGGCCATCCGGCATGGTCAGGACGTGGATCCTGCTGTATTCGACATTCTGACGTGGGTCGGGCTTCCACTCGCGAACCGCCTTGCCGGTTGCGAGTTCCCACACGCGTAGCGTGGAGTTGGTGCTGCCGGTAACCACAAACTTGTTGTCACCGACGAATGCGACATCGCGGACCCAGGGCGCCGACAGGTTCAAGCGGTACAGCTCCTTGCCGCTTGCAACCTCGTGCACACGCAGCGTTTGTTTGGTGTTGTTGAAGTGGTAGGTCTCAAGCATCGCCACGAGCATGCCGTCGGCAGACAGCCGGCCTTCGAGTGAAGCCATGCCGCCGCCCAACCCGCCAACGAACCCTGGCGGCGGTTCCTTGTGGAACTGCCACTCAGACAGCGTCTTGCCAGTTGCAAAATCCAAACGCCGGATCGTGCCGCCCACGACGGTCAGGACCTTGCCGTCGGTCGAGAACACGCCAGCCGCTGCGCTTGCCCCGAGCTGCTTGCTGATCTGGCCGGTTTCCACGTCGAGCAGACAGAGCTTGCTCTTCTGGTTCAGAATGAGAGACTTCGCGTCAGGCGTGAACGCCAGGAAGCTAGCAGAGGGAGGACCGACGGACTTTCGATACCGCTCGCGTCCCGTCGGCATTTCCCACATGCTCAGGTCGCCATCCCCGCTTACGGACGCCAGGAGCTTGCCGTCCGGCGCAGCGGCAACGGCGTAGATCGACGAGCCATGTTGGAGCCGGGTGCTTCCGATACGAAATCGCGCGCCCGGCGGCAGGTTTTCGCGAGCATGGACGTCGCCAGCACCCTCTGGCTTGCCGGCTGCTTCATCCGGCCGGTCGTGGAATGCCGGCGGCCCGGCGCCCTCGAACGGCCCGTCGTTCACCGCTGGCCGGGACAACGCTGCTGCCCCGAGCGCCGCGAAACCGACGCCGAGCATGCACATCCATGTCAGCATTCGCCGTGGCCATGCCGAGCCTATCAGATCCATCGCGAGGCGCACCGCCTCGGCCGAAATCCCGGTCGACGAACCGCGCGCAAACGCCAGCCCTGCCCGTACCGTGCTGTTTGCCAGGCACGGCGCGAGCGTGTTCGCAGCCAGCCCGCGCGCCGCCTCGATGGCACTCAGACCAAGCGCAAGCGTCAGCCCGCGCCGCTTCAGCCGCGCATGCAAGCGTGCCCGGCCGCGCTCCAGCCGCCCCTTGACCGAGCCGGCCGTCCAGCCCAAGCATCCGGCAGCTTCCTCCAGGCTGAGGCCCTGGACACAACAGAGCAGGATCGGCAGCCGATACGACTCCGGCAAGCGCTGCAGCTCCATCTCGAAGACCAACATCAGCTCGCGGCCGGTGAGCCGGTCCAAGGTATGCGGCCGGGGGTCCGGACATTCCGCGACTGCCTCGCTACCCAGAGTTTCCCGTCGCGAGTGTTCTTGCCGTGCCTTGGCCGCGACGCGGTGGGCAACGCCATAGAGCCAGGCAGCGAGCGCGCCTGGCCGGCGGATCGACGCCGCCTGGCGCGCCAGCGCCAGAAAGGTCGCCTGAAAGCAATCCTCCGCCAGGTGGGCATCGCCGACCAATCTCCGGCAAAGGCGCAACACCATCGGCCCGTGCCTGCTCACGAGATGAGCGAAAGCGTCCTCATCGCGATTTGCGACAAAGCGAGCCAGCCAGTCCGCGTCTGCCGGCATGAGGCGATGCAGATGGCTTAACAGCGAGGTCTTTAAGGTGGGCATGCGACGATCCTCGGCATACACGACGATACTCTGTTAAAGTAGTACCGCCAGGCTCGGCAACGGCACACCGAATTTGGACACTGGCTTCCAGAATTCAGGTAACTCCGACACGCCGACGCGCCAAGGTCGCGGCTGCGCTGGTCGATGGGACGTCACATCGACCTACGCACGAAAGATCAGGCATTGGACTTGCCGAAAACAGCGATGGCGCCACGCCAGCCGAGAACTCGGCCAAATCGGAACCGCACGGGACAGCACGCCGCATAGTTGACGGCTCCGTTGCAGCCCTTGTCGCAATGTCGGGGGCTTGTGGCTACATGTGACGAGGCACGAATGTGGTCATTAGCGGGCGGCGGCCTCGAGTCGCGATAGATTTCTGAATCGAATGAGTGCCGCCGTCTGAACGTCCCAGAGACACAGCAGGCCATCCATGCCGGCCGAGAGCACGCGGGTACTGTTGGGATTCCAAGAAATCGCATGCACGATGTCCTCGTGTTTCTTCAAGAGGTGTTGCTCCTTGCCGCTCGCATCCCATACCCGCACCGTCTTGTCCTCGCCGGCTGACCGCTAACGCCGCCATCGATAGAAACAGTCCCAAAAACAGTGCGATCCTTTGACCAGTATGTGCTGGAGGAAACCTCCGCGAACGAACCATGATTTTCTCCGTTCGTCGAGTGTTTGACGCCATTGAGGAAACTGCAGGGTAGACGAGGCAAGTGGCCGGTCCGATTGCGCAACTGATTTCCGTCGCATCCTAATGTTTCCACGAGCGAAGGCACCGTCGGCCCATCATTCAACACCGCCCATCCCGTTCTCGGCTCATCAGCTCTTGGCAAGGTTGTTGGTGCCGGAACGAGAGACGGTGCCGGCCGAAAACGAGGCCGAATCGACGGCGCAAATCGCACGCTGCATAGACCGCAGTTGGTCACGCCCTGGTCGTTGGGCCAGGTTTCTTGTTGCGCTTTATTGCGCGAAATCTGGTCGCCTTGAGTAGTGGGTGAAGGGCTCGGCCGGGTCAAGTTCGCCAGATTCTCATCGAGCTAATTGCTATTAGCACTCAGGTGAACCACTTTTTCCATCAACTTGCGGGCTGCTTCTCGTCCGCTTAGACTGTACCACCGTCTGCTCCAATTGTCGAAAGCTGTAGTTCAGTGCACACAACCTCTCTCACGCTGCTCGAACGCTTGCGGACGCCGGGCGACCAAGAAGCTTGGCTACGTTTTGTGCGGCTGTACACTCCTCTTCTGTACTATTGGGCGCGCCGTGCGGGTTTGCCGGAGCACGATGCGGAGGATCTGGTCCAGGACGTTTTCGAGCTTCTGCTGCGCAAGCTGCCCGAATTCCGCTACGAGCAAGGAGGCAGCTTCCGCAATTGGCTGCGCGTTGTGGCGCTAAACAAGTGGCGCGAACGAAACCGGCGCGGTCCTTGCCCCGGCTCAACTGGGAAAGGGATAAGTGTGACTGGATATGACAGCTTGGACCAAGTCGCCGCGCCTGATGAGGCCGAAGCTTTTGAAGAGGTGGAGTACTGCCAACAGCTCGTGCGCCGCGCCTTGCAGCTCATCGAGCCAGAATTCTCCCAAGTTGCTTGGAAGGCGTTTCAGTGTCATGTTGTAGCTGGCCGCAACGCGGCGGAAGTCGCCACTTCACTCGGCATTCGCATCGGCACTGTATATGCCGCCAAGTCTCGTGTGTTAACGCGCTTGCGCCGCGAGTTGCATGGGCTACTTGATTGATTTTGTGAGCCACCCAGGCATTCCAGGTTGAATTGCAGTCCCGCACAGGTTTTTTTCGCAAGGTCTCGATCCATCCGCGCATACTCTTAGAAGTTGCGCTCGGCAGCGCAAAGGAAGCGGAAACATGACCTGTCCCAACGACCAGATCCTGCAGCGCCTCATGCTCGGCCAACTACTGGAGGTGGAAGCGGAGGCCCTTGCGTTGCACTTGGAGGAGTGCGATCGCTGCGCTGCCACGGTCGAAGCACAGCCGGCTGACGACACTTTGGTTGCCGCAGCGCGGACAGCGAGCGGCGTCCACGAGCCCGAAAGCCACGCTGTTCAGGCGTTGGTCGAACGGTTTTCGAGGATGATTGGCGCCGACATTCGCAAAGCTGCCGCACCCCACAACCCTCTCCATGAAGTCGAGGAGAGAACGAACAGGCCCGCCAGCGCCGACCTTCAAGCAATCCTCACTCCGCCGCAGGAGTCGGACGAGCTTGGCCGGCTTGGCCCCTACCGCGTCCTGAAAATCCTAGGCGCGGGCGGCATGGGCGTCGTGTTCCAGGCCGACGATCCGACTCTCAAGCGCTTGGTGGCGATCAAGACCCTGCAACCAAGCATCGCTGCTAATTCGGCAGCCCGCGCGCGCTTTTTGCGCGAGGCGCGCGCGGTCGCCGCTATGGACGACGAGCGCATCGTGGCCATCCATTTCGTCGGTGAGGACCGCGGCATCCCCTATTTCGCGATGCCATTGTTGCGCGGGCAAACGCTGGAAGATTGGTTGCAACACGTCGAGCGCACAACCGGTGCTGGAAAGTTGCCGGTCGCCGAAGCAGTTCGTATCGCCTGCGAGACGGCTCGTGGACTGGCATTTGCCCACGGTCGGGGCTTGATCCATCGAGACGTCAAGCCAGGCAACATCTTTCTCAAAGACGAAGGCACAGCGCCGGCGAGGGTCAAACTCTTGGACTTCGGCTTGGCTCGAGCCATCGATGATGAGCTATCGTTGACGCATCCCGGCATGGTCATCGGAACACCCGCCTATATCGCCCCAGAACAACGGATCGGCAGCCCGACAGACGAACGTTGCGATTTGTTTAGCTTGGGCTGTGTGCTTTATCGCATGACCACCGGCCGAACGCCGCTGACCGCCGCGGCACTTCGGACGCCCGGCCCAGACTCCACTGCACCCGTCCCGCCGCATCAACTCAATTCCGACGTGCCGCCGGAATTATCGACGCTGATTCAGCAGCTTCTGGCCGGCGATCCGGCACAACGACCGTGCTCGGCGCAGGCCGTCGCCGAGCAGCTCGCAACTATCGGGCAAAAACTGACTGTCCCTGCCCTTCGGCCCGTCAGACGGCTGATTCCGTGGCGGCGCGCTGGTGTGGCCGCGGCGCTCGTCCTGGCTGCCGTGTTGACTGTGGTCATGCTCGTGCGCACCGAGCGCGGCGAGTTCATCATCGAAACCGACGACCCCGATGTCGCCGTCATGATCGCCCAGGCCGGCGGCATCAGTTTGCACGATCGCAAGACCGACCGCACCTATGTGCTCTCCGTCGGCAAGCACAACCTGCCCACCGGTGAGTATGAGATCGACGTCCGCAATCCCGTCGGCAAGCTCGAGTTCTCCACGCGCCAGTTCACCATCAAGGGCGAGCACGAGACGAAAGTGAAGGTCTCACTGCGCCCGCGCCAATTGGCCCCGTTCGATGCCTGGATGGCCCAGGTCGCGGCGTTGCCGGCCGATGAACAAGTAGCGAGGGTAGGCGAGAAGCTGCGCGAGCTGAACCCAGATTTCGACGGCACGGTCGGTCCGCGCGTTGAAGATGGCAAGGTCGTGGAAGCCAGGATCATCACCGACCAGGTCACCGATATCAGTCCGCTGCGGGCGCTGGCCGAGCTCGAAATGCTGACGTGTCACGGCAGCGCGTCGGGCCAAGGGCGCTTGGTCGATATCTCACCGCTCCGGAGCTTGACGAAGCTGTTCTATCTCGATTTCAGCGCCAACCGCGTCGGCGACCTGGCGCCTCTACGCGGTCTCACCAAGCTTCAGGAGCTAGGGTGCTGGGCCAACCCGATTACCGACCTGAGGCCGCTGCGCGGCCTGCCGCTGAAAACGCTGCACCTCGACCACACGTTCGTCACCGACGCCGATCTGTGGCCGCTCGCGGACCTGCCGCTGCAAAAGCTCCATCTCAAGGCGCCTTATGTGGTCGAGCTGCGTTCGCTGGCCGAGCTTCGCTTGCGGCACCTGTACTGCGAGTTCCGTCCCGAACGGCATCCGCAGACGCTGCGGGCCATGAAGACCCTGCAACGATCAACGACACGCCCGTGGAGGACTTCTGGAAAGCCTACGACGCGCGGCGTGCAAGCCTCGAGCCGTGGACGAAGCGCGTCGCCGCCCTGTCCTGGGCCGAGCAGCTCCCCGAAGTGTCGGCCAAGCTGCGCGAGCTCAATCCCGGCTTCGACGGCAAGTTGTTTCCCGAAGAGAAGGACGGCCGCTTCAAGCTCATGATTTTCAGCGACCAGATCACGGACATCGCGCCTGTGCGTGCCATGACCCGACTTCAGCATTTGACCATCAACGGCAGCGCGGCCCACAAGGGCAGCCTGTATGATCTCGACCCGATTCGCGATCTGCCCCGGCTGGAGTACCTGGAGTGCGGTGGCGCCTATGTCGCCGACTTGAGCGCGCTCGCCGGCGCCAAGCTGCGCGGGCTGTCGTGCTGGGGCACGCTGGTTCGCGACCTCAGCCCCTTGCGGAAGCTGCCGACCATCTTCTTTCTGGATTGTCAATCCACGCGCGTTCAGGATCTATCGCCCCTCAAGGACACGGGCATTACGCGCCTGATGCTGAAGGGATGCCCGGTGACGGACCTTACGCCCTTGGCCAACATGAGCATTCATTGGCTGTACGGCGACTTCGACCCGGTTCGCGACACCAACACGCTGAAGGCGATCAAGACGCTGGTGGAGATTAACGGGAGACCGGCGGCAGAGTTTTGGAAAGAGTCACAATCGAAGTAGGAGCCGGCCATGGGCATCAGACAGTCCGTCGGGCAAGCGATTGGCGGAGTTATCGAGTGCAACCGGCAGCGCTATGAAGACATCATCGCCGCGCAGCTCATGCCGGGCGAGCAGCTCTTCGCCTATGAAGACGCGCAAACCAAAGCGCCCTTTCTCATTCGCATCCTCCCCTTCATTGGGGAACTATTCGGCGGATCGAAGAATTACCTCTTGGCAATCACCGATCGGCGCATCCTGATCATCCGGTTCGACGCATCGTTGATGATGAAGGGTTGGCAGTTCAAGGAACTGACCGCGTCCATCCCCTACGCGGAACTTGTCGGGCTTGAGCCTGCCACGGGCATGCTGACATCGTCGATCACGATCCGGACCAAAGCGGGGCAGGCTTACAGTTTCGTGAACCTGCTAAAGTCTGCCGCCGAGCTGTTCGCGCAGAATGCCGCGCTGGCAAGCCGTGCCGGAAAGCGCGACGGTGCGGATGTAATCGTTGCCGAACCGGCCCCAGCGCCGCCAGTCATGCCTGCTCCGCAACGAACGAAGTGTCCGGGCTGCGGGGTGGCGCTCCGAACCGAGGGGGTACCGGTTGGCAAAACACTGCGCTGTCCGAAGTGCGGCCACCGTTTCAACATGCCGATCACGGCTGCGCCACCGGCAATTCCCTTCGCCACACCGATGTCCCCGTCCCCGGTGGCAGTTTCGGCCTCCCGAGAGCGCGCGCCGAGCGCGGCTCTACCGGTCGCCCTGCCGAAGGCCACACCAGCCGCAGCCGCCGCGCCCACCCCGGTTCGGGTGGCGCCGGCGACGGCCAAGGCCGGACTGTTCGGACTCAGCCTGAAGGCTAAGCTGGGTGCGATCCTGGGCGTGGTCCTGGTCGTGGGTATTGGCGCGCGGCTTGTGCAGACGAGGGGCCCAGGTCCAGGTCCCGGACCGGGTCCAGGTCCCGGCCCGTCGCCGGAACTCAATTCGATTGTCGGCAGCTCCGACCAACTGAAATGGGAGAAGGAATTACGGCAGATTCAGGCGGAAATCGAAAATGCGAAAACCGCGCTCGTGGCTGATGATGCGCAGAAAAAACTGGAGTCCTTCCTCGCCCGGACGCTCACCGCCGGCAAAAAAATCGACGGTTGGGTCGGGATCTTGATCGGCACGTCCAAAGACCAGACGAAATCCGGACAGCCGCGCGAGACGGCCTCGATCCTGCTCCGGGACTTTCATGAGCGACAGGTTGGCTGGCCCACGTTGGAGGCCACCACAACCGATCCGTCGCGCCAAAGCGAGTTTCGCAACCTCTGGGATGGCCGCTTGTACCAGGTTTGGGGAACGGTCCAGCCCGTGGACGGACCGTCGAGATCGTGGTGGGTGAAGGTAACCGTGAGCAAGATCGCGCCCTTCAATTTCGGGCCCGAGCGCGCCGAGGCCCTGAAATATATCGCGGCGGCGTCGGCCGCGCTGGCCAAGCTCGAGGCCGCCTATTGGAATATTGCCAATCATCAGTCTGCTACTGTTTCCCCCTCCAACTACGTCGACCCGGATGGAGAACTCGTCCTCGTCCAGATCGGGATGCCCGAGTATTACGCCGCCCACATCGACTTGGCGAACAAGCATCCCGAGTACCGCGAAGCGGTCTTGTCCTTCAATCGGTTCACGCCGACGGTCCTTGACTGGCCGAAGGTGGCCAATGCTCTCTCCGTGGTGCAGGCGCGAATTCAGAATGCGCGCTTCCTGAACGAGAAAAAAGAACGGGACGAGGTACGTACGCTGGCGGCGAAGCTCGAAAAGGCCGTGGCAGACGCCAACCGGCAGCAGAAGGATCTTGACGTGATTCATCACTATTTCCTCGAACGGCCCGATCCGTGGCCTGCCTTCAAGTATTCCGAACTCCTGCCGCAGGTGCGCGCGGAAACGGACAAGGACAAGTATGCTTTCACGCCTTTCCCGGTGAAGGACCGCAAAAACCGGCCTCCGGCGACGCCGCACCCAGACGCCAACAAAGCCGCTCCAACACCGCCACAACCCAAGCCCCAACCTAAGCAGCCTCCCTCGACCAAGGGAACCACCTTTGAGGGCAAGCGCTATCACGTCTTCACCGAAGTCGTGTCCTGGCACGCCGCCAAGGAACACTGCGACAACCAGGGCGGCCGCCTGGCGATCGTGACCAACGCGAAACAAAACCAGTTCCTAACCAAGCTCGTTTTGGACGCGGGCCTCAAGGAAGCCTGGCTGGGGGCGACCGACGAAAAGAAAGAGGGCGTCTGGGTCTGGGTGGACGGCAGCCCGATGAGCTACAAGAACTGGAACAAGGGCCAGCCGAACAACGCCGGCGGCAGGGAGCATTACCTGTTGCTGTGGGCGGCCAGCAACGGCCAGTGGGCCGACCAAGCAGACACGGCTAAAGCGAGTGTGCATCGCCCGGGCTACATCTGTGAATGGGAGTCCGGGAGCAAGGGGACCGACGACGCATTCCAAGCGGGGTCGGTCTGGGTCGGCAACACCCTGAACCACAAGCTCACCGTCCTCGAGCGCAAGGGCGACACGTTCCGGGCGCGGTTCACCTCCACCGCGTTCGACTGGGAGGTCACCGGCACCGTCACGGGCGGCAAGGTCTCCTGGCTGGGGAAGGACGTGCGGGTCGTGCGGGTCGCCAAGGGCGTCACCCTCGGCGACAACGAAGGGACCCTTCGGGAAGACACAATCGATTTCGTCTGGCGTGGTAGCCGTGGCCAATCCGGGAACTTCACTTTGCGATTGAAGAGGGCTCCATAAGTACACGCCAGGACTTGCAACGGAAGGTTGGGCCAGTGTTGCGACCAACCCGCCACCGCCAACTTCTATCGCCAAGGATTGAACTCTCCTCTACCGAGCATTCGTCGCGGAGGTGAGGCTTCGACCTCTCGGCGAGGGACTGAAGGAGAAGTCCATGCCCGACGACTTCTGGAAAGAGCCGGCGGAGGATTACCTTAAGGACAAGATTGGCAAACCCTTCCGCGCCCTGGCCACCTGGCTGGGTCGCAAATTCGGCGGTCGGACGTTTTTCGGCGCCTTGTACTTCCTGTTCGGAGGCGTTGCGTTCCTGAAGGGGGGCGACCAGATCTTTGGCGTGACGGAAAAAAGCAACAAGATGCCCCCCGTGATCGCCAGAACGGCGAACTGCGTGTTCCTGTTTGGCGGCCTGGGCATGATCGGGTTGCAGCTCGTGTTGCAATCACGGCGGAAGGCCGCGCTGGCCGTCGAGGCAATCCCGACAGCTGTCTTGGTCGCCGAGCCAGTGCTGGATGTTGAAGAAGCGAACCCGTTGCCGTTCGGTACCTTCGCCGAGCACGGAATCTCTCTGTCGCACCCTCCGACATGGACGGTGGAGCCTTCTCCGCACCACTCCGTGCCTGGGGCCTGGCAATTCAAATTCCGCAACTGCGGCGGCACGGTCCGCCTGCAGCTCTTTCCCGGCGATGTTCAGGCCCAGGTCGTGAACGCCGTCGTCAAGCGGTTGCGCAACGAAGTAGATAAGGATTTGGTCTGCTCTCCCTCGTCCACCCACCTGGGCGGTCAAAGAGCGCTTGGCGTGGATTTCTGCACATCGGACAAGACCCACTCCGGCCAGGTGCTGTCGGCCCTGGCGGACGGGCAAACGGCGGTCTTGTACTGGCAGGCCGCCGCCCCGGGCCTGGCATCCTTCCGTGTGGCCATCGATCAGATCCGGACCTCCTTGGAATGGGCTGTGCCAGAAGCTGAAGCAGTCCCGGTCCTGCCGGTTCTAGCCGAGGCATCTGATTCAACGGTGGTCCCAGCGGAGATGCTTGCCCCTAACACCGGCGTGTTCAATCGGACGTGGGTCACCGTCAGTGCGACTTTAGGGGTCCCGGTGCTGGGCTATGGCACTGGGCCTGATCGTTGGCCTCAGCAGGCGTTAAGGGAGGCAATTCCACGACCGCCCGATCCGCAGTTACATATTGTGCGTCTGCCGTGTTTGCCACGCGAGCGAGAACGCTGGTATGCAAGCCGACACGGCCAACGCGAGCGTGCATCGCCCAGGCTACATCTGCGAGTGGGAGTGACGTCTGCTTACCTCTGGCTGCCGCGGTGTCTACCATGAATTTCCAATCGGAGCTTTCAATGCAAGGGAATCGAATCCGCATGACCATCTTGGGCATTTGCACGTTAGGTGCCTTGCTGACCGCGACTTCCCCCTGCGCGGGACAGGACCGGGAAAAGTTCCGGGCCCTGTTGCAACGACTTCCCCACAAGTCGGAAGAAGCTCATGTCCTGGTTCGCTCCGACGTGAGCGCCGAGGTTGCCGCCGACCTGGCGCGTCACGGCGAACGCGCCTGGCAGTTCTTTGCCAAGCGGTTCGCGCTTCCGCCGAACCGAATGGAGTTCTTCTACGTCCGGAGCGAGTCCTTCTACGCCGAAGTCGCCAAGCTCGAAGGTTGGACCGTCTATCCCGGCTACCCAAACGTCGGCTTTGTCTGGGACAAGGATCACGGCAAGATGGTCCTTCAGACTCCGAACGAGCCGAACTATGGCGCCCAGCTCGGCGAGCTTTGCCGGCAAGCACTCTTCTGCAGCTATCAAAACCCGCGCGACTTCCCCTGGCTCTTCGAGGGCCTGGCGCTCTACTACCAGTCAGCCGACCGGCTCGACGCTTCTGGCAAGCTGATTCTCCGCCATCCGCATCCCGACTACCATCGCGAGTTTCGTGCCGCGGAGCGACGCGGAGACCTCGTCAGCCTGCCTCGGCTCCTCACGATGTCAGCCAAGGAATTCGATGCCGATACCTCGCTGAAGCAGCGGGCGCAGTCGCTCATCTTCGTTCACCATTTGATGACGGACCACGGCGAGATCATGCAGCAACTTTGCCAGCGCCTCGGCAAGGACCTCAAGAACAACGAAGAGGTGCTCAGCTTTCTCAAGGACTCCCTCAAGACGGACTTGGCCGGCCTGGAGAAGCGCCACCTCGCCCATGTGAAGAAGCTCCCGGCCCAGGAAGGCTCGGACCTGGCGAAGCTGGACCGCCTGGATGTTCTCAAAAAGCGTTTCCCCCACGCCGCCAAGGACGGCCCCGCCTACGTCTATTCCGACCTGGGAAAGGAGTTCTCCCAGGTCCATGCCAAGCACCTCAAGTTGTGCTGGAATTACTTCGCCAAGCTCTTCGGCCAGACGCCCGGCGACAAGTTCGAAATCTATTACACGCGCAACGAGGATCTCTTCAATGAGATCGTCAAGCTCACCGGCTCGCGGCAGCTTCCTGGAGTCGTCCGCAAGGTCGCCGCCTCGTTCGAAGGCGGCTACTGCCGCATGTACATCCTTCCTTACCAGAACCCGGATTATGAAACCCAGCTCCACGAAGTCAGCCATATCTTTGTGCAGAAAGTGTGTCCCGGCGCATTGCCCTGGGTAGTGGAAGGCAGCGGCATGTATTTCGAGTGCGCCCTGAAGATGGATAAGAACGGCGTCATGCGGCCCCGACCCCTGGGATACACGCACACGTCGTTCGTCGAGCTGCACCGGAAGGAAAAGCTGCTGCCCCTCAAGAAACTCGTGGAACTGGATTACACAACGTTCTACCAGGGCGAGTTTGGCAACGCCTACAACCAGAGCACGCTGTTCTTCTACTATCTCATGAGGGCGCACCCCAAGGTCATGACGGAACTTTTCGCCCAGTGGAATCAGGGCAGGATCCAGAACAACGGAGCCATCCTGCAGTACCTTACTTCGGCCCTGAAAATGGACTTGCCGACGCTGGAAAAACGGTACCTCGAATACAGCTTGAAGTTGACACCGTGATCCAGCGCCGCAGCGCGTTAGGACCGTCAAGACTCAACGAGTCAGCATTCTTTGGCGGAGATTCAGTCCCCGTCCGAGGGTGCGCCCTCTTGACGGGGAAGGCCAATAAAGAGGTTCGGCGCGACGGCGTCTGGTTCCGCAGAGCGCCGGGTTCAGGTCAGTCCTGCGTCACGATACTTCCTGAGCCCGATTTCAGCATGGAGCGGGATCTTGGCGTCCTTTTCGTTTTCGAGGGCGGCCGTCAAGTCTTTCTCAAAGCCGGGGTCGTTCTCCGCGCAGGAGCAACCCAGGCGATGCGGTGAGCAGCGACTTGCACGCACCTCAGCGACGAGCACGAGCGGCAAACCAATCCCCCAAAGAGCGAGCACGAGAATCTGCCGGCCTACCGTATTCAACATGGCCATATCTCCGATCTCAGGTGGCCTGAGTAGTTGGACTATTTCGAGTAACTTTGTCAACGACGTACTGAGCCTGGGCTGGGTGCGTAATCGCTCGGATTTCGTTGACCAAGCTTTTCCCTTCGGCCATCTGCAGCCTTAGCGTCATTCCCGGTTTCAAATCGGCTAGCTTCGCTGCGCGGCCGTTGAGAAGCACGTTTTCTGGCCTGCACATGGTAGTTCCATGAGCGGGAAAGAAATTGTCAACTTTCTCGCAACGCCGAATAGACTCTCGCAAATGGGCCCGTGCGCTTCGGGCCAGAAGCGGACACTTTCGTCTGACCACCAAATCGGAAAGCATCATGCCCCGGCTGTTCCTTCGCCATGGCCTTGTGGGCCTTGCAACAGGAGACTCGCCGCAAGCACCGGCCGCCGATTGCGGCGGATAAACCTTTCGCAGCCGATACCCCGCCGATGGCGGACACGCCTGCACCTGCTCGTCGTCCAAGTAGAGCTGCACATCGACGGCGAAGTCCTTGGCCGTCTCGTAACGCCGGTTGCGGTCCTTCTCCAGCGTTTTCATCACGATCCAGTCCAGCTCGCCCTTGACCAGCTTGGTCAGCTTGGCCGGCTCCGTGTGGCGATTGGCCGAGATCGATGCCAGCGCCTCGCCCGAATCGGAGAGCCGTTACGGCACCAACGAGCAACGTATCACCCGCATGCAGCAAGCCTTCACGAACATCATGCAAAGCGGCGTGCTGGTGACGCTGATTGAATGAGTCGCGCGCGGAAAAACGAAAAGCCCACGGAACTTGTCCGTGGGCTTTTCTTGTTGAGTGACATTCGACGCGCGCTTAGAAGCGACGGGCGAACTTCCTCTCGGGGCGGTCGCCGTAGTTGCCGCGCGAACGCTCGCCATTGGAACGGGGCCGTTCCGCACGCGGCCGCGCTTCGTTCACCGTCAACTCGCGGCCTTGAAACTCCGTCCCATTGAGGCTGGCGATGGCTTGCTCGCCACCATCCGCCATTTCGACGAAACCGAAGCCGCGCGACCGGCCGGTTTCCCGGTCGGAGACGACTTGGGCCGCCGTCACCACGCCGAACTTCCCAAAGACCTCGCGGAGGTCGTCGGCAGTGGTTTGAAACGAAAGATTTCCCACATACACATTCTTACTCATCGTCAATCCTTTGCGGGCCTATTGGCGCCGCGAGAAAAGAAACACGCACACCAACAAGGTGCGCGATCAACACGGAAGATGCGATTGCTTTGCGACAACACGGACTTGACGATCTCGGAGGCTGTAAGAAAGTGACTTCAGATCAGGCGGCCAAGAAGTGTCAACACGCGGAATCGACAACTACATTCCTCAACTTCCAACAGACAGGCACGCGCCTGTCCAAACAATTGTTAGACGCCGATAGCACTCAAAAGGTTCACCGGCTTCTTTTATTAACTTACGTCTGAGCTGCGCTTTGACCAGTGGACAGGGCGAGCTTTGCCGGCACGCGCACTTTCCAGGCGAGGCCGCACAGGGCTAAAGCGCGAATCACCCAATAACTGATGTCCACCTGCCACCAACGCAGGCCGTGACGGGCCGAAGTCGGAAAGGCGTGGTGGTTGTTGTGCCAACCTTCGCCCAGAGCCAGAACGCCGAACAGAAAGTTGTTTCTGCTATGATCGTCGCTCTGGAAAGGTCGGCCGCCCCATAGATGGCAAATGGAATTGACGCTCCAGGTCACGTGATGGACTAAAAAGATCCGGGCCAGGCCGCCCCAGATCAGTCCAAGTAGAGCGCCCATCCAGGTTCCCGTAACGAGTCCGCCAATTGCCGCCGGTATCAGTAAGCCGATGGCCACCCACATGGGAAACAACGCGCTTACCCAGCGCAAAAGCCGGCACTCGCGCAGGTCCTTGATGTACCGGCCCATGTCCGGCGGATCGGCTTTGAAGAACCAGCCCACGTGCGCGTGCCACATGCCGCGCAGCAAGCCGAGCAGCCCTTTTCCCTGATGGTGCGGCGAGTGCGGATCATCCGGCGTGTCGCTGTGCTGGTGGTGGCGTCGGTGCCAGGCGACCCAATTCAACAGCGACCCCTGAAGCGCCATCGAGCCAAGTCCGGCCAGGATGCACTGGACGATGCGATTGGTTTCAAACGAGCGGTGTGTGAACAGCCGATGGTAGCCGACTGTGATTCCCAGCACCGTCAATACATACATGCCGAGCAAGAGGCCCAACTCGACCCAACCCATGCCCCGGCCCCAAAGAAAAACGATGGCGGCGGCAAAGCCGAGAAACGGCACGATGATCGCGAACAGGCTGCCCAAGCGCATGGTCAGCGAGATTCGCGCGGGTGTCTCAGACTGGGATGGATTAGCTGCGACCTGATCGGGCAGATTAGTTGATACTGTCAAAGGTTCCTCGCGGCGGCGCCAAGAACGCGAAAAAGTATGGCTTTGGACGCCACCTTGTTTGAGGTCATGACGTCAGGGAGGGATTCATAGTCCGTCTGCACTACTATAGTCTACGGACAACGACAGCGCTTGAAATCGCCGAAGAAAAAGCCATAAACCAGGAAGAGTATGCACATTGCAGCTACTTTTTGTCAAGCCGCTTTAGCGCATTCAGCGCCTCCTGAGTCAGACGCGCATCCGGCGCTCCGCGCGCAAGAGTTTCCAAGAGCTTGCGAGCGTTGGGGCTGGCGATGTCTTCTAGGACCGCCACAGCGCGCACAGCCCGCATCATTTCCGGCTTTGTGATAGGTCCGCGCAGTTTGTCCAGCAGCGCTTGCGCCCGCCTGCGTAGCTCCAGTGATGTGTTTGAAAGAGCATGCCGCAAAGCGCCGGAAGCCAGGTCGCCAAGCTCTTCGAGCTCTTTGTTGGTGGCTGTGCGGACAGCGAACTGCTGGCTGTCGAGGTCTTCGATCAGTTTGCGAAGCCGCTCGGGGTCTGCCGGCTGAGCGGGCTTGAGTTCCTTCTTCATCAAGGCCAGCGCTGCTTCGGGAGCGCTCGCAAGCGTCCATCGCGCCTGGAAGGCGCGCGGCGCGTCGCTGCCGGCGAGGTCGGCCCAAGCTTTGGCGACTGTCCCGGCTCCCAGCTTGCCTGTTTGAGCGGCCGGCGCACCCACCTCCGAAATTAAGAGCGTCGAATCACCCAAGCCGGAAACGAGTTGTCGGCCGTCGGGCGAGAACGCAAGCCAAGACACCTCGGCATCGAAACCCTTAAAGCGCCGAAACTCTCTGCAATGGGCCAAATCCCAAACAACGATGTCCTGCACGGGGGCCCTCATGGCCAGTAGCCGACCGTTGGGAGAAAATGCGACTCGGTACTGGCTGGCCAGCGGCAGGGACAGCAATTCCGCCGCCGTCGCCACTTCCCACAAAACGAGGTTGGCCCCTGTGCTGTTTGGATCGCCTTCCTTTCGGCGCTTGTAATTGGAATTATTCGACGCCAGCAAGCGACTGTCCGGAGAGAATGCCAACGGCCAGGTTTGTCCTTCCAGGTCAGGGAAGCTCAGGAGCAAATTGCCCGTCGCCAAATCCTCGAGCCGCATGGGACCACGTCCTGGAGGGTCCTTCTCGAAACTCCTGGATCCAGGATGAGCCAAGGCGAGGAAGCGAACATCTTTGGACACGGCGTTCCAAGAATCCCTTCCCGCAAGCCTGCGCCGGAAGAGTTGCTTGCGTGTGTCTGGGTCCCAGCCGGTTATGAGCGTATCATCGTAGTTCGGTCCGGCCCCCTGTTTCTTCGGGTGATAGTAACTGAGAGCAACCAGTGACTTGCCGTCGGTGGAAAGGTGCATGGACCGCGCCGACTGATAGCTGTCCGACCGCTGGGGATCTTCCAGCCTGATGACGTGCTGTCGTTTTCCGGTGGCCGCGTCGCACACCCACAGTTCATCGCTGGTCCATGTGGAATACAGCCAACGGCCGTCACGTGAGAATTCAACGCTACGCACCCAGCGGCCCGGACCTTGAAAGCTGAACAGCGACTTACTCGTGTCCAGATCCCAGACGTGGATGGTGCCGTCTAGACCGCCGCCTGTGGCGAGGCGCCGGCCATCCGGTGAAAACGAGATGTCTCCCGGCCAGCAAGAATGGCCCGCTGGCTGGGACTTACGTTTACCCGTTGCGACGTCCCAGAGGTGGAAGGCGCCGGAGTGTCTCTGCAGTGTGGCCAGCATCTTGCCGTCACCTGCAAAGGCAATCTTCACAGTGTTTGACCCTTCGCCCTGGCTGTGGCTCATTTCCTTGCCGGTGGCCACGTCCCAAAAGCGAATGCCGTTCCAGCCCGCGGTCGCGATCGTTTTGTTGTCCGGAGCGAAGGCGAGCGTGGACATGTTCTTGTGGCCGCTCGCCACCGTGCGCAGAGGCGTGCCGGCCATGGCGTCCCAGATTGTGACGGCATTGGAATCGCGGTTGAGAGTAGCTAACTGTTTGCCATCGGGTGACAAGGCCAAGTCACGGAAGTAGTCATTTTGTTCTGGGGGGATGGTGCAGCGCTCGGCGCCAGTGGCAGTGTCCCAAACGTGAATCACGTAGTTGTCGTCGGCGACCGCCAGAGTCCGCGCAACGGGGGCGCAGCCGCACAAGACGTAACTGCTCAAATCGGGCCGGCGCAAATTCTTGCATTCGAAGTGCCGCGCTCGTCCGGTTGCCAGCTCGCGCAGGCATACAGCGTCTTTCTCCAGGGAAACTGCCAGTGGGTCACCTTCGGCCAACCAACCCAACCAAATCAGGTTCGCGATGTCAAATTCGCGCAGTTTCTGCTCGCCGGCCAGATCCCACACGCGCACGACACCCTTGCTTGTGCGCTTTCCCTTACCATCGTCATCGATAATGTGCCCGCTGGCAGCGAGTCGCTTGCTGTCCGGCGAGAAGGCAAGGAATCTTCCAGAGTCCGCCAAACGCTTTGTCCGATTGCCGTTGAGCGCGTCGAAGAGAAACAACCCAGCGCGCGAGGACAGTGCAGCCGTCTTGCCATCGGGCGCGTACGCCAGCGCGTCTGCCTCATCCGGGGCGCGAAAGCGCAGCGTTCCCAAGCGGGCGATCGCCCCCGGCGGCAGCGGATCGCCGTAGAGGTCGAGGCGGACCTGCTCCTCCTTTTTCTTGGCAGCGGCTGGCGCGGCCCAGGCCGGCGGCGCTAGCTCCTCATTCCAGCGCTGCCACGCCGTCGTCAGCTCCTTCATCTTGTCCGGATACTTCTTGGACAGATCCTTCGTTTCGCCGATGTCATCCTTCAAATTGAAAAGCTGCACGCCTTCCAGTTTCAACTCGCCCTTTTTCAACCCGCCTTTGGCATTGGGATCGCGCGCTTTGACCAGTTTCCAATCGCCCATGCGAATGGCCATCTGCGCGCCAAAGCGCCAATAAAGGGCCTCGTGCGGCGCTCCGGCCTTCTTGCCCGAAAGGTACGGCAACAGGTCAACACCGTCGATCTTGTTGATGATGCCCGTCTTCCCTCCGGTAGCGGCGATGGCGGTCGGCAAGATGTCAAGCTGTATCACCGGCTCATCATAGAGCTTGCCCGCGGGGAGAGTGCCCTTCCATTGAACAAGAAACGGTACGCGCACGCCGCCTTCCCACGTCGAGGCCTTCCAGCCGCGCAAAGGGAGATTGCTCGAAGCGTTGACGGGCGGGCCGCCGTTATCGCTGATGAAGAAGATCAGCGTGTCGTCCTCGATGCCGGTTTCGCGCAACTTCGCCAAGACCTGGCCGATGGCGTCGTCCATCGCCGACAGCATGGCGGCATATTTGCGGCGCGTTTCATCTTGAATCGCGCCGAAGCGCTTGAGGTATTTCTCGCTGGCCTGCATCGGCGCGTGCACGGCGTTGAACGTGAGATAAAGGAAGAACGGCTCCTTCTTGTGCTTGTCGATATAGGCCAACGCCTCGCGCGCAAAAGCGTCGGTGAGATACTCGTCCTCCTCCACCGGCTTGGCGCCGCGATAGATCGGCTGGTTGCCGCGCTTGCCGATGTATTGGTTGGCGCCGCCCAAGAAGCCGAAATACTCTTCGAAGCCGCGCGCGGTCGGCAGAAACTCCGGCGTGTGGCCCAGGTGCCATTTGCCGACCATGCCGGTGCGGTAGCCGAGCCCCCTGAGGAATTGGGCCAGCGTCATTTCCTGGAGCGACAGGCCCTTCTCCTTATTGGCGTCCACAGGCGGGCCAGGGTTGAACTCGTGACCGAAGCGTTGCTGGTAGCGGCCGGTGAGCAAACCGGCGCGCGTCGGGCTGCAATACGGCCCGCTCACATAGCCGCTCGTGCAGCGAATGCCGTTCTTGGCGATCGAGTCGATGTGCGGCGTGGGAATGTCCTTGCAGCCGTGCACGCCGATGTCGGCGTAGCCCAAATCGTCGGCGACGATGAGGATGATGTTCGGCTTGCGTTTGGATTGCGCGTGCAGCTCGGCGTTGCCCCAAGGGGCATACGCGGCCAACAAGGACAGACAGGCGATGAGGCAAGGTGAGGGCAGCACACGAAACATGATGGCTCTCCTTTAGACTCCCCGCGCCTTCAGGGATGGGGGTCGGGGATGGGTGGACGAGTTGTAGTCAACGATAACGGCAGGCGTCAGTTCAGGAAAGCAAAAAAATGTGCATAGCGTGCGATGAGCGTTACTTCTGCCTACCACTTCTTTGGCAGCTTTTGTAGCGCTTCGCGAAACTCACCCGGGGTCTGGAAGCGGGCGGCGGGGTCGCGCTCGACGCCTTTGATGAGAAAGGCGACCGTGGCTTTGTCGAGATCGGGACGCACGTCGCGCGGGTCGCGGCCGGCGCTATTCATGTGCGAGAGCAGCGTTTGCAGCGATTCGGTTTTTTCCCAGGGCAGCCCGCCGGTAAACGTCTCGTAGGCGGTGACGCCCAGCGCGAACATGTCGACGCGGTGATCGGTGGTTTGCCGCTTGATGAGTTCCGGGGCGAGGTAATTGGGCGTGCCGGTGCGGTTGCCGGGCCGGCAAAACTCCGGCGTAAAGGGCACCGCCAAGCCGAAGTCGATGATCTTGACTACATTTTCCCGGGTGATCATGACGTTGCGCGGGCAGATATCGCGGTGCAGAAAGCCCTGCCTGTGCACGTACTCCAAGCCCTCCGAGAATTGCGACAAGAAGTCGATGCGATGCCCTTGGAGCTGCGGCGCCTTGGTTTCGATCATGAAGTTGAGGCCGACGCCGTCGATCAGCTCCATCATGATGTAGATTTCGCCCTGTTTGGTGAGGCCGGCCTCATAGGTCTGCACGATGTTCTTGTGACGCAGCAGCATGCAAACCGCCCCTTCATTGGGGCGCTTCAGGCCTGGGAAGCGGGCGTCGAACCGGGCGGTTTTGACTTTGTCGAGGATTTTGACACACATGGTGCGGCCGGTCATCTTATCGCGAGCGCGCCATACCTTAGACATGCTGCCTTGACCGGTCCGGCCCAACAGATCGAAGCGCTTGGCCACGTCGATGATCGGCACATTGCTCTTCGGCCTCGACTTGAAGATCGATTTCAGTGCGTTGAAGAAGCCCACAGTGTCGTCTCGCCCTTAGGGAAGGGGTCGGGGGTGGTCAATGCTCGCAGTAATCGATAATGCGGGCCACTTCGGTCCGCAGGTCCTTGCGGTGCACAATGCGATCGATAAAACCGTGCTTGAGGAGAAACTCGCTGGTCTGGAATCCCTCAGGCAACTCCAGGCGGACGGTGTTCCAGATCGTGCGTTTGCCGGCGAAGCCGATGAGGGCCCCCGGCTCGGCAAGTGTGAGGTCGCCTTGCAAGGCAAAGCTGGCTGCCACGCCGCCCATGGTCGGATTGGTCAGGATGGAAATGTACAAGCCGCCCGCTTGATCATAGCGGGCCAGGGCGGCCGAGATTTTCGCCATCTGCATAAGCGACAGGATGCCCTCTTGCATCCGCGCCCCGCCGCCGGAGCCGCTGACGATGATGAGCGGCAGCATCAACCGGGTCGCTTCTTCGGCCGCCCGCGTCAGTTTCTCGCCGACCACCGAGCCCATGCTGCCGGCCATGAAGGCGAAGTCCGTGACGCTAAAGACCACGGGCCGGCCCCGGATATAGCCCCGACCGACGACGGCCGCGTCCGGCATGCCCGTCTTGGCCTGTTCCGCCTTGAGCCGTTCGCTGTAGAGAACGCGGTCATTGAATTGGAGCGGATCTTTGGGGCGCAGGTCCGCGAACCATTCTTCGAAGCTCTCCTCGTCGAGCAATTGCTTGATGCGTTCGCGAGCCGGCAAATAGAAGTGGTGGTTGCACTCCGGGCAGACGTTGAACCGCGCCGCCGCTTCCTTGCGAAATACGGTCGCCTTGCACTGCGGACAGCGAATCCACAGCCCTTCTGGAACGCCACGCTTGGCCATGCGCGCACCCGCCATGCGGGATATCCTAGCGAATTCGGGGAAGAATCACAGACCGGATTGCCGCTGTGCTGAACGGAGCTCGCCCTTTCACTAAGCAGCAGGTGGTCGCGCTTGCCAAGCTCTACAAAGTCTCGGCGACTGTGTTTTTGCCACGCTAGCCGAAACTTGTGCCAATCCCTTTGATATACTAACGCCAGTGAGTTGAATGCGAGTTGTTGGAAGGCTTTGCATGGAAGTCCGTTTCCACAATGACGCCGATACGGGCCAGCCCCACATTTACGGTCACGGAGTGACGGAACAGGAAGTCTTGGAGGTCTTGAACGGACGTGGAGAAGACTTGGCGGCGGCCCGAGATTCGCGAAGGAAAATTGGCCAAACGTCTAGCGGTCGCTTTCTTCAAGTTTTCTACGTACCAGATGAAGATCCGAAGAGTGTTTTTGTGATTACCGCGTTTGAATTGCGTGGCAAGGCCAAGAAAGCCTTTCGCCGCCGGCTACGAAGGAAACGAAAATGAGCAACCAGAAATACCCGCCCGGTTGGGACGAGCACCGCGTGCAAGAGGTCATTGCGCATTACGAGAACCAAACCGAAGACGAGGAGTTTGCCGAGATCGAAGCGGCATTGCAGGCGGAAAACACTACGCTGATGGCCGTCCCGACGGAACTGGTTCCAGAAGTGCGTGCGCTGTTGGCCCGCAAGCTAAGTGCGTGACCATGAATTACGCAAACACGCCGAGGAGTATGCAGGAATGGGAAAGGTTGTTGCTTTCGTTCTGTTTCCATTTACCGCACTCCTGTTCTTCATCGCAGCTGTGACAGAACCACAATTGGCGGCGAGATTGCGTGGATCTGGTGGATCGTCGGTGCGCTCGGCGGTTTTTCCGTGTTCGGATGGGCGCTGGGCAAAGCTCGCAAATAATCTCGAGTTTTGGCGTAATTTGAAGTTTGCCCCGATTGGGATTACTCCGTGTTGACCATTCTTGTCACACTCTCAAGTGCTCCACAACCAGCCGTATCTGATCGTATGGCACCTTTTCCTCGAGCGTCACGAAGATGGGCTTGAGCTGGCCGGAACCAACTTCGCGAATAGCGGCGGCGATCTTGTCGTAAATATCCTTGGGCACGTAAAGCGAGATGTCGTCTGGCCGTTCGCGGCGGATATAGTCGCACAGGTATTGGATGATTGTGCCGTGCGATCGGTTGAGCTGATGTTGCACGTCTTCCAAGTCCGCCTTCTCGCGGAACAGGTCGAACGCACGAGCCTTGGCGCCGGTAACGTGCTGTTTTACTTTCGCGGGCCGCGCGGCCTTACTTGTCCAGGCTACGTCCATCGGGATCTGGTTTTCCTTGCAGTACAGCACAATGATTTTGAGGATGGCTTCGCCCATTTCGCGCAGCTTGGCTTCGCCAATGCCGCGAATGAATTTGAGCCGCGCCACGTTGGACGGGCGCTGCTGGGCTAACTCACGCAGTGTAGCGTCGCTCATGATAACGTAAGGCGGAAAGCCGCGCGCGTCGGCCAGCTTCTTGCGGAACTGCCGCAACTCTTCGAACAGGCCGCGGTCCACGCCTTCCCAGGCGGCCAGGTCGGCCCGGGATTGCCTGAGCGCTGCCCGCAACGGCCGCACCAGCCGCACGGCGCGCAGTTTCCGCATCACCTCCCAGGCAACCTCCGTCAGCTTCAGGATCGGGTACTCGTCGCCTTCCTTACGCAGCGCGTCCTGGCCAATAAGTTGATAGATCCAGTCACGCAGATCTTTCTTGTCGTGCTCCTTGAGCAGGCCGTAGGTTGTGAGCTTGTCGTGGTTAAGTGTTTGAATTCGCTCGGAGTTTTCACCTCTCAGCACGCTGATGACGTGGTTGATGCCGAAGCGCTCCTGCACGCGGGCTACGCAGGAAAGGATTTTCTGGGCGATGACGACCGCGTCCGGCACGGGCTCGGTATCGCCCAGGCACAGATCACACGCGGCGCAATTGTCGGCCTCATACTTTTGTCCGAAGTAATTGACCAAGGCGCGATGGCGGCAGACCGAGCCGCGCGCGTAGGCATCCATATCGTTCAGGTGCCGCATCATGTTGGCGAGAAAATCCGGCGGAACTTTGTTTTCCTCTACTGATTTCTGGCAGATCCATTTCCACATTTGAATGTCTTCGCCGGAATGCAGGAGCACGCACTCCGCTTCCAAGCCGTCGCGGCCCGCTCGGCCTGTCTCCTGCTGGTAGTGCTCGACCGACTTCGGCATGTTTGCATGTAGGATGAAGCGGATGTTGGAGCGGTCGATGCCCATGCCGAAGGCAATCGTGGCCACGATGATGTTGCATTGTTCTTGGCTGAAGGCATCCTGGGCAGACTTGCGGTCCTCTTGCGAAAGTCCGGCGTGATACGGCTTGCAGTTGACGCCTTTGGCCTGAAGATCGGCGCTCACTTCGTCGACGTCTTTGCGCCGTAGGCAATAAATGATACCCGCTTCATTCTTGTGCCGTTCGAGCATTTCCAGGACTTGTGCTTCCTTATCGACGCGCGGCACGACGCGGTAGCTCAGATTGGGCCGGTCGAAGCTGCCGACCAGGATCACGGGATTGCGCAGCCCGAGCTGCTTGACGATGTCTTCGCGCACGCGCTCGGTTGCCGTTGCAGTGTAGGCGTGGATGGCGGCCTGCGGAAAAATGTCCTTGAGCTTGCCGAGTTGGCGATACTCAGGGCGGAAATCGTGCCCCCAGTGGCTGATGCAATGGGCTTCGTCGATCGCGAAGGTATGCACGCCGACGCGCTTGAGAAACTGGCAGAATTCTTCGGAAACCAGCCGTTCCGGAGAAACGTAAAGCAAGCGGATCGCGCCTTGCAAGAGGTCCTGGGCATAGGAGCGCTTTTCTTCCGGTAACAAACTGCTGTCGAGCTGCACGGCAGGGATGCCGCAAGCGCGCAAGCCGTCCACCTGGTCTTTCATGAGGGCGATGAGCGGCGACACGACAACCGTGGTGCCGCCGCGTTCCATGGCCGGCGCTTGAAAGCACAAGGATTTGCCTGCGCCGGTCGGCACGACGAGAAAGGAATCGCGGCCCTGGAGCACCGCAGTCATCGCTTCTGCCTGGAGCGGCCGCAGCGCGCTGTATCCCCAGTGCTTTTGGATGAGCGCGAGCACGGGGGCTAGATTGTCGTGTGCCATATACTGACTAATGCGGCAGACCGAAGACGTAGTATAGCAGGCAAAGCGCGCCCAGGAGAATAGTTCCCGGATGCAGCTCTTTGCCGCGCAGGCTGGCTAGCTTGAGCAAAGGATAAAGCGCGAGGCCGGCAGCGAGGCCGTTGGCAATGTTGTAAGTGAAGACCATGAGCACGATGCCGACCACGGCAGGGGCCAATTCCGTCAGGTCGTCCATTTCCAGTTGCCGCACCGCGCCGAACATCAACAGGCCGACAATCATGAGCGAGGGGCCGTAAGCGAACGTCAGCTTCTGAAACGGCTCGACCAACGGAATGAAAAAGAGCGCCGCGGCAAACAATAGGCCTGTGGTCACCGCCGCGAGTCCAGTACGCGCTCCTTCGCGAATGCCGGTCGCCGATTCGATATAGGCGCCGCTCGTCGAAGTGCCGGCGAGTGCGGCGAACATGCAAGACAACGAATCGACAAGCATTGGCTTTTCAATGTCAGGTAGGTTGCCTTTGTCGTCGAGCATTTTGCCGGCCGAACCGAGTGCGAACAACGTGCCCAGCGTGTCCAGGAAGCTAATCAGAAACAGCGTGAAGAGAATTGGCAGGAAAGAAAGCCGCAGAACGCCGACTATGTCCAGCTGTAACACGATTTCGTCGAGGCGGTAGGCGGGGTCCCAGGGCACGGCAAAGACTCGCGTCGGCGGCTCCGCCATACCCAAGACAAAACCTGCGCCGGCTATCGTCGCGATGCCGAGCAATATCGCGCCCCGGACGCGCCAGTGCATTAGCAGCGCTGTCAGCACGAAGCCGGCGAGTGCAAGCTGTACCTTGGGATCAGTCCAGTCGCCCAAGCGTACGGGTACAGCCGGCTTGGTGATTTTCTCGTTCTGCACTAGCGGCGGTGTCGCGGGCCGGCCTTCCACTGCGCTCGTGATGATCCCGGTCTCGTAAAGGCCGATGAAGAACAAGAACAACCCGATGCCGACTGCGAAACTGTGCTTGAGAGTCTTCGGGATGGCCGTCGCGAGCCAAGAGCGCAAATGTACTAATGTCAGTAGTAGAAAGAGCAAGCCGGCGAGGAATACGGAGCCCAGGCGCTCTTGCCATGTGATGTGATATGCCGCCAACCCAAAGGCGATGAACGCGTTTTCGCCCATGTACGGCGCAACAGCGATCGGACGGTTGGCGTAAAGCCCCATTAGCAGGCAGCCGAACGCGGCGGCCAGGAGGGTTGCAACTGTGAGCCCTCCTAACGGCAGAAGCGGATTGCCCGCCTCATCGACCTGTGCGAATTGCAGGATGGCCGGGTTGGCGACGATGATATACGCCATGGCGGCGAACGTCGTGATCCCACCGAGGATTTCGACGCGCGCCGAGGAATCGCGCGCTCGAATCGCAAAGAAACGGTCGAGGAAGGCAATCACTTGCGGCATTTCCCATCGGAACCAAGCCCGCACAGGAGCGGGCTAGTGCGTTGGCCCTGCTTTCTTATGGGCGCGGCTCCGAATCTGCTCTGGTAAGAATCTGGCCAAACGGTACGATGAAAGAGTAGCGAACAGACATCCATGAGCCAATTCCAAGCGGTCGGCGGGGTCCTACGAGTTCGAAAAACGATGATTCTTTCCGAACCTTACGGACGGAATCGCCATCTTACATGCTGCCAACCTGACAAGGGGACACGAAAGGAATCGTGCCGCGGAAAGTGATCGACCAAGCCAGGGCGGCCTGGCTGGAAGGCGTTATGGACCAAACGCGCGGAGCACCAGTTGAGCCACGTCTTGGCCTGTGGGATGCGGTGAGCATCCTCGTGGGCATTATCATCGGCGTTGGCATCTTCGAAACGCCGGCGGACATCTTCAGCAAGCTGCCAGGACCGTGGGCGGCCCTGGGCGTATGGCTCCTGGGCGGCATTCTCGCCTTGGTCGGCGCCTTGTGCTTCGCGGAGCTGGCCAGCGCCTATCCACGCTCGGGCGGCGAATACGTTTATCTCACCCGCGCTTTTGGCCGCACCATGGGCTATCTTTTCGCCTGGGCCCAGCTGGTCATCATTCGTCCCGGCAGCATCGGCGGCGTGGCCTACATCTTCGCGCTTTACGCGAATAGACTTTTCCACTTCGGTGAGGCCGTCACTTTGCTCCTGGCCCTTCTGTCCATTCTGCTGTTGACCGGCATCAACATCCTTGGCGTCACGCTCGGCAAGCACACCCAGAACCTCTTGACCTTGTTGAAGGTGATTGGCTTGGGCTCGGTCATTCTGGTTGGACTCCTCTGGGGCAGCCCGGTCGCGCCGCTCGAGGAATCACCCTGGTCCGTGGAGCCCGGTTGGTTCGCAGTCGCGATGATCCTCGTGCTCTGGACGTATTCGGGCTGGCACGAAGCGGCGTATGTCGTGGCCGAAGTGAAAGATCCACGCCGCAACGTGCCGCGCGCCCTCATCCTTGGCACGCTCGTCGTGACGGTCGTGTACCTGGCGTTCAATGCCGGCGTCCTTTTGGTGCTCGGCTGGGAAGGGGCCAAGGCAAAAGGTTCGCCGCTGCTCGTGCTGGCCCAGGCGCTGGGCGCGCACGGCGCGGTCATCATGAGCGTGCTTATCATGGTTTCCGCGCTCGGCGCCATCAACGGCATGATCTTTACGACGGCGCGCATTTATTCCGAGTTTGGCGCGGACCATCGGCTATTTCACGCCCTCAGCCGCTGGAGCGGACGCTGGGGTACGCCGGTGCGCTCGCTGGTGACGCAAGGAGCAATCAGCAGCGTCTTTCTTGTCGGCGTCACCTTCCTCGTCAATCTGCTGGCTGGTGAAGACAAACTGCTCACTGTTCGCGCCGGCTTCGACAAGATGATCGAAGTCACGGCCGCCGTCTTTTGGCTGTTCTTCCTGCTCACCGGCGTTTCACTGATGGTTCTTCGCAAAAAGGACCCGGACACCTATCGGCCGTTCCGCGTGCCCTTGTATCCCGTGTTGCCGATTCTGTTTTGTGCGTGGTGCGGCTACATGGTATATGGGGCAGTCACTTTCCGAATGCTGGAATCCGCCATCGGGTTTGGATTGCTTGTGCTCGGGTTGGCATTCTATTTTCTGCCGCAGAAGTTGAGTCCAAAGCCTGCGCCCGTGCCGCGTGAACCCGAGCCCGCCGGAGTCGGCTAACTACTTGCGCCGGTCGCGTAGCAAGCCCGCGCTGGATTCGAAATAGCGGCGCCGGCGTTTTTGCGTTTGCTGCGCGGCTTCTTGCTGCTGCGTTTTCAAATCTGCCAAATTGGCCGCGCAGAACGCGCAGCCGATCGTCTTTAAGTGAAAATCCACGTAGTGCTTGGCATCGCTTTCCAAGACGCCGAGCAAGTAACTGCCGAGTTGCTCGCGCGAAATGCAGGTCAGGCGTTGCCGCCGCCAGATGGCGCCGACGGAATGTTCGCCGCGGTCGCGCTCTTGCAGGAGTTGGCGCAGTTGCCTGCGCAACGGCTCCGACTGACGCAGCGCTTGCTCGACCTGGGCGATTTCCGGCTCGTCCAAAGCGTCGTCGAGATAAGAGGACAGCTGTTCGCGCGTAACGGTTGTCGGCATTTGTTTTTTGATTCTAACCACGGATTACACGGATAGAGTAACTATCAACCATTTTCTTCCTATCTTATCCGTGATTTGCCGTGTAATCCGTGGTAAAAAAATTACCCCTGCAATTCAGGAAACACATCCGCCGGCAAACCGGCGTCGCGAATCTGCTCGCTGATTTTCTTCACTGCCGCAAAGCGGATATTGGCCACTTGTTGTTCGCTGATCTTCAAGATGGAGGCCACGTCCCGATTGGCCCAGCCTTTGACAAAAAGCAGCTCGAGCACTTTGATGCGCTCGTAATCGCATTGCTGACGCCACGTCTCCAGAAGCGCACCCAAGCATTGGGAAACTGCGAGACTTTCCAGCTCGCGGCGTTCCTGACTGCGGGCCAAGCTTGACGCGGCGGGATTGTCATCCAGCTTCAGATTGAGCGCTTCTTCCGTGGCGTTCTGCAGAGGATGCCGCCCCGTGCGCCGCAAATGGTCCGTCAGCTTGTGCGACGCGATCGTGAACAGGTATGTTTGCAGCTCGCGGCGGTCGTCGAAGTTGGGCAAGCTCGTCAAGAAACCGATGAAGCTTTCCTGCACCACGTCCTCGCTGGAAGCGCGATCGTGCAGCCGCCGCTGCACAAAGGCAAGCAGCCGGCCTTCATAGCGCGAGATCAAATGCTCCCACGCCCGGGCGTCTCCCTGCCGGATTTGCTGGATGAGGAGGCGGTCGCTTTCGGAGGACATATGGTTTTATCCTACCGAAACGGGTCCTGAATAAGAAGTCGAACAGCGACTCTGATTTCGCGGGAGAAGAAAGTGTGTGTGACGATAGCCCGCCGCAAGAACTACTTGCCTTACCGAACTCAGGATGCAATAATGGACGCTTGAACGCGAATATCGCTGAATAGGCATTGATCGTGAGTATCCGGAATGCAAACGGCTTGGCAAGTGATCGTCGATGGACTTGCCTTTTTGTCGAATTTGGTCACCGTGCTTTTGGGTGCTATCGCTCTAATCGGCGTGTTTTGGCATCGGAAAAAGATCAGTGCATTCTTCACGTTGCTGGCAACATCACACTTGCAAGAACGAATCAACCGAATTAAGGAAACGTTGGGGAAGTTGGAGTCTTTGAATTACGACGTGAAAGAAGATCGCCCAAAGATATTGGCCATCATCGGACAATTGAGCGGCCAAGTTAGGCCGCTTAGTTCCCAAAACCAAGAGATCGATGCAGTCTATAAGGAGATAAACTCTATCCTGAATAAGGATATAAGACTGTCAGAAGCAGTAAAGATGCGTATACTGCATGAGGTACATGGTGCATTGGACAAGCAGGCGCTCGCTGCCTCATCATCGTTAATGGGACACCAAAAATGAGCAATGTCACTGATCGACCGCCTAAGATGGATACCAAGGCCTTGGCAGTTCTGAAGCACTTGGCAGAGAACAAGGACCGCATTACGGATATTCATAGCGCCGGTAACGAGTATTATTTCCGATATGGCAATCATTTTTTTTCAATACTCTTTGGCCCAAGCCGCGAGGCGACTTACGGGCCATACAGTTTTTATGTTTACCCAACATGGACTGCTGACGTAAAGACTTTGGCTCGCATTTCGGCAGAAGATCCCGCATCGGAAATCCCAATGGTCGCATTTCATTCAGGCCACTTTGGCGAGGAGAATCTTGCGGCTTTTCGAGATTTGTACCTTGCACTTGAGGGCACGCAGCTTGCAGTGGACGAGATTTTCGACAGTATTCTAAAATCGGACTGACCTAACCCAATGTTCGTTAATGACCATTTTCCGACGGGGTCGGGATTGAACAGTCGGCTTCGTGCGATCACTCGAAACAGCATCGTTCGAAGAGGACTCGGCAAGGTGCCACGATTGACGAATCTCCTTTAACCCGTCACCCACAACCACCAGCCTGTTCCTGCGGCTACGAGCAAGGCGGCGACACCCATCTGCAAAAGGCGGCGGTAACGGCCATTTGTCCAATCGTCGAGGCGCAGGTATGCGAAAAAAACGCTCAACACCACGGCCAGGCCGCCCGTCACGTAGGCGAACAAGAGCGTCCGGTGCTCCGAGCGTTGTTGCCGGGCGGCTTGTTGATCGAGCAAGCGAATCGCCGCAAGGTCGAGCGGCTTGACCGTGAAGATCCAGGTCTTGCGGACGATTTTCTCGTACTCAAAATCCGGACCTTGCTTGCTGTTGGGTTCAAACAGATTCTGTTCCACATACTCGGGCGTCGGCTGCCAGGCGGTGATCGGCGGGGTTTGCGCACGCAGATGTTCCGCCGCTTTCTTGGCGAGAAAGCGAGCGGCCTCCTTCCGAGCTTCGTCGTAGTTTTGGCCAAAGCCGGCCTCTTCACGCGGCCAGCCCTTGTCGGCTTGCGCGGACGGTGGATTCTCCACGCTTTGCTCCGCCGGCAGTTCGCGCGCGACCAGCCAGAACAAAGCGAGGCTCCACCAGAAGGCCATTACCAGCCGCATGGGATACATGCAACACCTGCCGCCGCTCTCCAGTAGGCTTTACGCATAACGCAATCGGAACTTCTTGTTCCGCTCCAGCGTCTTGGGCGTCCAGGGGCTGACCAGTTGCACAATGGCCGAAGTCAAGAGCAGCGCCAAAAACGCCTCTTGCCGCTGTGCCGCCGCCGGCAAGAGAAACAGCAACACGTACGCCCAAAACGCAGTGGCCCCAACCGCCTGAACACTGAAGCGCTGCGCTCGAGTCTCTTCGCCCATCTTCCACCAGCGCAGCGCCAAAAACATCAAGCCAAAATAGCTGAGATAGCCGAAAAACACCGGCAGCGTCCTGTTGTCGGGATACAAGAGTCCGTACACCGGATGCCGGCTGGCTTCGCCGGGCGAAACCAACGGGCGCATCGAGTCCGCCGGACCGTTGCCGAACCAAGGCAGTTGAAATCCATCGAGCCATAGTCCAATAATACCCAGCCCGACGCCCATGCCCATGAGCACCAGGCGTCGCGTCCACGAATCCTCGACGGGGGTTTTCCAGAATCGGCTGATAGTCAGGACCGCGCCGCTGCCCAGCGTCGTCAGGAAAAAGACCGGCGCCATGGACTGCCAGTCGCCTTCCTTGAAGAGAATGCCAAGTAGAAACGAAAACACCAACGCCAGAAAGCTCGCCAAAAGCACAGCGCCGGCCAACTGCGCTGACTTCTGCTGGCTACCGGGATGCGCCAGCGTCTCCGGTTCTTTCCGCGCAACCACCGTCGCGGCGAGATCGCTGGCAGCATATGCCGTCTTGCCTACAGGCAGCACCACGGGCGCGGCCTGCGCGTTGATCTCGGCGGCCACGTCCTTTGCCATCTCGGCGATCGAGCTGTAGCGATGCGCCGGGTTCTTGCACAAAGCACGGTCCAGAATCGGCACGAAGTCGGACGGCACTTTGCCAAGGTCCGGCTTCTCGGTCAGGTGTTTCATCAGGATTTCGCCGGCGGATTCACCGTCGAAGGGCACACGGCCGGTCAGCATCTCATAGAGAATGACTCCCGCAGCATACACATCGACCTGCCGGTTATAGTTGCCGGTCGAAATCTCAGGCGCCATGTAGTGCACGGTGCCGACGCTTTGGGTCTGACCCAGGTGCTGGCTGCCGGCGAGGAACTTGCAAAGCCCGTAGTCGCCGACCTTGATGCAGCCGTTCTCGAGGAAGATGTTGCCGGGTTTCAGGTCGCGGTGGACGATGCCCTGATCGTGCAAGTAATGAACGGCGCCGGCCAAACCCGCAAACCATTGGCCGGCCAGGTCCGCGGGCAAGCCGTCCGGGTAGCGCGCCAGGATGGCGCTCATGGGCTCGCCGGAGACGTATTCCATCACGACCCAGGTGTCGCCGTCTTTGTCGGTGCGCAGATCGTACAGGTGCACCAGGTTTGGATGCTTGAGGTTCAGGCACTGGCGAATGCCGCGCAGCTCCACGTCCAGGTTGGTGCGGATCAGCTTGAGCGCCACTTCCTTGCCGCCTTCGCTCAGCGCGAAATACACTTCGCCAAACCCGCCCTTGCCGATGCCGTGTTTGATCGTGAAGCCGTCGAGAGGCTTTTGCCCGTTGGCGTATGTGAATTTCATATGCCACCCCAAGTCAGGAGTCAGGAGTCAGGAGTCAGGAGTCAGGAGTCAGGAGTCAGGAGTCAGGAGTCAGGGGTCAGCGGTCAGGAGTCAATCCTCGCCCCTGATTCCTGATACTGACTGCTGATTCCTGACTCCTGATCTCTGACCCCTATCCCTGACCCCTGTCACCTGATTCCTGTGCCCTGACCCCTGACGCTTGCTTCCAACGCAAAGGACAATCCGTCGGTCACCACCTGCGCGCCCGCCGGCAGCGGCATGCGCTCCGGATGCGCGTTGCCGTTGACGCGAATCGGTCCCGAACAACGTAGTGCGATGCCGTCCTTCATCCGGTAGAGCACCATCGACTCCACGAGGTCCGGCGCGACCACGTGCGCTTGCGGCGCGGGGCCGATCACCAAGGTCTCCGCCATCAAGAGCACGGCGTTCACCGGCTGCTGCAAGCGATGGCCGCTGACCACGTCGAGCCGGGCCGAAGCGCTGATGGCGGCCGGCTGCGTGAACAGCAACTGGCACGACGCTCCGAGCGTGATCCGATCCCCAGGCCTTAAGAGCGCTTTCTCCGCCGCTTGCCCGTTGATCGTCGCCTTGCGGATTGCCTCGAGGAAGTATCCCTCGGCGTCGCGCTGGATGGTGGCGTGATGCCGCGATACGTCCGCCAGCAACGCCACGTCCGGCGGCTTGTCCGCGCTCGCCTGGCCGATGGTGATGCGCGGTCCAAGACACACCAGAAATCCTCCCACGCCGTCAATCCACATCAGATGCTGCATGGAAGGAAACTTCAACCAAGTATCAGGAAGCGCATAGAGCGCGGAACTCATGCCAGGTCCAGGCGGAACGAGGAATCACTCTTTAAGTTATTCTACGGCGTTGCCGGAAGATTTTGGTAAAAGCGCAACTTGTTGAAAGAAATGGACATAGGCTGAAGTGCAGGGAATTGACCGCAAAGGGCGCGGAGAACGCCGAGCCGTTTCTCATCCCAGCCTTCGTCATGGACAGGTTCCCGCAATTGCGGATGTTGGAAGTGGCACTCACGGCTCGTTAGTGCCACTTTTTTCACCCATGTGGCACTAACGGGGCAATTGACATAAAGTGTTTCCTATAAATAGTTTGCAAATCTCAAAAACCTCGTCAGTGCCAAGTCGTGCACAGGCATACCCCTTCCACTGCTAGCATTTGCTAACAAAGTTGCGCAGTGTCAGTAATTATTGCGTGGCATGAATTCTTCAACGTTCGCGATCGAGGCGGTGTCGCTAACTATCTTCATTGCTCGTGGATAACTCCGCTGGGCGGCGAGCTGCCACGGTTCACCCTTCGTGTTCAGGTCGCTAACTATCTTCATTGCTCGTGGATAACTCCGCCTGCTTCCGAACCAGTTGGGTTGCGTCTTCCGACAAATCCGGCGGATAGCCGTACTTTGCCAGGAGATGCCGCACGCGCCGGCGCAGGTCGGCCCGCACGGACTCGCGCCGCGTCCAGTCGAGCTTCGGCAGGCGCTTCACTTCCTCCGATTGCTCGTGCGCAACCACGCTCAACTTGCTCTTTCCCGACGCGGACCCGGAATGTGCCTCTATGCCACCGGCAGCGTTCTTCTTACATCGTGGACAGTCCGAGTCGCCGCAAAGCGTCTCGTTCAAAGTCAGTGAATGATTCTGGTCGCTCCCGAAACTCCGACCACGTTCGATGAAGATGGGCAACGACGTTGTCGCCTTGGGTGCTCGCAGGAGTCCACTGCTTGAGCCCCACGTTCAAGCACGAACTCATGACCAGTTCGCAGAAAGACTCAAACAGGCGTTCGGGGAAAAACGTGTCGTAACGCTGTGGGGCATTCTCCCCGGAGAGCGCGAGCAACTCCGACCATCGCCGTCCGATCGCGAAAGCATCATCTGTCGCCCCGATCTTGTCGAGCATTTTTCCGATTGCGATGGCCCGGGCATCATCCGGCGGATGTGACTCGCTACCGCGAAACAACTCGCCGCCCAACGAGGTGCAGGTTCGGATGTTGCACCAACCGAACGACGGTCCAACGAGAAAGGTCGCGATCAGATCTGCGCCAAACTCGACCCACCAGGACGATCGCCACAGGTGGCGTACCGCTTCTAGCTCCTCAATTGACTCTGCTGCCCAGCTTGCATGTTCGGCTTCTTTCCGAACTAAATCAAACTGTTTTTCTACCTCACCCACAAGCAATGCCTTGAAGCGTTTCTCTTCGCGAAAAAGGATAATGTGGCCGAGTTCGTGATAGATGTCCGGCATACCGAGCAACCGATATGGTTCCAATGCAGGGACAAATATCAGGTCCATGTCGGGCATGGTCCAGAAGTACTGCGAGCTCAGACAGGAGCAGATTGGCGGCGAGTACGGATAACCAGCTTCCTGGCAGATCCGCAAGACAATTCGCGTCATCGCGAGATCCTGCTCGTCGAATCGTCGCAGCACCAACAGAGGAAGGTGCTCCAGCCCTTGGACAAGACGAGCGATATCTCGAAAATCGAGATAGAAGTTCTGAGAAAAGATCGGATCATGTAGATCCGGATCCTTGAGAATGGAAGCCGAAAGAAGCGCCGCGCGGCGAGCACGCGATTCCATCTGCGCGCAGTATGGTTCAACTTCCTGTGCGACCTTAGAGCGACACTTACTCAGCTCCTCCGCGATTTGAGTCGCCCGTCTGCCCAAATCATGGAACAGTTCCTCAAGAAGCGAGGCCATCTAGCGTCTCCACAACTTGCGAAACGCCGCTGATGCCGACGCGTCGGCCGCCTCGCAAAGAGAATCCAGGAACTTAAGCTCAACATGGCCAATTCCGGCCGCACTCTCCAATGTGGCAAGCACGTGTTTGAGATCCTCGACAAAATGAGGAGATTCTCCACGATGTTCGTCGACAATGCGCTCGAAGATGTCTTCTGGAATTAGGACGTCGGCGCCCTCGGTGCCCGTGTCTTCGAGTCGGGCCACTAACGCCGTAAGCATCGAGCGTAGATGACGCAGTGCTTCGTGATCCTCCTCGTCCTCCCCCGTCCGCCTTCCGCGCGCGACCTTCTTTTTCAGTCGTAGCGCAGCTGCGTTCAGAGCCCGGGAGAAGTCTGCCGAGGACGCGTATTCGTGAGAAAGGCGTGACATGTCACTCATGGCTTGTCTCCCTACGATGCGTTTCACTGGACATTTGATTGTTCAAGCTCCTCGTCGAGTTCTTCTTCTTCACCGAACTGCCCCTCGTCGCTATCGGCCGCACCAGCGTTAGAACGCAGCGCGTCATCGCACAACTTCAGGTCAATGCTCAACCGCATACAACGATCTGGCACCGGCCAGCATAACTGCGCGAACCCGAACGTGTCTTCCAACACGTATTCCAGACGAAGGTCACCCGCCGCGATGCGAATCAGTAGCGGCTTGACGGTACCCATGAAGGAAAATGGATAACCCGTGGTGCAAAGGATGCCTGCGCGGTCACTCACTGGCTTCCAAGCGCCCACGGTCGGATTACGTACAGTGCCGTCATTGCACTTTTCAAGAAGACGGGCACCTTCGGCATTTGTCTTGTGAACTTCAATCATCCCCAGAAGCACGTCGGCGTGCAGTCTCCCTTCCTGGACGAGAGTCTTGACCGCATCTTGAAGCCCTAACCATTCGGACCGAAACGACTTTCCGTCCCGGCGAAGGATAATCGACCGTGGCACGTTCGCCCCGTTAGTCAACTCTGCACGTAAGAACTCAAGAATGACCGTACGCACTTGAGCACGCGAGAGTTTCTCGCTCTTCTGAGATTCATTCCGGGTTCCCGGTAGCGTCGCTTGGCCGAGAACTCGAACTGACGTTCCGCCGTGCTGATGGCCCACTTCTCGACTTCATTCCAATCAACGGGTCGGTTCTGCTGAAGCGCAGGCACGACGTTCACTTCGATCGCCCGATGCACCAATCCTCCTTGCCACAGGTCAAGCGTCTTTACCTGCTTCAACAAGAAAACCTCTTTTCGAACTGGGTCGCGGGTCGTGTGCCATGCGGCCTTGTGCATCAGAAAGCACTGTCTGCCACATCGGCGCGCACATCGGTCGGTCGAGAACGACCATTTGATTTTTTCACTCATCCTTGTGCCTCTTTTCGCGACCCTTATGTCTGCGTTCCAGCAAACCCAGCAGCGCGTCCCAATCTGCCGGAGAGGCAATTTCCTGTGCACGCTGCAGGAAGCGACGGGCATTCGCGTAGCCTGCTATTGCCTCAATTTCTGGAGGGACCTTGTCGGCCAGCTGGAGCAACTCCAGCGGATCCGTTCCCAAGGCGTCCGCAAGCGAGCGAATCAAGTCCGCTCCAGGAAGGTAGCCAGGCTTTCCATTCTCGATCTTGGACAAGTACGAGAAATCAACTCCAACAGCGTCAGCAAGGGCGCGGAGCGTGAAGCCTTTTTCCTTGCGAAACTGCCGCAGATAATCGCCGAAGGTCATAAGACGTCCAAATGGTTTTCCGGTTATTTCCTAGTAAGTCTATCGTCGTGTTGAGTTGAAGTCAACACATCATTTTGTTCATTTTTTCGGTTTTTCGTATGTCCTGTCGCGGTAGACCGCCCGCGTTGCGTCGGCTCGCCGAACCTCCAGCGGAAGTCTTTCTCCAGCAGTTGGCCGGACCAGTTGGAGACGTTGAACAACGGATTCGCGAGGATTTAGTCGGCCTTGACCGGAACAGCAGGCCGCACGTGCTAATCTTCGGGGACCAGCTCCGGCGCAGTGACGGCGCCCGCGGGTTGGTCCCAGGCCAGACCGATTTCTGACAGGCCGTCGTAGAGCGCGGCAAGGTCCCAGAGATCGACGTCGCTGGACGTGCCGACGACGGCCAGGCGGCGGCTTTTGGAGTCGAAGGTCAGGCAGCGCAATTCGCCGGCCCACACCGGGAAGCTAAGCAGCGGCTCGAACGAACGCGCGTCGCGCAGCACCGCGCGATGGTCTTTGCCGCCGGTGGCCAGCAAGCGGCCGTCAGGACTGAGGGCCAGATACTCCACGCTGCCGGCGTGTGCCTTCTCCAGGCGCGGGCCGAGCGTAAGATCGGGAAGCGACACGCCGGCGAGCGCTCCGCTTTGCAGCGCGACCACCAGACGGTTGCCCTTTCGATCGAGGGCAATTGCCCGGATGCCACCGCCGGACACATCGACCGTTTGCTCTGTGCCGGACTCGAGATCGAAGAGGAACACCTTGTCGTTGCCGTTCGTCACCAGGCGATGAGCATCCAGGTAGACGATCGACTGGATCCTGGCGCCGGTGTTGAGCTTCTTGATCAGGTCGCCGGTGGCGACGTCGAAAACGAGGATATTGCCGCGCGCTTCACCGCACGCGATTCGCGTTCCCGTCGGATCGAAGGCCACGGTCCAGACAAACTGAATGTCGGTAATTTTCTTGCGGAACTCTCCCGTCTTAGCGTCGCGTATGACGACTTCGTGATCGGCCCCCAGCCAGCTCGCGGTCGCCATGAGGGCGCCGTCCGGGCTGTAGGCGAGGGCCGTGACCGCGCCAGTGTTGGGCGGCAGCACGGCCGGCGCTGGGTTGGGCGTGGACAGGTCCCAGGAGATGAGTTCGCGGTAGCCGGAAGTCGCGAGCCGATCCTCGTGCGGATGGGCCACCACGCTTCGGAGTTCGACGTTGTGGCCGGTCAATGACTGCTGCACGTGGCGTCGGCCGGTGATCTTGTAAAGGTCGACTCCATGCGCACTGGGTCCCGCCGCCAGATAGTCGCCCGTCGGCGAAAATTGCACGCTGGGCATCGGGGCGGAAGGAAGCGACGCGAAGTTCTGCCCGGTTCGAGTGGCCCAGATCCGGACGGTGTAGTCGAGCGCCACGGAGGCGACCCACTCGCCGTCGGGACTGAACGCCACGTCGAGGACCCGTTCGCGGTGGCCGCGCAGCGTGACGAACTGCTCGCGCTTGGCGACGTTCCAGATTCTGACGGTGTGGTCCCAGAGTCCCGCGGCCAGCATGGCGCCGTCGCGGCTGAAGGCGAATGACGTAACCGGGTCGTGGCGTCCCAGTACGACGCGCTGCTCTTTCGAAGCGATCGGCGCGAGGACGACATCGCCCGCCTCTTGGCGCGCCAGCCAGCGGCCATCGGGGCTCAGTGCGAAGGGGGCGGCTGGGTTCTTGAATCTCTCCAAAAGAGCGCCCCCCTGCAACTCGTGCACCGTGATTCCGCCGCCATCGCTCCAGGCCACCGCCATCCGTTCTCCCTTGGCATCGATCGCCAACTGGATCGGCTGGCTCGAATTCTGCGTGATCGCTTCGCGGTCGGTGCGCGTGCCATGCTTGTCGGTGAAGACGACCCCTACGCGGGTTCCTACCGCCAGGCCTTCTCCATCGGGAAGGTAGACCACCAGGTCGTAGCGAACTGGACCCACGGTCAAGCCCTCGATGTGCGAGCGAAGCGTTTTGTCTTGGACGTTCCAGAAATCAAGGCCGCCGCGCTTGGGTGTGAGCTGGGACCATGCTCCGACGGTGAGTAAGGTTTGGCCGTCCGGGCTGAACGTGAATGAGCCGACGGTCGCGGTGGAGGTTTTCAACTTGTCCGCGCGGAGGATGTCGGGCGTGCTGAGCGTGGCGGTGGCCTCGGTGCGCAGCTCGAGCAGGTCGCGGCGCGGCGTGGGCATGACGGCCAGCCGCGCGAGACCCGTCAGGGCCTTGTCGCGCCAACCCGGCTCATGGCCGACGCGGAGCGCTTTCACTTCGCTGAAGACGGCGCCATACGTCTCGGCCTCGGCGGCGGCGCGCGACTTCTCCGACGCCTCCCGGGCCTGTTTCGCTTCTTCGAGCAGCGATTCCGTAGCTATGCGCAGTGCGTCGGCCCGAGTGCGTTGGTTCTGCTCGTCTTCGCGCGCGGACTCGGCGGCGCGCCACTGCCAGATTACCCCGACGAAGCCCGTCAGGAACACCAGCACGATCGCCGCCAACAGACTCGCCGGCAATGGATTTCGGCGGCACCAGCGCCAGAGCCTCTCGGTCTCGCTGACGCGCCGGGCGCGGATGGGCCGGTCTTCGACGAAGCGTTTGAGGTCCTCGGCCATTGCGGCGGGTGTCTGGTAGCGGTGCGCCGGGTCGCGCGCGATCGCCTTGTGGACGATGGTCACCAGGTCGCGCGGCACCTCTTTGTTCAGGCGGTTTAGGCGCGCCGGTTCTGTCGTCGTCACCAGCTTGACCAGCCGGTTGCGCTCCTTCTCGTCGAACGCCGGGCGAAAGGCCAATAGCTCATAGAGTGTCAGCCCCAGTGAGTAAACATCGCTGCGGGTATCGGTCTTGCCGTCGAAGGCCTCGGGCGGCATATAGCGCAGCGTGCCGACGACGTCGCCGGCGCGCGTGATATCTTGCTGATCGTCCGCCTTGGCCAGGCCGAAGTCGGTCACCCAGACCGTGCCGCTTGTGTCCAGCAACAAATTGGACGGCTTGATGTCACGGTGGATGATGCCCTGCTTGTGTGCATAATCCAGGGCGTCGGCCACCTGCACGCCGGTCTGAGCGACGCTGTGCCAGTAGGTCTTCCGCCTGCCCTGGGGCGTGCGCGCCGTGCCGCTCTGACCTCCGCCCTGACCCGGCAGAGCGATCGAGCCCGAGGAAATCGTGCCTGAGGATGCCGAGGGTAAACCCTTCGCAACCGACGCTTCCTCCGTTCTCCCAGGCAGGTGTTGAACTGGTAGCCCTCCAGCAGGTCCGTTGCTCGTCACGTTACCGTCCAGAGAGGACGACGCCGATATTTGAAACTCCCCGGTCAACATAGAGCGGGCCATATCAGCGGCGGTTAGCTCCCGGTGGAGTGTCCCAGGCGCATGTGTACCAGACATCTGCAGGCCGGCAACTTGCCCCATGTTGCCGCCGCGATCTTTCAACCGTTTCAGTTCCTCCAGCACCAGGTCGACGCTCAGGCCGTGGATGAACTGCATGGCATAGTACGGCAAGCCCTCGTGCTCGCCGACGCCGAACACGGGGACGATGTTGGTGTGGTGCAGCTTGGCCGCCGCTTTCGCCTCGCGCTCGAAGCGCTTCTTGATCTTCTCGTTGGCCAGCGCCTTGTGCGGCAACACCTTGAGGGCCACGTATCGGCCGAGCGATACCTGCTCGGCTTCGTAGACAACCCCCATGCCGCCGTGACCGATCTCGCGGATGATGCGATAGTCGCCTAATTGGTGCAGCGCCGGTCTTCCATGACTCCTGACTCCCCTGGTTTCCAACGACTCTTCCGCGACGGCGATGTTTTCCATCATCGCCATCGCGGGGAAGACTTCCTTGATCTCCGCCGCCAATTCGGGATGCCGATCGATATACTCGCGCAGCGGCGGCCGCTCGCCCTTGCGGTAGCGGTCCAGGAACTCTTCTGCGAGTTCAAGAACAACCAGATTCTCTTCAGGCGCCATCGCCGGCATCCTCGTGTCGGAAATCAGTTCTTGAGCTGGTCGCGCGATCCGTCGATCAGAAGACCAGCTTCTTGGAACAATGTCTCAGCGTCTGCGCCGAGCTTGGCCATGGGGTCTTGCTTGACAAGCCGTAAACGGGCCAACGTCGCGCGAGCTTCTTCCTTTTGGTCAAGCCAATGCTGGGTCATGGCCAACAGCGCCATCGTCGTCGGGTCGTTGGCATCGCATTTCTTCAGCGTGGCCAGCGCTTTGGGAATGAACTCCTTCTGGAACTTGCCGAGCCGGTACTGTGCTGCCGCGAGCGCGCTGCGATACTGCAGGTTGTCGGGCGACAGTTCGCAAGCAGCAGTCATCTGCGACAAGGCGAATTGGCACATCGTCGCGTTGGCAAAGGGATGCTTCAGGACGCGCCACGCGGCATCATGGAAGGCTTTCGAGTCGGTGTTGTCGCCATAGCGCTCGGCCAGCGCTACGGCCAATTTGCGAACCGCCGGGCGAAGGGCCGGCGTGCTATGCAGATAAGAAATCACCTCGGACTTTCGCAGCGGCCTGGAGAAGAGGAAGTTCAACACATCAACAGCCTCTTGCTCCAATTGCGTCGCATCTGACAAGGGCCGGCCATCCCACACTCGTACGGTCAAGTCCTTGCCACCGGCCGACGCCAGCCGTCCCCTGTCCGGACTGACGGCCACGTCAAGGACTCGATCAGTATGCCCTTTCAGCAAAGCCAATTCAAAGCCCGTGGTCGAATCCCATATGCGGATCGATTGATCGAAGCCGGCAGTGACCAGCCGGGCGCCGTCCGCGATGAACTGCACAGACCAGACGATATCGCTGTGGCCAGTCAGAGTATGCAGCTCCTGACCGCTGTTCACGTCCCAGATCTTCACTGTGTTGTCGTGACTCGACGAGGCAAGGCGTTGATTGTCCTGACTCAGCGCGATGCGGGTGACGCCGTTGGAATGTCCCTTCAGAGTTTTGATCTGCCGGCCCGAATCGACGTCCCAGATGGTGATCGATCGATCCAGGCTCCCCGAAAAGAGCCGGTGACCGTCGGAGCTGAATGCCAGACCCATGATTGCGTCCGTGTGGCCCTCCAGTGTTTTCAACACTTGGCCCGTAGCCGCGTCCAGCAAATGGATGGTTCGGTCATTGCTGCCGGTCGCCAGGATTCGGCCGTCCGGACTGAATGCCAGGCTGCTCGTCCAGCTTGTGTGCGCCTTGACGCGAAAATGCGCTTGGCCAGAGTTGATGTCCCAGACGCCAACGATGCCGGCATCGCCGGCGGTCGCCAGCAACCCGTCCGGACTGAAGGCCATGCCCAGAAAGCCGGGCTTCGATTCGCTGATTAGGTTCTTGCTCTGACCCGTGACGACATCCCTTACGATGATCTTGCCGTCCAGACCGACCGATGCCAGCCACCGGCCATCGGGACTGAATTCGACCGCTCGGACCTGATCGACGTGGCTTTTGTCGGTTCGGCCGCCGGCATCGCGAGTCGTGCTCCATAGTCGGATGGACTTGTCCGAGCTGCCGGAGGCAAGCCATCGGCCATCCGGGCTGAAAACCAGGCTGTAGAGTCCCATGCGATGTCCGAGATACGACGAGCGTTCTCGGGCGCTCGACAGGTCCCACAACTTCAGAGTGCGATCGTGACCGGCGGAGGCCAGCAACTTGCCGTCCGGGCTGAAGGCCAGGGCTCTTACTTCCGAAGTATGGCCCGTCAGCGATTGCATTTCGCGACCGCTGGCGTGATCCCAAATTCGCACCACCCAGTCTCTGCCCGCCGTAGCGAGTTGCCGACCATCGGGGCTGAACGCGAGGCAGTTCAGCGCCGCCGCTTGGCTACGAAGGGTGTGCACTGCTTGTCCGGTCGACACGTTCCACAGCCGAATCGTGGAGTCCTCGCTTCCGGATGCCAGCCACTGCCCATCGGGGCTGTACGCCACACAGTTAACGAGATTGGAGTGGCCCGCGAAGGTCCGTATTTCCTGACCCCCGGCCACACTCCACATTTTCAAGGTTCGATCGTCGCTGGCGGTGACGAGGTGAGCGCCGTCCGGGCTGAAGGCGAGGCCGTTTACGCTGCGGCTGTGTGCTTTGAAGTTCTGCAATTCCTGCCAGCTGGTTGCGTCGAGGATTTTGACGACGCCGTTGCCAGAGCCCACGGCCAGCCGCGTGCCGTCAGTATTGAACGCGATGACTGGTCTCGAGAATCCTTGGAGCGAGAGGCTGCGGAGCTGCTGACCTGTTGCCGGGTCCCATTCCCGCAAGGTTTCATCGATCGAGCAGGAGACAAGCCGAGTCCCATCCGGATGGACAGCCAAACCGGAGACTTCGCCATCATGACCCTCGAGCGTCCGCAATTCGCTATGGCAGAACCGCCAGTGGTAGCGCCAAACCCAGTCCATGGATGCACTCGGCGTGTCGCGCGGCTGCACGAGCTTCAAGAGTTCCAGGGCCCAGCTCACGTTTCGGTTTTCGAGAGCCATCTCGACGGAATTGAGCCGAAGCACGTAAATATTCGTCCGGGCGGCATCGGCCTCGCGATCGGCACGCACTTTCTCCGCGACCGCCTTGTTCCGTTCTTCCGTGACTTTCAGCGCGTTCTCGTTTGCCAATCGAGCGCTGGCATCCGCCCGATTACGCGCCAAGGTCGCATGGAAGCTGAGCACGGTAGACACCGCGGCAGCGGCGACGAGCAAGACCACGACGGCGATCGTGAGTGCTGCCGATAGTGGATTGCGGTGGCTCCAGCGCCAGGCCCGCTCGATGGCCCCGATGCGGCGCGCCAGGATGGGACGGTCATCGGCGAATCGTTGCAAATCTTCGGCAAATTCATGCGCCGTCTGATAGCGGCGCTTTGGCTCCTTCGCAATGGCCGTGTGCAGGATAGTCGCCAAATCGCGCGGAACCGACGGCGCGAGCCGGTCCAGGCGCGGAGGTTCCTCCAGCGTGACCTGTTTGATGAGATGGTGACGGTCCTTCTCCGCAAAAGCGCGACGTAATGCCACCATCTCGTACAGCGTCAGCCCCAGGCTGTACACATCGCCGCGTGCGTCGGCCCGGCCGTCGAATGCTTCGGGGGGCATGTAGCGCACGGTTCCGAGCACGTCGCCCGTGTGCGTCAGGTCCTCTTGGCCTTCCGCCTTGGCCAGCCCGAAGTCCGTCACCCAGACCGTGCCGCTGGTGTCCAAGAGCAAATTGGCCGGCTTGATGTCGCGGTGCAAGACGCCCTGCTTGTGCGCGTACTCGAGGGCGCTGGCGACCTGGATGCCGATCTGAGCCACGCTCTGCCAGTAGGTGGTTTTTCTGTTGGCGCCGTTGCCGCTCTGGCCGGGAAGCGCCGCCGACGTTGACGACAGCGAAAGCCCCGCAGACGACATCGAAACTCTCGAGGCGCCCGAGGGCTCGCCGGCGGCAGACGCGGTCGCCGTGCGTGCGGCATCAAGGGCGTACTGAGTTGGTTCCAACCGCTTGGCGGGCGCCGCGGCAAAGGCGCCCGTCACGAGAGAGTTGGCCATGGCGGCCGCGGCGTCCCCTCCGTAAGTCTCCGGCGACTTGCCGCTCAAGCGCTTAAGTTCATTCAGCACGGCATCGAGTCCCAGGCCTTGAATGAACTGCATCACGTAGTATGGTTGGCCGTCCTGCTCGCCGACACCGAAGACCGGCACGATGTTCGTGTGGTGCAGTTTGGCCGCGGCTTTGGCTTCGCGCTCAAAGCGGCGGCGGTGCTTGGCATCGCGGACCTGCGGCGAAAGCACTTTGAGGGCGACGTGCCTTCCCAGAGAGATCTGTTCCGCCTCGTAGACGACTCCCATGCCGCCGCGCCCGATCTGGCGGATGATGCGAAAGTCGCCAAGTTGTCGGAGAGGTGGTCCCGGCGCTGTGCCAGAAGCGGCACACGCACCGCTGGAGCTTTCCGCGACTGCGATGTTTTCCATCATCGCCATCGCGGGGAAGACTTCCTTGATCTCCGCCGCAAGCTCGGGGTGGCGTTGGATGTATTCGCGCAGCGGCGGCCGCTCGCCCTTTCGGTAGCGCTCCAGGAACTCCTCAGCGAGCTCGAGCACAATCTCGGGTTGTAGTTCTTCGTCGGACACGGTCAGTGGGCCTTTCATTGCGTCTGCCGCTCGCGGCTTAGCGTTCGCCGGTTGTGGATTTCTACTTGTCCCACAACCGACGAGCGCTAAGCCGCAAGCGGCCATCGAGAGACGGTTACCGCTCGGTCTTTGTACTCGCTATCAGACTATCGGCTTCCCGGAACAGTGGGCCGCCAGCACGTCGTGCCACCCGGTACCTGGGTCCAATCCCGGCACGTGCTGCTGGAGCGTGGACCGCGCCTGAGCCACAGTCCGGCGGGCTTCTTCGACATCACCCTTGCCATGCAAGGCCATGGCTTCGACCGCCAGGTTCAGCACAGTCAGGGCCATGGTGATACCCTTGGCCGTCGGCGCCCGCTCGCGGCTGGCACGGCAAATGGTCAGAGCGTCGTCGAATCGGCCCGACCGATAGTGGAGCAAGCCTTGGGCGTTCATTCTCCATTCGTACCAATCCACCTTGGTATCGCCGGACACGCAAGTCTCCGCCAAGTGGGCCAGTTGTTTCGCGACCGCTTCGTTCCCAAGCTGAGCTCGGGAACTAGGATCCAGAAGGACTGCTTTCACCGTGTAACTGGCATCGCCATTCTTATCGGTCGATCCCCAGCGCTCCAGCATGGCCTGGCAAAGCGCGCGATGCCCGTCCAGGTCCCCCGTTTGGATGAGCAAGAAGGCGAGCCGCATCCCTTGATAGGCAGTCGGCTGAAGCCGATACTGTGCCGTGAAATCGGCGGCGGCTTCCTGCCAACGCGCGCGCTGCCCGAACCATTCGCCCCGATTGCGGTAGCCATCGGCCTGATCGGGATTCTGCTCGACGGCCTCGTTCAATTTCGGCGGCGGTTCGGCGGCCGCCGCGGCCATGAGGTCCTGGACCGCGGGCTGATTCGTCCCGACCGTCAGGGCTACTTCCCGGAGCAACGGCCGCAGTGCGTCATCGGCGCCGGCCGGCTTGAACAGCTCCGCCGCCTTCGCACACGCGTTCCTTGCCTGATCTGTGTCCTTGAGCTTGGCATGAGCCAGGGCGAGGACCAGCCAATCGACGACAAGAGGTTTCGAATTCACAGACGTGGCTTTCGTAAGAAAGTCGGCCGCGCTTTTGGCATCGTTGAGCGCGAGGTACGCCGCTCCCACCTTGGCGCAA
>JAKEFD010000170.1 GCA_022616245.1 Gemmataceae bacterium
CTGCTTGCGGGAGGCGAACAGCGCCCACGTCGCCATGGCCATCACATCGCTCGACTTTGCATGACCTCTGGGACGTTCGAGCCACGCGCGCGATTGACATGGGTGTGTCACTTCCTGCCCAGCCGCGCGCTGCCAACCGGCATCGAGGGCGGCGAAGTCCTCGGCCTGCCAATCGTCCATGACCTCGGCCAAAGGACGAGGCCCTCCGTCGGTGTCGATCAAGAGGGCCTCGCGAAATGCGCCAGGGCTTGCTTGTAGTTGCAACAGGTTCATTTGTCGTCGGCTCCTCCGGCTCCGTCGCCGTTGGCAAGCATCGCTTTGCCCCGCGCATAGAGCGCGTCAAGGATCGAATCGGCGTTGTCGCGGTCGATGTCGAGCATCTTGATGGCCCGCGACAGCTCGGTGCTGCCCTTGGCCATGCCCTCGGACAGCTTAACCAGCTCGGTCAAGGACAGCTCTTTCGCCTTCTTGCGCATCCAGCGCTGGCACAAGCAGCGGTGCCGCTCCCAGTCGATGGCTTGCAGGATGATCGCGGCCTGCGTCTCGCTGACCTCGCCGTGCGTCCTAACCACGGCGTCTTCGAGAGTGCGCCTGAGCGAGTTGAGGCGCAGCTCGACATACTGGCAATCGTCGGGCAGCTTGCCGGCGCGTAGGCCGTGCCGCAGCGCGTTGCGGTTGTTCTTGCCCTTGCCCGTCTCTTTCGGGCTTTCGTCGTTGGGGGTAGCGTTCATCGAGTATAGCGTCACTTTCCGTTTAACCCGTTGCCAGGCAAAGAAGATAAGGCGGGCGTTCGCTAAGCCGGAGGTTACACTTAGCGCAGAGGATCGGGGGCCTTTGCAATCATACACCTCGCTGGCATGAAATAATCTTTCACCCCACCCGCTCGTTGACCACGCGGCAGCAATCCTCCATCGCCGCGCGCTCGCTCGCGAACGTGCTCGCCGAGAACTGCACGCCGCCGTCCGTCCAGGCGACGCACCAGCCAAACCAACCCGACTCCCTGGGCCTTTGGAAGATCGTCAAGCGATGACCGACGTACCATCGGGTGGCGTTGCCCCTCTGCGAGCGCCGCCAAGGGTCCGCGCTGCCGTACTCGTTTTGGAATTGCACACTGGTCATCGTTGCTTTCCCCGTTGGGCGAACTAAGAGCGGTGGCGGTCAACGCCGCGCCCGCGCTTCCTCTGTTTCTTCCACCTGCGCGCCAGCGCCGCCCTGACGACCGGGTCGCCCAGGTTCGGCTCGATGCCGTCGCTCGGCAGCTGCATTTCCTTGGGCGGCTCGCGCCTCTTCCTTTGCGCCGCTCGCCTCAAGACCACGGCGAACGGTTCCGGCGGCGGCCTCTCATCTTCGCCCAACGGGGAAGGCTTGTCGTGCAGCCAGCTGGCCATCAACTCCGCGAGGCGCAAGCGGCGCTCGTCCCGGTTCTCGTCGCCGGGCAACGCATGCTTGAGGATGTCGTGCTCGTCGCCCCAGCGCTGGCAGCGGTGGCACCTGAACTTGATGGGATGAGAACCCAGCGGCGGTCGCACGCTGAAGGACGCCCACTCTTGCTCACTGCCCGGATCGCAAAACGGGCAGTGCCACGCCGAGCCGTAAGCCGGCGGGCCGAGCAACTCCCAACAGACGTATTGCAGAAAGGTCATCGTGCTCCTAGGGTTGAATCGTGATTTCTTGATATCTTGATATCTTGATTTCTTCTTCTTCTTGATATCTTGAAACCTTGATTTCTTCCCGTCTCCCAAGAATTCAAGATATCAAGATATCAAGAATTCACGGTTTATCTCTAGGGCGACGGTCGCTTCCACACCCAGCTCTTGTCGGACTTGTCGCTGACGATGCCCAGCGATTCTCGCGCGCGCGCCAGCGTCGCCGTGGCGATGCCCTCTTGCTGCTCAGCTTCATCGATCAGCGGTTTTGACTCGCAGCTCTGACCGGGCTTGATACGCGCGTCGAGAAACTTGACAGCGATGTCTTCAGCGCTTTCTTTCTTGGGCTTCTCCGGCGCGGGTCCGAACTTCAAGCCGTCGTTGGTGACGAGCAGACCGACAGGCGTGTAATCGACGCACAAGTTCTTGTCGAGCTGGCGCACGCGCACCCACTTGTTCTTCAAGTCAAGGTCCGGTTTGTCGAAAGCAATCATCGCGCGGAAGTTGGCGATGATGGCGTTGCTGCCGCGACTGCTATTCGAGATGACTTCTTCGCCCACGCTGAGCTTCTTGGTGTGATGTACGACGATGACGGCGGCGTTCGTGCGCTGGGCAATGACGGCCAAGTTTTGCAGCACTTTGCCGACAGCGGATTCGTTCTCGTCGCGGTCATGCCCGGCGCGCAAGCTGTCGATGATGACCGCCGGCGTCTTGTGCTTGTGGACGAGGGCCTCGACGTGCTGCAAGTGCTCTTCGTTCGTGAGCTGGATGGATTGCAGCGGGTCCGCAAAAGGCAGGATGATGCGTCCCTTGGGAATCTTCCACTTGCACATTCTGTCGATGGTGATGGCCATGTCATGCTCGGTGCTGCACCAAAGCACAGAGCGCGGCGAGCGGAAACTTTTCATGCCGTTGAACCACGGCCCGCCGGTCACGATGGTCCTCGCCAGCCAGAGGGCGAACGCGCTCTTGGCTCTGCCCGGCTCGGCAATCAAGCCAGTGAGCATGCCATAGGGAATCCAGCCCTTGAGCAAGTAGCGGACGCCGACAATCAGCTTGGCCGCATCCTCCATCGTCGAGCCCTCCACTTCGGTTGTCTTCTCGACTTCACCGTTGCCTATCTCAACCTCGTCGGTCCCATGCGTCGCCCTGTGCAGCGCGCCGGCAAACCCATTGCGAGAAAATTTTTCTTCGGGCAGCCGGGAAGGCTGCGAGGAATCGTTTATAATGCTTCCAACTTTCGGCATCGTAGTCTCCTGTTTCGTCTCAAGACCGCCGCAAGGCTTTGCGAGAGCTGCGGCGGTCTTTTTGTTTCACTTGCTCTTGCTGCTCTTGCGCCGCCGCTTCGCTTTCTTCGCCGGCCTTGCCCCTCGGCGGACGCCCTGCCTAGCGCAAACATCCTTGAGCCGGTCCAAGCTGGTTACTATCTTGGCGGCTAGCGCCTTGTCCTCCTCCTCCCAGGCCGGGTCGCAGTTCTCGCCACTGTAGTCAAACCATCCCTTGACGCCGGACGGCGGTTGCAGCAAGGGATGGCGGGCGACCCAGGCGGCGATGGCTTCGTCGGACCAGACATCTTTTCGGTTGCCCAGGAAGTGGTCGCGGGCGGAATCGGTCATCGCGCCGAAGTTGCGGATGCACTCGATTGTCTTCGGCACGCTGAACAACCCGATTGCCAGCCGGGGCATGGCCACGGCCAACCCGACGACGGTCTGGGCGCTGAGCCTGTGCGGATTGCGCGGGCCTTGACCGCCGGGCACGAGGGGCGCGATACGGCCCTTGGCGATCCAGTTGCGCAGCTCTTGAGCGTGCGTCGCGCTCAAGCCGCACAAATCGGCGGCCTCGTTGATGGTGAAGCTGACCTGCTCGTTCATGCTTGCTCCTTTTCTTCGCCTAATTAACTACCAACTATATTTTCATTATAATTGCCGATTTTTAATAATAAAGGGCAGTTTTTAGCACTAGGGCGGATTAAAGCTATAGCCTAAATCAGCCCGCGCGCAGCTCGGAGCCGTCGAAGACGCGGTCCACGCGGGCCAAGAGCGCTAAGTTTAGGATTGCCCGGCCAAACAGTCGTCAGCATGGCGGTGCTGCGACGACAGCCCCGAATGGCGGCCCGACACGTTCACCTATGGCCACTGGGGCTGTAAAATGGAGTTGTCGTACCGGATCGCGAAGCTGCTAGACTATGCCCACAATGTCGAAGCATTGGAGGCGAGCGACAACCCATATGCCGCGATCGTGCTGGCGCATTTGCAAGCGTTATGGACGCACGGCGACCCGTCGAGCCGGCAGCAATGGAAACTTCGCATCGTCAAAGGGCTGTACCGGGGCCACTGGTCTAATGAGGATGTGCGTGCGTTGTTTCGCCTGATCGATTGGATAATGACTTTACCAGAAGACCTGGACGAAGCGTGGCGCACAGCGATCTATGAATATGAGGAGGAACAGAATATGCCCTACATCACCAGCATCGAACGACTTGCCATGAGGAAAGGACGCGAAGAAGGACGAGAAGAAGGAATTCTGGAAGGAATCGAATTGGACTTGCAAACAAAATTCGGTTCGAACGGTCGCAAGCTGTTGCCCAAAGTTCGTGCCCTGGGATCGGTAGCCGAGCTACGGCGATTTGCCCGGTTTCTCAAGATCGCCAAAAGCATTACGCAAGTCCGGTCGCGGCTGATCGAGTAATGCACTGGGAATCATCACCTATCGCGTCTGGGGGTTTCCAGGTGGACGCAACTCAATGCGGCTGGCGCTACCCTCGCCACGGTACGATGGCCTATGCGTGCGTCACGACCATCTTGGCCAGTAGCGCCACGCCAGCGCCCCGAGGATGATCGCGCCGCCGATGTAAGTCGTCAGGTGGGGCACTTCCGTTTGCGGCGACACGCCGTAGGCCCAGATCGGGTTCAAGATCGGTTCCAGAAGTGTGATGGCGCCGGCTTCTTGCGGACTGATGACGCGCAGTCCACGCGCGGCCAGCCAATAGGCCAAGACCAGTTGCCCGGAACCGAAGGCGGCTAAGACACCAAGCTGCGCCAACGTCGGCGGCGCAAGCGCCAGCACGAAGGGCAACAGCAAAAGCGTGCTCCAGATTTGGTTCCAGGCGGTGAGCCAGCGCGACGACTCGTTGCGCAAAAAGCGCAGCGACAGCAAAACGCCCGCGTACGTGACGCCGCTCGCCAAGCCCAGGGCGACAACGACCGGTTCACCTTCCTCCCAGCCGCCGAACATGATGACGGCGATACCCAAAAGCCCGAACGCCAAAGTGACGGCGCCGCGCCAGTCCGCTTTTTCGCCGAGCAAAAAGACGCTGGCCAAGTACATCCATAAAGGCGCGGAGTATTGCAAGAAGATGGCGTTGGCGGCTGTGCCCAGAGCCATGGCGGTGATGAAAAGAGCATTCATGGCGGCGAACGAGAGCGCCATGGGGATCATGGCCGACCGAAAGGTCAAATCTTGCCGGCGCAGAAACGGAGCCAAGGCCAAGGCGGCGAACAGCGTGCGGTAGAAGGCGATTTGCACCGGCAGCTCGTAGCCGCCCCAGCGCAACGGCTCCAGCGGCGGCTGGTTTGTGCCGAGGAAAGTCTCTTCCGTCAGGAACTTGGTAAACGCGCCGCCCAAGCTCCACAAGACGGCGGCGCATAGCAGGAATACGCGTCCTTGGGCACGCGAAGGGGAATCCATGTCGGCACTTACGCTGGCCCGTAGATGTATTCGTGCAGAAGATGAATGGTCCGCTCTTGCGTGGTGGTCTCGTAGGCGTTGAGGTCGCCGATCGAGATCATGCCGTGGAGTTGGCCTTGCTCGTCGACCACGGGCAGGTGGCGGATGCGGCGATTCTTCATGACGCCGCGGGCTTCGTCCAACGGCGTGCTCCACTGGCAACAGACCACCTCGGCCGTCATGATGTCCTCCACCGCGGCTTCGGCGGGATCGCGGCGCTGGGCCACGATGCGCTGCAGGATGTCGCGCTCGGTGATAATGCCGATCACTCGGCCTTCGACCAAAACGACAAGCGCGCCAATGCGGTGTTCGTTCATCAAGACGGCGGCGTCGAAGACGCTGGCGGTCGGATGAATGGTTTCGACGTGGCCGCCTTTAAGAGCCAGGATTTCGCGAACGGTTGCCATGAGGCATTCTCCTTTGCGTCGGGAAAGCCAGATGAGGGAAAAGCAATCGTCCTGTGCTTGCGTCCGATTGGACTCCTGCATCATGAAGGGTGTGAAGCAGATTGGCAAGCGCTTTTCTTCTGAAACAATCAAGCAACGGAGAACGGAGAATAAGTAATGAAGAACGGTTGGCGCGGCATAGGCTCCCAATTGCTCATTCTCCGTTCTCCGTTGCTCAGTTGTACTTGTCGGCTAGGCGTGCTCGTTTGCGCGCTCTACTCTGCGCTCGTCACCGTATAGAATGGGGAATCTTAACCACGGATCACACGGGTTAGCACTTTCTTATCCGTGTTACCCGTGACATCCGTGGTTAAAACATTCACGAAGCCCGATCAAGGATCGTCATGGCCGATTTGACCGAAGTTCTTCAAGCGGTGCCGCTGGGCGCGACGGATTGGGACCAGGCCGCGCGCTTGCTCGAGCAGTCGGTGAAGTCCGGCAATCCCGATCCCAATGCGACATATCTTCTCGCGATCTGCTACAAGCATCTGGGCCGCACGGCAGATGCTCGCCATTTGCTCAACAAGATCCAACATCACGATGGGAACGTGCACTTGCAGCGCGGCGTGCTGGCGTTTCGCGATAGCGATTTCGCGTCGGCAGCCCAGGAGTTTAGCCGCAGTTTGGAGTTGGAGCCCGCGTCGTACCCGGCCGGCCACAATCTGCTCCTTGCGCGCTTGTGCCAGGGGCAAGTCGACCAGGCCCTGGCGCTGATCCCGCAGATCAGTCCCCTCACCGCCTCGGCTCCCGAACAACGCTTCCTGCAAATGCTGCAAGCGCTCTTGCGCGTCGTCAGACCCGAAACCAGCCCGACGCGCGAGCGAGGGAACGACACCGGCCCAAATCACGATCAAGAGTATCTGCTCGGCTCCATGTCGCCAGATGAAGAAGCCCGGTTGGTGGACTTGGTCGGCGGCCTCGGCTCGTTTGAAGTCGCTTTTCCGCTCTTGAGCCACCTCATGTCGCTGCGGCCGCACAGTCAAGCCGCGCTGACAGCTTATTTCGGCGCCGCCCTCGTCCAGGGCAAGGACCTCATGGACCGCTTCCAGTGGGAGGAAGCGTATTCGCTCTTGTCGAGCTTGCACCGCAAACTGGAAAGCACGCAGACCAAGCTCGATAACCTGTCGCTCCTGGCGCTCTTCAACATGCTGGGGACATGCTCCTGCCTCTTGCAGGATTTTGAGCGCGGCGCCTGGTATTTCCGATCCGCGCAGGAGATCTTTCAGCGCGAGCAATCGGCCAACCCGTCCGCGGCCAAGTATTTCAATGCCCAAGGCGTGTACCAGGGCGCCTGGCTGGAACAGAACCTCGCGCTCGCTTACGAATGGCACGGCAAGCTCGACAAGGCCGAATCACACTGGAATCGCTATTTCGATTACCTCGAGCACTACTTCGCTCAATCCAAACCGCCCGACTATTTACCGAGTCTGGCCTTTGAAGGGCTGATGCGGCTGGCCGACGTCTATTCGCGCAAGGAGAAGTGGTCGACCGCGCTGGGCTTTCTGCAGCGCGCCCACCGCGTCCGGCCCTCCGACTTTGATGTTCTGGAGCGGCTCTTTACTCTGTACTCTCAGTTGAAAAAGCCCGACGAGGCGCGGCGCATCTTGCGCCGCTTGCGCGAGGCCCGGCCGAACGATCCGCAGGTGGAGCTCTTCGAGCTGGACGCGCGCGAATTGAGCTCTCCCGAAGACGTGGACCGATTGTTGTCCGACATTCGCCGGGTGTTGCAGCGCCACACAGGCGACCTGCGCGTCGAAGAGCGCTCCGGAGCGATGATCAACAATCTCGTGCCGGCCTTGGAAAAACTCGGCGAGCAGTTCACGGCGCAAATCAACAAAGTCATCGACCAGATGCGGCGGCTGCCCAGCTACCAGATCAACTGGCCGGTGGTGCGCAATGTCATGCGCGACCTGGAGGAGAAGTTCTTTCAATTACGCCGCGTGTCGCAGAAAGTGCTGTCCCTTCTAACAAACGACGACCTCAGGCGCGACGTGAGCAGCCTGGTCAACCATTGCGATCGCAAGATCGACCAATGCCATTCGCTGGGGGAATAAGCCGGTGTTTACGTTTCGCGCTCTTAGTATCCACGCCACAACAATGGATGCTCCGAGCGCGAAACGTAAACGGGGCTTGCTCGAACTCCTCCCTGCCAGGAGAATGAATTTAAGTCCAGATTCTCGAGTGACCTTATGGCCCAGGCGATTGTCGATCCCGCGGAAATCCGGCGCTTTGCCCATCAATTGAAGCAATTCAACGAGGACCTGCGCGACAAGCTGGCGGTGCTGCACGGCCAGCTCATCGGCCTGGGTGATAGCTGGCGCGACCAGGAGCACGAGCGCTTCACGCAGGAATTCGAGCAGACCATGCACGTCCTCGAGGCCTTCATGGCCGCCGCCGACCAGCACACGCCGTTTTTGTTGCGCAAAGCGGAGCGGGTCGAGGAGTACTTGCAGCAGAAGTGAAGGAACCGCTGCGGTTTCAATCCAAAACATGAATCCTTCCGCCAACGTCAATGCGATCAGCGCCCTAAGCGATTTCCGCGCCGCATTGATCAACTTCTCCGACCAGGCCAAGCAGGCCCTGTCCATGTTGGACATGGATATTCGCCGCACCTTCGATTTCCTAGACGAGCAGCTTGGCCGTTGGCAGGCGGCGGCGCGCAAGGCCGAGGACGTCGTCTTCCAGGCGAAGACCGAGCTGGCGCGCCGCAAGATGATGAAGATCGGCGACCGCACGCCGGACACCAGCGAACAGGAAGAGGCGCTCGCACACGCCAAGGCGCGGCTGGAATTCGCCCAGGAGAAGCTGGCGGCCACCCAGCGCTGGCTGCGCGATCTGCCTAACGAGCTCATCGATTATCAAGGTCCGTCGAGGCAATTGCAGGGATTTCTCGAAGCCGACGTGCCGCGCATGACCGCCTTCCTCGATCAGAAGATCGCGGCGCTCGAAGCCTATCTCAACGTCGGAAAATAATACAATGTCGTCTAAACTTTGAAAGGACCTGCGCCATGCTTCGCTTCGTGATTGCCGTTCTGCCGATCTTATGTTTTGGGTTTTCCCCGACGTCATTGAACGCCGGCGACAAGGACAAGGTGATCCTGCCTTTCAACGGCAGTGACCTTAAGGGCTGGAAGCTCAAGGGCGACCCCAAGCGCAGCCAGTGGGTCGTGGGCCGGGCGGCCTTGAACGAGGACAAGCCGAGCGAGTTTGTCGTGACGCCGATCAATCCCGCGGCCGACGGCGGACCGCGGGCGCGCGAGATCGTCAACGCCAAAAGCGGCGGCATCGACATCTACACCGAGGAGAAGTTCGGCGATTGCATCATCGAAGTCGAATTGAAGGTGCCCAAGGGATCCAACTCCGGCATCTACATCATGGGCGAATACGAAGTGCAGGTGCTCGATAGCTACGGCAGAGCCAAGGTCGGAGCGGGCGATCTGGGCGGACTCTACGGCGCCTCCGCGCCCAAGGTGAACGCCGCCAAGAAGCCGGGCGAATGGCAGAAATTCGTCATCGATTTCCAGGCGCCGCGCTTCGAGGGCGGCAAGAAGACGAGCAATGCCAGATTCGTGCGCGTGGTGCTCAATGACCAGGTGATCCACGAAAACGTGGAAATGAAGGGCCCGACCCCCAGCGGCGTCACCGGCAAGGAAGCGCCGACCGGACCGATCATGTTCCAGGGCGACCACGGCCCGGTGTCGTATCGGAACATCAAAGTCACGTTGAAGTAGACTGGCCGTTTGCGCTTCGCGCTCGCGCAAATCATCCGAGTATAGGATCGTGCGAGCGCGAACCGATGAAGCAACGGAGATTCCATGCACGAGCACTGGATCGCGGACAAGATGCGGCGCGTCGAGGTTTCCGGCATTCGCAAGGTGTTCGAGCTAGGCCAGAGTCTCAAGGACGCGGTCAACCTCAGCATTGGACAACCAGATTTCCCCGTGCCCGCGCCCATCAAGCAGGCCGCAAAGCTAGCCATCGACCGCGACCAGAACGGCTACACGCTCACGCAAGGCATCCCTGAGCTGCGCGCCAAGATCCAAGCGAGCCTCGAGCGCCGCTATCCCGGCTACCGCGACCGCGACGTGGTCATCACCAGCGGCACCAGCGGCGGCCTTGTCCTCGCGCTCACCTGCACGCTCAACCCCGGCGACGAAGTCATCGTCTTCGATCCTTACTTCGTCATGTATCCGCATTTCATCACGATGGCCGGCGGCGTTTCGGTGCTCATCGACGCTTATCCGGATTTTCGCATCGATCTTGACAAAGTGCGCGCCGCCATCTCGCCAAAGACCAAGGCGATCGTCGTCAACAGTCCGGGCAATCCCACCGGCGCGGTCTATGACCGCGACACGTTGCGCGGGCTGGCGCAGCTCGCGCAGGAGCGCAAGATCTTGCTCTTGAGCGACGAAGTCTATAGCGCCTTTTCCTTCGATCAGCCCTTTGTCAGCCCGGCCGAGTTCAACGAAGACGCCGTCGTGTTCGACGGCTTCAGCAAGGCCTACGGCATGACCGGCTGGCGCTTGGGCTATTGCCACGGCCCCAGACGGCTCATTGAGGAAATGATCAAGCTGCAACAGTTCACCTATGTGTGCGCCCCCAGCATGGTGCAGCACGCGGGCATCGTGGCGTGGGACACCGATGTGTCCGCGATCGTCGCTGCCTACAAGAAAAAACGGGATCGAATCGTGGCGGGTTTGAAGGACCGGTTCGAAGTGGTCGCGCCGGGCGGAGCGTTCTATGTTTTTCCCAAGGCGCCCTGGGGGACGGGCAGCGAGTTTGTCCTAGAGGCGATAAAGAACAGCGTGCTCATCATCCCGGGCACGACGTTTAGCCGGCGCGACACGCATTTTCGCATTAGCTATGCGGCCAGCGACCAGACACTCGAACGCGGCATCGAGATTCTGAACCGCATCGCGCGCCGATAATTGCGCAGGCGGGGTGGCATGCCTTGGCGGATCGTGTGCAAGGACAACGAACCCGGGACCAGCACCGCCAAGGCATGCGGAAGCGCCACGTATCCTGGCGCTTCCGCATGCTTTCGCCGTGCCGGTCCAGGGTTCGCTCTCGTTGCAAAGGATCGGCGAAAGCATGCCACCCGGCGCGCCTAAGGAAGACATTGACAACTCGGGGCTCGATACCAAGGAGCAATCACATGCTGAAAGAGCGACAGCCACGGCTCGGCGAAAGCAAGACGATCAGCGTTTGCGCCATCATTTTTGTCGTCATCGGCATCGTCATCTTTCAGATCTTCGGCAAACAGTGGTTCCCCGATCCGCCCGGCGGCGGCTTTGCCTGGCAACGTGTAATGTGGTCCGGCATTGTAGGCGCGGTGAGCGCTCTCATCGGCGCCGGCGTCGGCATTGTGATCGATAAACTGATCAAGAAGTAGCCGGCGCGAGCACAGCTACTTGGCCGCGCTTGGCCGAAAGACGAACTCCTCTTCTTTGACCTCCCCTTTGAGCTTCATGGCAAGATAGATGCGCAAGCCGCCGTCGGAGTTTTTGCGAATCGTCAGGCCGCTAAAGTACGCCTCGTTCGTTCCCATCTTGACCAGCGGAAATCTCACGAATTGGTCTTTCTCTTCCCAGCCCTTGAATTGCGGGTCGAAGTGGCGGATTTTGAGGAGCAGGCTGCCGTTCTCTTCCGCGATCGTCATGAACTCGGAAAATGCGAGCTTGTCCGCCTTCACCAGACGAAACATGCCGATCATGCTGCCTGCCAAGGGCGGACTCCAAATTTCTTCGCACACTCCGCCCAGACCTTCGCCGCGCCACGCGCCCGCCAGCCAAGCCATGTCGGCGATGACGGCTTTGGGGGATTCCGCCTTGGGATCGAGCTTGAGCGTGTTGGGCGTCGAAGGCGCTTGTGCCGGAATGGCAGGACAAGCAATCAGCAGGAGAAACACAAACAGGCAAGTTGCGCGCATGGCATTCTCCAAGCAGCGAGTTAGAAGCGGCGGGCAATGGATAATCCGAGTATCAAGAGCACGATGAGGCCGAGGATTTCCAAGACGCCCAGCACTAGCCCGATGATGGCGTGGGCCATTCCTTTGGCGTCGGGGTTTTTGTTCGCGTAGGCGATGCCGATGCCGCCGAAGATGACGGACAAGAGAGCCAGGATGCCGCCGCCTACAAACATTAGGATGCCGATGACGGCGGGCGGACGGGGAACCATGTACATGGCGAGGGCTATGCTGCCCAGAATGACGATAAGACCGCCCATGCCGCAGTAGTAGCCGGCCAGCGCCCAGCCGTTCTTGTAGGGGATGAGGCCGGCGCTGCGTCGTCGCCGCGGCCGATCGTCGTCGTCGTCCTCGTCGTCATCGCGCCGGCGCAGGGGCCGGCGTTCGTCTTCGTCGTCGTCGTCGCGCCGGGGTATACGCCGCTGGGCTGGTCGATCCTGAATGCCTTCGTCCTGTTCCGAGCGGCGGCGCGGCGGGTCATCCTCCTCGTAGTCATCATCGCGTTGACGATCTTTTGCCATGGCATCCTCCCAGCTTGTATGATGGGAATGAATCGGCGTACTATGCTGGTTGCACTTGCCCACAGTAACGCCGTCCTACAGGGATTGCCAGCACAAATGAGCTTTTCACGCGAAGAGGGCGCTGCCTGCCGCACGCTGATTGCACTGGCCCTCGACGAAGATCTTGGCCGCACAGGCGACCTCACCAGCATGGCCTTGATCCCGCCGGATTTAGTGGGCCGGGCCGTGTTTGTCGCACGTGCGCCCGGCGTCGTGGCTGGACTGCCCGCGGCACGGCTGGCGGCCCTCACCGTCGACCCGGCGCTGCGCTTCGAGTATCTGCACAGCGACGGCGGCCGCGTGGAGACCGGCGCTCGTATCGCCAAGGTCAATGGCTTGATGCGTTCGATCCTCGCGGCCGAGCGCACGGCTCTTAATTTTCTGCAGCACTTAAGCGGCATCGCCACGTTGACGCGCCGCTTCGTCGACGCCGTCGCAGATCTCCCCTCTCCCTCAGGGAGCGCGGTTGGGGGTGAGGGGTCCGACATTCTCCCCTCTCCTTCGGGGAGAGGGGTTGGCGGTGAGGGTTGCCGGATTCTAGATACGCGCAAAACTATACCGGGTTGGCGGCAATTGGCCAAATACGCCGTCCGCATGGGCGGCGGCCACAATCACCGCATGGGGCTACACGACGGCATCCTCATCAAAGACAATCACCTGGCGGCGCTTGGGAAGGAACCCTCCCCGCTCGCGGCGGCGATTCAAGCGGCGCGCGACCACTCTAAGTATCCCGTGGAAGTCGAAGTAGAAAGCTTGCAACAACTGGACGAAGCGCTCAGGCTCGGGCCGGACATCATACTTCTCGACAACATGAGCGTGGACGAATTGCGCGAAGCCGTGGAGCGCCGCAACAAGCTTTGCAATGTGAACGACCGGGTGTTGCTGGAGGCCTCGGGCGGCGTGACGCTGGAAAACGTGCGCGCCATCGCCGCAACCGGTGTGGACCGCATCAGCGTCGGTGCGCTTACGCATTCGGCGCCGGCGCTGGACATCGCGCTCGATTTTGAAGGGTGATAGTTTTCCATCTTCCATGCGATAGAATGAGCGCGGATTTCCGAACGGAGAAGCTTATGACTTTGCCAGTCTCGTCCGAACAGATGTCGCTGGCGCCTCTTCCGCTCGCGCCTCCGGAGGCCATTCCGGACGAGGAGAAGCTGATCACCGAGGATGGTGCGCCGGTGGATAGCATTTATTCCGAACGCTTGATGCGGCTGTTAACCGGATCGCTTTATGCGTCCTGGCGTCTCCCGGAAGGTGTTGCCAGTTTCCTCGCTTTGGCCAATGTCGGACTTTTCTACGTTGCCGAAAGACCGCCGCTCGTGCCTGATGTCTTGGTCAGCCTGAACGTCGAACTGCCGGATTCGGTGTTGCCGAAGAAACATCGTTCGTACTTCATATGGCGTTACGGCAAACCGCCCGAGTGGGTCGCGGAAATCGTTTCCGGCACCGAAGGCGACGAACTCGGCAAAAAGAAAACCATCTACGCCGAAATGGGCGTCACTTACTATGTCGTTTGGGATCCGGAATTGCACATCCAATCGAAACCATTGCAATGTTTTGTCCTGGAGCACGGCACATACAAACCAACCGAACCGTGGTTTCCCAAGCTGGAATTGGGCGTCGTGCCCTGGGAAGGGGAGTTCGAAGGCACCCGGCAAACTTGGTTGCGTTGGTGCGACAAACACGGCAACATTCTGCCAACTGGATTGGAAGTGGGTGAGCAGGAACGCCAGCGCGCCGAGCAAGAAAGGCTGCGCGCTGAGCAAGAAAAGCAGCGCGCCGAAGTGGAGAGGGTGCGCGCGGAGCGCCTCATCGCGCAACTTCGCGCTCTGGGCGTCAAGCCGGAGGAATAAGCGATTCTGACGCTATTGCCTGTACACCAAGTCATGCACTTGCCCACGCGCCGGCTTGGACAGCGCGTTTTGCATTTCCAAGAGCTCGACAGCACGAACACGCTTGCCCTGGCAATGGCTGATGAACCCGAAAACGACGGCGTCGTGGTGCGCGCGGACCAGCAAGCCGGCGGTCGCGGCCAGTATGGCCGGACTTGGACCGCGCCGGCGCAAAGCAGCGTGCTCTTGTCGGTGTTGCTCTTTCCGCCGCCACGCTTGCGCCGCCCGGTCCTCTTGACCGCATGGGCTGCCGTCGCGGTTTGCGAGACGGTTTGGCGCGTCGCCGGCATGCAAGCCAAGATCAAATGGCCCAACGACATTCTCGTTCAAGGCAAGAAAGTATGCGGCATCCTGATCGAACAGCGCAACACCGGCAGGGCGGAACAACCCCTGGCCGCCGTAGCCGGCATCGGGCTCAACGTCTGCCAATCGGCGGAATGGTTCGCCCAGGCCATGCTTCCCCAGGCCGGCTCGCTGTGCAGTCTGTCCGGCGCCCAGCTCGAAACACAGTGCGTCGCCGACGCGCTCATTGGCCGGCTCGATGAGGAATACGACCGCATGCTCGAAGGCGACACGCACACGTTGGAAGCCTGCTGGAAATGGCGGGTTGGTTTATTGGGCAAGGTCGTCAAGATCGAACTGGCCCACGAGACGCGTACGGGACGATTGCTCGAGGTCGCGTTCGATCAAGTCGTTGTCCAGACGGAGGACGGCGAACGGTCGCAATGGACGCCCGAGCAGATCCGCCACATCGATCCCGCCTGACCACTCTATCACTCACCACTCACTACTCACCAACTATCGTGCTTGCGTTTCCTCCGAAGAGGTTTTAGACTTTAACCATCGCACATTGTTTTTTGGGGGGCGAATCATGCTCAACCGCCGCGACGCGATGGTGCGGCTCGGGCAAGCCGGTCTGGGCGCGGTCACGTTGCCGAACTTGCTCCATGCGCAGAGCGTCGCGTCAACTTTGCATGAGGGGCGCGGGGAGCGACGCGGGCGGGCCAAGGCATGCATCCTTCTGTACCTGTGGGGCGGACCGCCGCAACAGGACATGTGGGATATGAAACCCAACACCCCCGAGGGCATCCGCAGCCAATTCGCCCCAATGCGCACAGTCGTTCCCGGAATCGATATCTGCGATCAAATGCCGCTCTTGGCGCGGTGCACGGATAAAGTCGCGTTTATCCGCTCGATGAGCCATGTCAGCAATGTGCACGAGCCGTCGGTCTATCACACGCTCACCGGCAAGCAGAATCCGACGCTGATTTCGCCGCGCAATATGCGGCAGCGCAGCGAGTTCCCATTTGTTGGATCGGTGGTTTCGGCATTAAGCCAGCCGCAACCGATGCCGGCGTGTGTGACCATACCCCGGCCCATCGGCCACGACGGCGTCACCTATGCCGGCACCTATGCCGGTTGGTTGGGCCCGCGCCACGACCCTTTGGAACTCAAAGAAGCCCCCAATTCCAACGATCGGCCGACGCACTCGCTCGATCTAGCGCCCGAGCTCAGCACGTCGCGCCTGGCCGCGCGTCGCGGGCTTTTGTCGCTCTTGGAGGAGCAAGATCGCCTTCTGCAACAGAGCCGGGCCACCGAAGGCCTGGGCGGTTTTCATGAACAAGCCTATCGCATGCTGAGTTCGCCGGCAGCGCGTCGCGCCTTTAGTTTGGAACTGGAGCCGGCGAATCTGCGCGATCGCTATGGCCGCAACGAATACGGCGAAAGTTTCCTCTTGGCCCGCCGGCTCGTCGAATCGGGTGTGCGCTTGGTGTCGGTCATCTGGATGTACTTCATGCCGAATGGCCGCATCGCCAACGTGTGGGACACGCACGGCGGCACGGCCGGATTGGACAACGCCACCGGCTACGAAATGTTGAAGGCCAAGTACTGCATTCCGCCCCTGGACCGCGCCTATAGCGCGCTGCTCGAGGATTTACACGTGCGCGGCCTGCTCGACGAAACGCTGGTCGTGACCATGGGCGAATTCGGGCGAACGCCGCGCATCAATCCGACGCAAGGCCGCGAGCACTGGGGCCCTTGCTACACGGCCCTATTGGCCGGCGGCGGCGTCCGCGGCGGACAGGTTTATGGCTCAAGCGACGCGCAAGGCGCCTATCCGCGCGACAATCCCGTCTCTCCTGAAGACATGCTCGCCACCATTTATCACGCGCTCGGCATCGCGCCGGACACGGAGATCCAGCACCGCGACGGCCGGCCCATA
>JAKEFD010000171.1 GCA_022616245.1 Gemmataceae bacterium
GGCCCCCTGTGCTCTTCGTCAAAGATCAAGCCTAAGTCGGCAGTTTGCTGCTCCGGTGCACCAAGTTTGCCGCTGATGCTCAGGTGCGACGCGTTTAACTCGCCCAGCATCAGATAGACGAGGTAATACAGATCTTCTTTTTGGGTCACGTGCCGAACGAGGGGCCGGTACTTGTCGCGCATTTTCGGCCAATCGACACCATGAAAGGCCGGATCGTAGAAGTTTTCGAACAAGGCGCGCCAGCTCTGGTCGAACATTTCCTGAAAAAGATCTTCGTCGCGAATGTTGAGCTTGGCCTGGAAGGCAATGGTCCCCACGCCTGGAAACACTAGCACGCCCGGCTGCACGGGCGCGGCGATGTTGACGGTGCGCAGGGCGCCGGCGCCGTCGCGGAAGTACAGCATGCTGGGGAACAGGCGTGACCATTGTATTTGCTTCGGGTTGGTGTTGCCGACGGTGATGCGCATGATCTGGCCGCCGTCGGTATTGGCCAGCCACAGGTCGCTCTGGCCGTCCACGGTGGCGCGGTAAGCGATGCGATTGCCGTCGTTGGAAATGGCGCATTCAAAAACAGCCTGGCCCGAAGGCTGCTTGACACGCAGATGGATGTCGTCCCAATCGATCTGCTTGCTGGCGGCCGCGCCCGGCGCAGCCGGCTTCTGCAGCGCCAGCACATATGCGCTCGTGAATCCGCGGCGACGATTGCTGATGAACGCCAGCTTCGGACTGCCCTTGCTCCAGGTGACGCCGCCGTTGTACGTGGCGAAGCGCGTGATGTTGCGCGGCGGATCGGCCGCGGTCGGCCCCGTTCCCGGCACGATGAACAACTCGCTGGCGAAGAAACGGTCATTGCGCGCGTACACCAGCCATTGCCCGTCCGGCGACCAGTCGTAGTCAAAAATCTGCCCATCCTTCATGAGCACTTTCTGATTGCTGCCATCGGGGTTCATGGACCAAAGCTGACCGGCGCGTAGGAACGTAACGCGCTTGCCGTCCGGCGAAAACGACAGTCCCATCTCCGGTTCCGGCGTCGAAGTGAGCTGCTTGACCTTGAAGCGATGCGCTTGCACCAGATCGGGATGCTCCGGATCGTCGGATTCGAGGGAGAAGATGTTCTCGTGCCCGCCGCGATCGGAAAGAAACAGAAGCTTGCGCGAATCCGGCGCCCAGGCCACGCCGTGGTCGAACGCAGGATTGTCGGTCAAGCGTTTGGCTTTGCCGCCGCCGCGCGGCATCGCGAAAATCTCGCCCTGAACGACGAAGGAAACGTATTTTTCGTCTAGGGACAGAGAATACTCGCTGGCGCCGTTCGTGAACGTGGCGATGCGCTCGGGGTTGGTCTTGTCGTCGGCGTTCACTTCGATGTCGAGCTTGCGTGAGTTGCCGGCCTTGACTTCGAAAAGACACAGATCGGGCCCGCATTCGTACACGATCCATTGGCCGTTGCCGGACAGCCGGGCCCGCCGCACATTGTCTTCGGCGTGCCGCGTCACGGCCTGGGGCGCGCCGACCGTGATGCCGCCGCGCACGCTCACCGTGACCTCTTGCTTGACGATATTCGCGGGCGCGCCCAGGCATTCACTCACGTAATAAAGCGTCTTGCCGTCGGGCGCCCATTGCGGGTACATGTCCTGGCCGTTGAAGCTGGTGAGCTGGCGATTGCTGGTGCCGTCGGCGGCGGCGATCCAAAGGTCGTCGTTGGCCGAGCCGCGGTAACCTTTGCGATACCAGACGCCTGCGCCGCGCACATAGGCCAGCCATTGGCCATCGGGGGACAGCGTCCCTTCGCGGCCCTCGAACGCGCTTAGACGTTCGGCGCGCCCGCCGGTCGCGGGCACGGCATACAACTCTTGCCGGGGCGGGAAGTCCAGTTGCCGCGTCGAGGAAAACAGAATCTTCGCGCCGTCCGGCGACCAACCGTTCACAAAGTCATCCGCGGAGTCGAACGTGAGACGCGTGGGCCGTCCCCCCTGAGTGGGGATGACAAACACGTCGTATTGCCCATGCCGGTTGGACGAAAACGCAATGTTGCGACCGTCCGGACTGAAGACCGGATAGAGGTCATGCTTTTCGTGCATCGTCAGATGCCGCGCCGTTCCCCCTTTGGCTTCGACGATCCACAAATCGCCGAGATAGCTGAAGGCCACCACCTGGCCATCGGGCGAAATGTCCGGCGTCCGCGCCAAGCGAACCGGCTCCGCCAACACCGTGCCGTGGTCACAAACAAGAAGAGCGACTATCAGCAAGCTCTGGCGCTTCATGACGATTTCCTTGATACACATTCCAAATCGTAACAGCGGTACGCTAAAAAAACACGCGCCTTTCATGGCAAAGTCCGTGACTGGGGTTATGATAGAGAGGCCATGTCTTGGTGTTTCTCTACAGGGAGGAACGAATCATGGGCCGAAAAAGTTTGTTTGCCGTCCTTGGCGGGGCGGCTTTGGGCCTATCCCTGTTCACGGGCAGTCCGGCAGGCGAGAAATCCAAGAGCAGCCTCAAGTCTTTCCATCTAAAGGACAAGGAAAACGGCGTCCTTTTGGTCCGCTTCAAGGCCGGAGTCACAGCGGAAATTAAAGTCGAGAGCGAGAAAGAAACCGACGTGGATCTCTACGTCATCGACGGCAAGGGCAAGTACGTCGCCCGCGACACGCGCATTAGCAAGAACTGCCATGTAGAATTCACGCCGGAAGCCACGCTGGTCTTTCAATTGCTTGTAAACAACCTCGGCCCCGGCGACAACAAGAGCCAACTCACCCACAACGGCGAAGAAGTCGTCTTGAAGACCCAGGACGAAAAGCCGTTCGAATTGAAGCCGGCGGCAAAGAAGTCCTTGGAGATTCACTTCCGCGCCGGCCAGGACGCCGCGGTCTGGGTACATAGTGATGCGAACACCGACGTCGATCTTTACGTCTTCGACAAAGCCAACAACCTCGTTGCCCAAGACTTTAGGATCAGCAAAGACTGCTTTGTGCTGTTTGCTCCCAAGGAGAGCCAGGTCTTCAAGGTAGAGGTCGTCAATGTGGGCCAGGAAGCCACAACCTGCAAACTGAAATACTCCATTGATCTCAAACACAAAGAATAAGGGGACTCTACATGTTGCGCGGTTTTGCTCTCTTATGCCTGGCAATGGTCGTGGGCGGCTCGGCGGCGCAAGAACGCGTCCAGCAATCCAAAACCGCCACGAAGGCATTCGACTTGCAAGAAGACGGCAAACTGGAATTCAAAGTGACATTCGCTAAAGGCAAACGCGTCTTCCTGCGCGTGGACAGCGAGCAGGAATCCGACGTCGACTTGTTTGTCGACGACCCCAACGACGTCGAAGTCGCGTCTGACGACCGCGTTCACAAGAATTGCCTGGCCACTTTCGTCCCCAAGACAACGCAGGAATACAAGATTACCATCGACAACCTTGGTCCCGGCGCCAACAAGGGCAAGATCACGTACGGCGAGGACCTGTTCAAGATTACGCAGGAAATTAAACCCTTTGACATCAACGAAGGGCAAACCAAGGCCTTTGAGTTGAAGTTCGAGAAGGGCAAGCCGGCTTACATCTTCGTGGAAAGTGAGATGGACAGCGACGTCGATCTTTTTGTCAAGGACAAAGACGGCAACGAAGTTGTCAAGGACGATTCCGGCAACCCAAGCGCGGCCGGGACATGGACGCCGCAATACAGCGGCGTCTTCCGCATTGAAGTCGTCAATCTGGGCGAAGGCGCCAACCGCTGCCAAATCCTGATCGCCGAAGAGCCCGCCAACGCCCGGCCCATGGCGCCGGAGCGTGGACGAGATCGTGATCGCAAGTAACACAAGCCCGACGCGCGAGCGAGGGATTCATTTGCCAAGCCCGACGCGCGAGCGAGGGATTCATTGGCAGGTAAATGCATCATGAGTAGCGACACCGCCATGCCCGGCGACACGGCCCAATTCCCGGCCCCGCTTCCGCCTTCGATTCAGGTGGAGTTCGGCGCCCTGTCGGACGCGGGCAAAGTGCGGCCCAACAATGAAGACCACTATCTCGTCGCGCGTTTTGGGCGCTCGCTGGAACCTGTCCTCACCAACTTGCCCCAGGACGCTGCCATCGGACGATTCAAGGAAACCGGCTACGGCATGGTGGTGGCCGACGGCATGGGCGGGGCCGCCGCAGGTGAAGTCGCCAGCCAGATTGCCATCCAAGTCTTGTGGGATCTGGTGCTGCACACGCCCGATTGGATCCTGGGTACGGAGGAAGTGCAGACACAGCGGGTGCTGGAGCGGATGGCCGAGCGCTATCGGCAAATCGACGCGGTCCTCACCGAAATCAGTTCGGGCGATCCAACCATGGCGGGCATGGGCACAACCCTGACGCTCGCCTGCAGTTTGCGCGAGCGACTCATTCTCGTGCATGTCGGCGATTCGCGCGCCTATTTCTTTAGCGACGGCAAATTGCACCAACTGACGCGCGATCACACCGTGGGCCAATCGCTTGTCAGAATGGGCATGGTTGAACCGGACGATCCTTCCATTCTCCGACTGCGCCATGCCCTCACGCGCGTGCTGGGCGGCCACGGCGGCACTGCAGAGGCCGACGTGCAAAGCCTCACAATCGGCGACGGCGACCAGGTCCTCTTATGCAGCGACGGCCTGACCGACATGGTGGACGACGAAGCCATTGCTGCTGTTCTGGGCAGCGCGACGACCGCGCAGCTTGCATGCCAAATGCTGGTCGATCTCGCGCTTGGTAACGGCGGCAGGGACAACGTGACTGCCGTTCTGGCATGTTATCGCTTCACACACAACACTAGCCCGACGCGCTAGCGAGGGCGTGCGTGTCGCCGCTGCGGACGCCGTTTCTAACGTGAGATTCCTCGCAGGATCCGTAAAAGGGGCATTCATTTCCTCGGGCAACCCGTTCGCTCTCGACTGGTCGTTGTCTTGGTCTTGATTTTAATCTTGATCCTAATCAAATTCCTAATCGAAATCTTCGTCTTGATCTTTGTCTTTTCGGCCGTGTCGCCGCCTGGGCAAGGAATTCGGGTGCGTGGCAGCAGTATTCTAATTCGATTGGATGCAGGAGGAACAAAGTATGGCCTGGGTTTGTCTCATTTCCGCGGGGATCTTCGAATGGGGTTGGCCGGTCGGACTCAAGCTGGGAATGACCGAGAAAGGCTTTCACTACGGCTGGCTGGCGTTCGCCGGCGTGACCATGCTCGCAAGCGGCGGATTGCTTCTTATCGCACAGCGTACGATCGCCATGGGCACTGCCTACGCGGTCTGGACGGGCATCGGCGCGGTTGGCGCCTTTGTTCTAGGGATCTTGATTTTCCAGGAAGCGGCAACGGTGCTGCGCTTCCTATTTCTGGGATTTATTGTCGCCGGCATTTTGGGATTGAAGCTGACTTCGGAGCAATAATCGTCCGCCCAAGCCGCGCTATCGAATTACCATCTCGCGATGCTCCGCGTGACAGGCCACATCTTGATGCCGCGGCCCGCAACAGCCAAAGCGAACGTGCAGGCCGAACACGAGCGATTGGACTGCCATGTCCATCGACGTGGACGTGCCCAACCGTTCCACGATCGAGCCGGAGATTTCGTTTTTGAAGGCGTGTACGTAACCCACCGACAAGGCCATCGACTCGTTGAGCTGCATCATGGCGCCCACGCTTGCGGTGTGCTGGATGAATCCCGGCAACTGCGAGTTGAGCAGCGTCGCCGTGTTCGGGATTGGGTTTTCGTTGAAAATGTAGCCGGCACGCAGCGTCAGGCAGCGCGTGAGTTGGTACTGGGCGCCGACTGCCAACGCGAAGATGTTCTGCCATTTCGCTGTGTCGCCCAGCAGATCGGAGTTTTCATAGTCGATGTAACGCACGTCCGCGGCCAGGATCAACCCATCGATGCCTCTGTAGGCGACGCCGGCGGAGAAGAACTGCGGCAGGCTGAAGTCGATGGCGAACGAGGTCGGGTTGCCGACTTCGTCGCGAGCGTTGAAGCGCCATTTCTCGAACCATTGCTGGCTAGTGTAGCTGAAGCCGACGCTCAAGGCCGGCGCGACTTCATAAACCAGGCCGGCGCGGAAACCGCCGCCCCAGAATGGCCGGGTGTGCGTCCCTGTCGGGAACGTGAGCACGCCGTCGCCGTTGGCGTCGTCGGGAGGGCCGAAGAAGGCCGGATCCATCGAGACGACGGCCACGTCTACCGTGGGACCGAAGCCGATGGCCAGTTTGTCAGTAACGCGGAATGCCGCCGAGGGGGCGATTTGCACCAATTGCAACGAGGCCGCTTGCGGCCCGAGCACGAATCTTTGGAAAGGCCCGGTCGGCGACAACACCGGATTGCTGGGATCGCCGGGATAGTTGACGCCGCCGCCGCCGATGGTCCACAAACCCAAACCCGTCGTGAGACCTTTGTCCACGTTGTGATGGACATAGCCGACACCTGTCAAGACGCCGAGTCCGCTGTCGCTACGCGTGCTGCCGGAACTGAATCCGGGAATCGTAGACCCCAGATGGATTTCGGGATAACTGAATTCGCCGCCGATCACGACCTCGTTGAAGGGCAGCGTGGCGATGGCTGCGGGGTTCCAGTAGTTGCCACCGACTGCGTCGACCGCGATAGCCGTCGAGACACCACCCATGGAGCGATGCGCGCCGCCGGACCCTGGCAGGATGATGCCTTGGGCTTGTGCCGCAGCAGAACTCATAAAGACAAGCGCGGCCCCCAAAAGGGCACTTCGGTGGAATCGAAGCATTTGTGCTACCTCCGGGCGGAGCGAAAACAGGCAAACTCTACCGGTTATATCGGTTATCCGGGGTTTGCAGTTGAGCGAATTGTGCCAGCCGACCAGATTGGTGACAGACCCGCGCAACCAATCTGTTGCCGTAACTTACTTAACGACAAGGAAGTTGTGGGATTGGTCGCGCGACACTCCCACCCACCCCGTGCCTGGCATGAATCGTTTAACCGGTTCCGATGGCTGCCTTGGAATTGAGAACGAGCAAGTGAAATGCGGTCCAATAGGTCACAACTCTCTATTTAGATTGGATTTGTGGCAGAAAAGACCCAATCAATTGCGGGACTTTCTCAGAGAACACTAAAGAACCGGGTGGAACTGCATATTCTTGGTGTGTATGTGTATTGGGCGTGCCTCCCCCAATACACACACCCACCGTAAACGTCCATTGCCGAGTGTGGTTTACGTTTTCATGCACGAGTTGGGGTGTCTGGATGTGCGGCGCGATACATCCCACAACCGCCTATTATCACAAGAGTTACGGAGAAATATTTGTCGCGCTGTCTTGTCATGAATCCGGGTATTACGATGGTCAAATTGTCATCCGAATTGAGTGGACTGGTTTTCGCCACACTCAGGCGCTGTGCTCGCCTTTTTCCATGCCGCGCATCTGCTCTTCCAATGCCTCAAGTGCCGGCGACAGCTTCGGCACTTGAAACAGCGTCTCCGCGAGATGGACGAGCTCGGTCTTCGCGTTGCGGACGCGCTGCAGCTCATTCTGCAACCGCTGCAGCCAGGGCGGCAGGTCCAGGCCAACTCCAGTCGGATTCGCCACAAATGGCGCGACGGCTTCCTCGAGCGGCGGCACGTCGTCGCGACCGAGCCAATCCGCAGCCTGATCCAGCGCCGGCTCGACCAGGGCGCACAAGCTGTCGAGCTCCATCGGCTGCACGAAGCGTTCCTCGAGCCGGTCGCGGACGGTGGCCAGGCGAATGCCGTGCTGCGCTTCAATGCGCGTCAACTCGTCCAGGTGCTCGTTGGCGACGTTGCGCGATAATTGCTGCACTTGCTCGCGCCAGACCTGGGCGGTCTGTGCGTCTTTCCTGGCGAGAATCTCGTGGACGACGTTGAGCGGCCGCAATTGCCAGGCATTGCGCTCGTAGCTGGCTTTGAGTCTCAGAAAGTCAAAAAGGCGATGGAGTTGTTCACCGTAGTCGGATTGGGTCGTAGTGCGGTCGTAATCGAGATAGTGCGTGTAGTTTTCGATGAGCGTTGGCAGGATGAGCTGCAGCCAACGCTCGGCTTCCTGGCGTGAGTACCTTCCGTTCAGATCTTCGATGAGACGACAGGGGTGCAAGGGATCGGCATCTTGGGCCAAGGAATCGAGGTAGGCGCCGATGCCGCGATGCAGTATCCCACGCAGGTTCGCCAGGGCCAAAAAGCGGGCCGTGAAGAGATCGTGGCCATACGTTTCGATAAACTGCCGCAGCTTGCGCCACTCCTCGTCGTTGGCAACGCCTTCCAGAGCGGCCACACGCAAGGTTTTGCTGTGTTCCATCCACACGTCGAGGAAAGGCTCGATCGTGGTTTCAAGCGCCGCGACAAGCCGCTGCGGCGCGACGTCTTCGCGCCGCGCCGCTTCGACTACGGCTTCGGCGGCGGCCTGGACGGCCAGGTGAAAAATGCGATCGTATTCGGTTACGCGCGGCCCTTCGATTTGCTGGCTCTGTTCCATGGCGTGGGCCAGGCGCGCGAGCTGATAGGTTTCACGAAGCAGCCCTTGGCGCGGCAGATTCGCGACCAGGCCGCGCAGAATCGTCTGTCCGATGCAGGCCCGCAAGATGAGCCGGGGATGCCCGCCCTGGTTAAGCGGCGCGTAGAGAAGCGGCTCGCTGCGAAAATGCTCGATGAACTCCGGCAGCCACGAGCGTGCCAGCTCCGGCTCCTTGCGCAGCAGGGCGCGCTCCATTCGCAAGATCAAAGGCTCCCAGCCCGGTCCTTGAAACTCGGCGCCTAACGGCAAGTCTTTGTCGAGGACGCCGCGCAGCGCGCCCACGGCCAATGCTTGATCCAGGCAGGCGGTGATCGATTGCCCCAAGAGCCGTTCTTTCACCTGGCGGCGATTGTCGTATTCGATCACGGCTTCGTAGGCGCCAGTCGGTTTGGGGATTTCGTGTTCGTGAATGGCGTCGAGCAAGGCCAAGAATCCTTGAAAGTTCTTGCGCGACTTGCCGAGCCAGGTGACGACAGCGTCCTGACAGGCTTTGCGATCGGCGCCTTGCGACTCGCGCAGTGCCCGCGTGGCGATATTCCAGAGCCGGGCCTGAGTGGACAAGAACCGCAGCCGTTGCTCCAGGCGCTCGGCCTCGTGCGTCAGGTCAAAGTCTTTCTGAGGCATGAAGTCCAGGACTTCGGCGTCGACATCGTCGTCGGTCGAATCCTTGTAGGTCATGTCCTCATAGGCCGCGCCAAAGAGCGATTCGTTGTCGTCTTCCGGTTCGGGCAATTCGTCCATGGCGTCTTCATCCTCGATGCCCAAGACATTGAGGCGCGGCACGTGAGCGTAGTCCTCGGCATTCGCCTCCAAGAAATCGAAAAACTTCATGGCGAGCGCGGCCGGCGTGAGGCCTTCGCCAGAATGTGTAGTCCCCACGCTCCGCGTGGGGGGCGGTGTTTGCCCCACGCGGAGCGTGGGGTCTACGATGTCGCGCGGCGTGCCTTGAGCCAGGGAGCAAACGCCGAGCATCCAGAGAAAGGCGAGATGGTGGAAGTTAAAGTCGCCTTCTTCCAGCGGCACTTCATCGACCTGGCTGAGCCAGGTCATGAGCAGCGCCATGGCCGCCCGGTAATCCTGCTGGCGCAACAGGGCGTCCACGACGAGTGCGAAGGCTTTGGGCGACCGAAAATGTTCGTGCTGCTGACGCCAAAATGCGAGGTCGGCGCTGGCGGCGCCGCGCTCGCGCCACCGGGATAGCGCCTGGGCGACCGCTTCGGCCGATGCCGCCGCCGAAGCACCCAACACTTCCGGCACGTCGCTCACAGTGCTGGAGGCGAAGCCGTCCCACCACTCTCCCAATTGACGCATGCGGACGAGCAATGCCTTTTCGGGACTAAACGCGCCGGTGGCAGCGCCTTCGCTCAAAAGCCGTGCATGCAGGTCGAGCAGTTTCTCCACAGTGAGTACGAGCGGCTCGATGCGCGGATCGCGGACGCTGTCTTCCAGCGACGTGAAGCGCGGATACTGTCCCTGGAAGCCGAGAATATTCCAGGGATCCATGAGCGCGCCGCAGCCGATGCCCCGTTTCAGGAGGTCTTCGATTTGGGGCAGAATTTCGGCCACTTGGGCAAATTGGCCCCGGTCGATGTGCATCTGTCCCGTGCGGAGCAGGATGTGCATTTCGGTGAGGATGCGCACGGAAGCGACCGGCACTTGCGTGACTTGACGGCGACTGGCAGCCGGATAGCCGATGTCCGCGAGCAAGAGCGCCAGGTGGCGTTGCTGCATTTGCCATGCGCGTTGCCGGGCCAAGTGACGATTCAAGTGTTGGCGAGCGGCGCCGAACGGTTGCCGGGTAGTTTTCGCTTCCGCGCGCAGACGGTCGCCGTGCGGCCCGTGCGTCTTTTCCATGAGCTTGGCATAAAAGCCCTCCCGATAACGGGCGATGCGCGGAATGAGGTTATTCAGATTGACGGACGAGTCGTGCGTTCCGGGCCCGCCACCGCTCACGCCCGATGCCATTAGCATGGTGCCCGCCAGCACGGCGGCCGCCTCGAAGAGTAGCTCCTCTGGTGCGCCCGCCGCGGCGCTGTCTTGACGTTCGCGCGACGGAATAGTGCGCTGCAGGATTCCGTCGAGCGTGATTTGCCGGACGACAAAGCGCCGATAGTTTCCCTTGTTGTCGACCAGGTGCGGATCCCATTCGCCGAAACAATAGTTGGGACGCTTGTCCGCGGGGTGGTCGAAGTCATAGCCGCGCGGATCAAGGGCCAGCTCATCGAGATTATCGAGAGAGAAATATGCCTCGATGAGAATCGATGGTTCGACAAGTTGAAGAATGGCCAGCGCTTTCTCGACGAGCGCGTAATACTTGCCGCTACCGACGCCGGCGCCGCGCAGATACAGCGGAATTGGCCGCAAGCGTTCGTGATCATACAATTCGCCGCGCTGCGGCCCTTCTTCGCTCTTGGACGATCCACTTGCGGCGGCAGCCCGCGTCGAGCCGGATTCCAGCACCGCCGCGGGGCGCTGGCCGACAAAGTCGTTGAGCTGCCGAAGCGCGCCGCCGACGATGCGCTCGGTCTGGTCCCAGGGGCCGCGCTGGGCCAGGACCGCTTCGAAAGCCTTGGCCAAGAAGAACGGTTGCCACAAGGTTTCATCGGATTGATGAAAGAGCAAATCGGCGTGGTGGCGACGGTACGCGGGCAGAAGCTGTTGAAAGACAAGGTTTAGCACACTGCGGGCCTGGGCAACGTCTTGAAACGCACTGCCTCCGTTTTTTTGAAGGGCCTCGAGACACTGCTCGAGCGCCATTTGCAACTCGATCCACGGCAGCGCTTCGCCGCGCTGGGCAATAAACCAGAATGCATCGTTCAACTGCTGTTGGAAGCGGGGTTCGGCTTTACCTTCCGAGAAATTGAGATATCCGAGAAGTCCCTTGAGAGGGATCGCCGACTCGAACTCCTTTAATGTGAAACCAGGCATGAGTTGATTCTCGGCTCCGTCGTCGCCAACGTCAAAGTGAGAATATTTTACCGAATCGGTCGAACGACTGCGAATCGGTTCGCACGCGGAGTTGTTAAGTTTTTGCTTGCGTTGCCCGAAAAAGCATTTACAATTGCCTAAGACGTGCGAATCTGCCCATCGAGATCCCTGGTTCCACTGGTCGCCGGCCTGTTGACGGCGGGCGTGTGGCTGTGCGCGCCGCCGAAAAGCCAGGCTTCCTGCGGCGACTACGTGATTGTCGGCGGTCATTCGACGCCGACGCCGCAATCGGGTTCGCGCACTAGCCTGCAAGATTGGCTGGAAAAGTTCTTCCCCAGGCACGGCCAGCCTTGCCGCGGACCGGAGTGCAAGAGCGGGCCGGTATCAGTTCCGCCCTTGACCGTTCCTAAAACCATTAGCCCGATTCAAGAATTCGCGCAGTATTTCGCTCTTATCTGCATGCCGCAAGAGACTATGGGCCAACTCTGGCTCTTTACCAACTCTATTCACGCCAATCAACGCGCAAGTGACATTTTTCATCCGCCTCGAGTCTAACCTACATTTCTTGGCGCTCAACGTGCGCGCATCCTTCGCGCTTTGATGCGGGGGTGTATGCCCAGCGCCGCCATTCAACCTCCGCCGCAAAAAGAGAGTTCCAACAACAACGCTCCAGCAACGTGCCGAATCGGTTCACGACCGGCCCGTTTGGATCAGCGTCGTTCGCGATCTTGCAAAAGTCCGGCTCGCACGATGCGCGCCGCTTGGATTTGCCATTATTTCCTTCATTCTTCAATTGGAGTCTAGTCATGCTTCGTCGTCGTTCGGGTTTTACGCTCATTGAACTCTTGGTTGTCATTGCCATCATTGCCATCCTCATCGGCCTGCTCTTGCCCGCCGTACAGAAAGTGCGCGAGGCGGCCGCACGGGTTCAGTGTCAGAACAATTTGAAGCAGCTCGGCTTGGCCATGCATAACTTCCACGATACGTTCAGGCATCTGCCGTCCGCCGGCGATGCCAAAGGCTTTAGCGCCCACGCCCTCTTGCTGCCTTTCATCGAACAAGCAAACCTGCAGAAGCTCATCAATTTCAACCTTCCCGTCAACGACCCTGCCAATGCCGCCGCCGCAGCGACGCAGGTGCCCATCTTTACCTGCCCTTCCGATCCGCAGTCGATTCCGCCGACCGGTCTGGGAGTCACGAATTACATGGCCAATTACGGCAGCAACCATCGCTTCCTTTCGGACGGCGACATTTCCAACGGCATTTTTTATTGGAACGTGCGCGGGCCAAAGTTCGCAGCGATCATCGACGGCACCAGCAATACCGCCGCATTCTCCGAGCGCCGCCTGGGTGACTGGAGCAACAGCACTGCCACGGTGGCCACGGATATTCTCCGGCCCGGCGTCCCCGCGGCAACGTCGGACGATGCCATGACTATTTGTCAAAGCATTGACCCGACTAGCCTTTCGTATCAATGGCGCTCCGATTCCGGCAGCGGTTGGATCAAAGGCAAAACGCTGACCACGTTGTACTTGCACGTCGGGCCGCCGAATGTCCGTAGTTGCGGTTTTCCGGAAAACAGCACGGCCATGTTCAATGCCTCGAGCGCGCATACCGGCGGCGTCATTCTCCTATTGTGCGACGGCTCGGTGCGCTTCGTCAGCGACAGCGTCAATCTGAATACGTGGCGGGCGCTCGGCAGCCGCAACGGCGGCGAAGTTTTTAACGGCGACTTCTAATCAAGGAGCAATGACGCCATGACTCGTACTTTCTTCGCGTCGGCGCTGCGCTTGATTCTTGTTGTAGCGCCGGCGGCGGTCGCGGCATTCCTCAACCCTTCACCCCAATCGGGGCGAGGGGAGTTTGCCGCGGACGATGGCGGCTTGGCCCGCATCCTCAAAGTGTTGCACCAGAACGGCCCGTCGTGGACCCGCGACGGGCTGACTTGGCTCGCCGAGCGCGAGGCGACCTATCGGTTCATCACCATCTTGACCGGTAAACGCGTCAACGCGCCCGGAGCGTTCAGCGTTTGGTCCAAACCCGGCGCGTCGCGTTATTCCTTTGCCTGGCTGAGCCAGCGGTTTGACGCCGACCGAGACGGCGTCATCGTCGTGCACGAGTTTGCCGGATCACGGGAATGGTTCGATCTCTTGGACCGCGACCGTGACAGCAAACTCACCGCGCTGGACTTCGACTGGTCCAAATCGGCGGGCTACGCGAAAGGAAAGGAATCCGCCGCCAAGGGCAAAGAAAAAGGTGGGGGCGGCGGCCCGAACCCGTTGATGCTCAGCCTCTTCTTCACCGGAGACGTTGGCTCTTTGCACGAGGGGCCAAAGGTCAACCAGCGGGCGCCGGATTTTACACTCAAAAGTATGGACGGCAAAAAGTCCTTCACTCTTGCCGAGAATCTCGGCAAAAAGCCAACGGTGATCATTTTCGGCAGTTTCACCTGAGGCCCATTCCGATCCCAGTTTGGGATCTTGGAAGAGTTGTATGGCCGCTACAAGGACAAGGCGGAGTTTGTTTGCGTGTACCTGCGTGAAGCGCATCCGGCAGACGGCTGGGCCGCCGCGTTCAACAAAGACGTGTGCGCAGATATCACACAGCCCAGAAACTATGAAGAACGCGCACAGGTCGCTGAACGGTGCTGCGCGCACTTGAAGATCACGATGCCCCTAGTTGTCGATGCCATGGATGACCGCGTGGGCCATGCCTACAGCGGCATGCCCGATCGGCTTTACATCATTGATGCCGCAGGACGCGTGGCCTACAAGGGCGGTCGCGGACCCTCTGGATTCAAGTCCGGGGAAATGGAACAGTCGTTACTCATGCTTCTCATTGATGAAGCCGCTCAGGCGCGTCCGGCGCTCCGTCAGGGTCGCAGCCGCCAATGCCGTGCCGCGGGCACAACCGGTGCCGATTTTTCAATGTCCCTCCGATCCGCAAAGCGCAGTGCCCAGCGGCTGGGCCGGCAACAACTACGTCGCCAACTATAGCAATGACATCCGCTGGCAGCAGGACCAATCCGGAGCGAGCGGCGTCTTTTGGTTCGCCAACGCAGCGGCGATCACCAAAGGGGCGCGTTTCGCCGACATCATCGACGGCACGAGCAACACCGCGGCGTTTTGTGAGCGCCTCAAGGGCGATTGGAGCAATTCCGTGGTAACCGCGGGCACGGATTTCTTTAACCCGGGCGCAGCGCCGACGACCCGCGATGAGGCAATGCAAGCCTGTGAAAGTCTTGATCCCAGCAACCTCGCCTTTCAGCAGCGCTCCGACGGCGGCGGCTACTGGCTGCGCGGCTGGCACATGACTCTATATTCTCACGTGTCGCTGCCCAACGGCCGGGCCTGCAACTTCAACAAGAACGCGACGGCAACCATGCCGGCCAGCAGCAGCCACACCCAGGGAGTCAATCTGGCGCTCTGCGATGGCTCGGTTCGTTTCGTGAGCAGCTCCGTCAGCCTGGCCACTTGGCGGGCCGTGGGCTCGCGCTCCGGCAACGAGGTGCCCGGCAGCGATTTCTAGTTTCAACCGATATTTGATTTCAGTGGGGCGAACATTCTCGTTTGCCCTCGTCCGGGCAAACAAGAATGTTTGCCCCACGTGAATCGAGGAACTATGTTTCGCGCATTCTGGATCCGCCGCCGCTTTTTGTGGAGCGCCACGGTGCTTCTCAGCGCAGCCTTGTTGGGATGCGGCGGCGGCTCGTTGCCGGACCGCGCCGATCCGCACAAGGCCGTCGAAGCGCTGCGGACGGCGCTGGAAACCTGGAAAAAAGGCGAACCCGTCGAAGCGCTCGCGAAACGAACGCCGCCCATCTACTTCAACGATCCGAAAGCCACGGAGGGCGTACGCCTTTCGTCCTTCGAGTTGGACGACAACCACGAGTTCTTTGGCCAATCTGTCCGTGTGACAGTTAAGGCCACGCTCGCACGGGACAGCGGCAAGTCCAAACAGCGGCAATTGAACTACCTTGTCGATACGTCACCGGTCATCGTTATCGTTCCTGACTGAGGTCGCATGGCGGCGCGCACGCCGCCAAGGAGATACTCAATGCGCATGCACCATTTGTTCGCAGTTGTCCTCTTGGCCCTCCCCGCCGTCTCGTGGGCCGATCCCCCCGTGACCAGCAAAGACGTGCCCGCGCCGGGACCGGTGCAATCACGACTGTGGCTGGAAGCGATCTTTCAGGCGCCCCTCTTGGAGTACTGCGACGCCAGCGTTCCACGATCCGAAGCGCTGCGCATGCTCGTTGCCGTCCAGCGCGGGCAAAAGCTCGGTCCCGGTGTCGGCTGGTACGACCCGAGCCGGCGCAGGCACGACTGGGCCTGGCTGGCGACGCGCTTGGATCGCGACGGCAACGGTCGCATCCTGCGGAAGGAATTCACCGGGGCGGACGAGTGGTTCAAGCAGATGGATCGGGACCGAGACGGCGCTATCACGCCCGAAGATCTCGATTGGTCCGAGAGCTCCGATTGGGTCCGGCGCGATGCGCAGTCGTTAAGGCTCTTGCGCAACATGGACCAAGACGGCAACGGCCGGATCGACGACGCCGAATGGCTGGCTTACTTCAAGAAAATGACCGGTGAAAAAACCACGCTCAACGCGGAGGACTTCCGGGACATCCTTGCCGCCACGGAACGCGGCGAGAAAGGCAAAGCCAAGAAAGTGTCTCGGGAAATCTGGTTGCAATGCCTCCTGGCGGGCGATCTGGGATCGCCGTTACAGGGCCCGCGTGTCGATCAAGCCGCTCCGGATTTCACGTTGTCCGCGCAAGACGGCAAGAAGAAGATCACTCTTTCGGACTATCGCGGCAAGAAACCGGTGGTCCTGATCTTCGGCAGCTTCACCTGAGGTCCTTACCGGGCCCAGTCTGGCGCCCTGGAGGAATTGCATCAGCGTTACGGCGAACACGTGGCGTTTCTCGGCATCTACGTTCGCGAGGCCCATCCGATCGACGGCGCCAGCTCCGCCGGGAACGACAAAGTCGGCATCCGCATTCGCCAGCACCGCACCTTCGAAGAACGTCTGGCAGCCGCCCAAGCGTGTTGCGGCGCGCTGCACTTCACCATGCCGCTCCTGGTGGACACCATCGACGACCGCGTCGGCCACGCCTACAGCGGCATGCCCGATCGGCTCTACCTCGTCGATCGCGACGGCAAGGTCCCCTACCAGGGAGGCCGCGGCCCTATGGGCTTTCGTCCTGCCGAATTGGAGCAGTCGATCATCCTTTTGCTTTTGGGGAACGGCGATGTTGCAGGCGCGCAGCGCTGACGCGGTAATCGATTGCGGTGCGCAGGGATGATAGAATAGCTGCAAGCGTGCCTTAGCCTCATCATTTCTCCTTTGTGGTGGATACCATGCCGCTGCGGTTTCATCTGCTGACCATTTGTGCGGCCATCGTCCTACTGGCAGGCCCCGCCCAGGCGCAGCCACCGACATCCGACGCATGCGTCGCCGAGACCAAACGCATATTTCTTCAGGGCCTGGAGTGGTTCCTCGAGCGCGAAGCCGTGCACATGGCCCGCGATATCGCTCGCGAGCGCATGGGGCCCATGGACGGCTGGTTTCGCCCCAGCCAGAGCCGTTATGGCTGGAAGTGGCTCGCTTCTCGTTTCGACAAAGATAATGACGGCTCCATTTTCCCCAAGGAGCTGCCGGGCATATCCGGCGCCTTCGCCACGCTCGACCGCGATGGCAACGGCGCCATCACCGCGACCGATCTCGATTGGTCGCCCGCCGCGCCGTACTTGAAAGACACGGCGCTGGCCGGGCAGTGGTTCGGCCGGACCGATGCCGATGCCAACGGCCGTATCAGCCGGCAGGAGTGGGACGCGCTTTTTGACAAGCTGGCCAAGGGCAAGGACTATTTGACATCGGAAGACCTCAAGAAGCTGCTGCCGCCGGCGCCTCCGCCCAAGGGCATTGGCAAGGGCAAGGACCCGTCCGCAAAAGGCAGCAGCGGCATGCCGTCGCCCGCAACAATGATGCACGGCCTGCTCACTGGCGAAATCGGCTCGCTGAACGAAGGACCGCGCCCCGGACAGCGCGCCCCGGACTTTACCCTGCCCACGCACGACGGCACGCGTCAGATTGCCCTCAAGGATTTCCGCGGCAAACCGGTCGTGCTCATCTTCGGCAGCTTCACCTGAGGCCCGTATCGATCCCAGTTTGGGGTCCTGGAAGACATTCACCAACGCTTCAAAGACCGCGCCCAGTTCCTCTCCATTTATGTGCGCGAAGCCCATCCGACGGACGGCTGGCGCATGTCGAGCAACGACAAAGTCGGCATCTCGTTCGCGCAGCCGTTGACCAAGGAGGACCGCACTAACATCGCCAAGACCTGCTGCGCCTCGCTGCAAATGACCATGCCGCTGCTCGTCGACAATATCGACGACGAGGTCGGCCATGCCTACAGCGGCATGCCCGACCGGCTTTATGTCATCGACCGCCGCGGCAATGTCGTCTACCAGGGCGGACGTGGCCCGTTCCACTTCAAGGCCGGCGAAATGGAGCAAGCGCTGGCGATGCTGTTCGTCGACCAGGACATCCCCGACGAGCCGGCCAAAACCCTGCAAGGCAGCACCAAAGCGTTTGTGCCGCTCGCGAGCCAAGCTGAAGCGTGGAAATACCTTCCGCCAGCGACACAGAAGGACGACCAGCCCTTGCCGGCCTGGTCGCTGGCATTGGCGAAAACGCTGCCGCGGGCCACGGCCGCCCTATTGCAACTCGACTATCTGCACCGCCAAAAGAATCCCATCGAGGCCCGGCTGCGCGGTCAAATCCGCTACGTCGCCGCCAAGGCCAACGGTTGCGTCTACGGACAAGAACAGGCCGCGTCTGACCTGCGCGCTGCCGGGGTGGATGATTA
>JAKEFD010000172.1 GCA_022616245.1 Gemmataceae bacterium
CGGCAAGGAATGGGGCCAGCACTACCAAGATCCGCTCTGGGCGGCGATTGGGATCAAAGAGAAGGTGCAGTCGAGCCGCGCGACGCGCTAGTGCTTTGCCGATAAACCGCGCCGCGCATTTGCATTTGTGTTCGGGGTGCGGACGACCGAGACGCGTTGGGCTGCAGGTGGCCCGCTAGGGTCGATGTGACGCAATTTCTCCTGCTGGTCGATGCGGTTCCGCCTTTGAGCCGAGGGAACCGCGGCCTCCCTCGTTCGCAACCAAATCGGGGTGCAAGGCGACCGGGCTTGTGACTCAGATCCCATCACCGGCGTCGAAATCCTAACTGTGTTGAGGCCGACCCAACGGCACGGTGATTCCCGGAAACTGCTCAGAATGCAGATGGTGCCGGCGTGGCGTTACTCTTTGCGGCACGACCCGCATCAGTTCGCGAAGCTTGTCAATCTCGCTGGATTCGATTTGGATCTTGCCCTGGCCGTTGGCACCGGATTGGAAGTAGCGGATCGTGACGCGCTGGCCGCGAATGACGAGCAGACCAACGTCGGATTGCCCGAGCCAATCGTAGAGCGTCGTCACGGTGATGCCGAGACGGCGCGCGGCCTCTTTGGCGGTGAGCAGGTCGTGAGACATGAGGTGCTGTGGAGCCCAGTCGTTGCGGCGCCACTGATCGACGATTCCCAGGCTTACGCCGCAATGAGCAAGTCTTTCGCATTGGCATCTTCTCTCCGTGTGGTCGTGCGTCGGTCGCTTGGTGCGACCGAGCGGATAAATCGCAGATCTTTCGACGCTGTCTGCCGCCACGTCTCATTTCTGCGGGCAATACACGAATCCTTCCGAGGAAGTGCTTTCCCTTGTGTTTTGCGCTTTTCCCCAATTGTGGGGTGGAATATGGTCAAAGCCGGCTTCCATTTACCGAACCCCGGAGAAATCCGATGATTACTGCCCGCCCATCTGCCCGTGCTCGCCAATGGTTCGAGGATACCTACGCACGGATCAACACCACCGATACATTTCTCCGCCTCAAGGATCAGGTCTTCAGCCCAGCGGAGCTGAAGGAACTTGGCCCTGACCATTACGCAACGTTTCGCCGGCTCGGCGTCACAGGAATGTGGATGAAGCTCCACGGCTGCCCGTTGTCCCGGGCGGTCATCGAAATCGCATCCGCGCTCGATGGATTAGGACCTACCACGCGCGACTGGTTGCTACGCGAGGTGGGAGAATCGGCTGACGACTCCGAGGCAGCGATCGAGCGCGCGGTTCAATCCGGGGCGCTGGTACTCTTGGACCGCCCTCGAACGGCATTTTTTGGTGGCAGGCAGATCGAAGTGGACTGGGACGCACAGGCCGCATCCTGGGCGTACTTGGAGCTATTGGCCCGCGGTGGCAAAGCGGGCGGAATCATTGATCACATGAGCGTAGGAAACAACGCGGCCGAAGACATTCTCAAGCGCCGAAAGAATAGACTAAAGAACCTACCAGGCATGTCGACGCAATTGATAGATCTGATCGTGTGTGCCGGTCGCCGCACCCAGCACCTCGAGCTTCCTCCTGCCCAGATACGCATCTTCGAGTGCGTCGGAAACGACGAGTACCGCGAATGGAGACCGTGACTCGCCTCATCGACGGAGGAAGAACTCTGGGCGTATCGTCACGGGGGCGCGCCCGGCGGCCGGACGCAATCTCAATTTCAAGGAAAAGTGCGCCATAATTACTTGGTGGAAATCACTTATTTTTGGCGACTGCAGGCAAGATTCGGGGCGGGTCTCTCGGAGTCGACGATGCAACCAGGTCCGCACGCTTAGAGTCCACGCTCGGCAGTCACAAGTTAAGCTGCGCTCGGCCCAGCAGCGAGCGATCTAAATCGGCGCGAAAATCGCGTCATAATCCATTGAGGACCGGAGTTAGCATCGGTAGACCATTTTCGGCCGCGTTTTGCACCGTATTACCATTGTAGTTCCGGCTTCTTCGGTCCCCAACCGGCCGCTGCCACTGGGCTAGCTCGCGTTCTGCTCCATCTTTGACGACTGAACGCTGGCGCGCCGAAGCGATTCGCTTCCAATCCTGCCGTGACCGCTCGCATCGGTTGCCTCATTGGCGCTGTTGCTCCCGCTCGCCCTCCGTCCTGTCGCTTGTCGGCCGCCGCGAGTGATCCACTGGCTGGGCTTGTCTTCCATGCGCGGGCGGCCGTCAGCACAACATCCCTCTAAACAATTCTTGCGAGTCGCGGGATGCGACCGATGGGCGACTCGGGCTTCGGAAGTTGGCAGGAGCGGCGGCAGATTTTTCGTAGCCGGTTTTGCTTCGGCAGCTGACCGCCAGCAGTTTCCTTCCGGAGATGCCATCATGGCGAACGTATTATCTGAAGCTGGCTCCGCAAGTCTGGAGCAGCGCCAACAAGCGATCACCGAGTGGCTGAGGGCGGCCCTTGCCGCCGGCATTGTTACGGCAACTTTTCCGGCCGACGGCTCGCTCGAGGAGCGCCTGGCTGGGCCAGAGGCCAAGGTTTAGAGATCGGCATGGTCCTGTCCCGCTTTTCGTCAAAGCTCGGGCACAGCACGTCGGCGCAGATCATCGAATGCGTTCAAGGAGCCGCATCGCGGCGGATCTTCGTTCCCGCAGAGTACTTGTGTGTGGATGAGGGAATCACTGGCCGCAAATCCCGCCGCGACGGCCTGGAACGCGCGAAAGCCATTCTCCAGTCGAAGCTCGTTGGTGTGATCCTGGTCTACAAGGTTTCGCGACTGTTTCGGGTTGGATACAAGGGCTTTGGATTCGTTCAGGAAGAAGTCGTTGACGAGGGCCTGCGGGCCATCAGTGTCAGCCAGGGAATCGACACCCGGGACGAGAAGACCTGGAAGATGCTGATGTACCTGCATGGACTCAGCGACGAGATGCTCCTGGCCACGATCGCCGACCACGTCCGGTCGGGCCAAAAACTGGTGTTCCAACAAGGCTTCACCGTCGGCGCCCTGCCGGTGGGCTACCGCCGGGCGGAAGTTGGCGGCGCTCGTCCGACCAATCTCGGGCGGCCGCGCACGATGCCCGCCGTCAATGCGGAGCAGTCCCGCCACATCCTGTCTGCCTTCCAGGACGTGCGGGCCGGCATGCCGCTCAGACGGGCCTGGAAAAAGTATCGTGCCGCCGGCGGGGCAAGCGATCCGCGGGCCAAGGGCCGGCCGATGAGCTACAACGCTTTCCGGCGCATGCTGGCCAATCGGCGCTACACGGGGCTGTGGGCTTTCGGGCGCAAGCGAAATGTGTGGTCAAACAA
>JAKEFD010000173.1 GCA_022616245.1 Gemmataceae bacterium
CGTACAATTGCCGGCGCAGCACTTCCAGCTCAGGGCCGTCGATCTTGCCGGTTGCCAGAATGTCGCGTTCGATTAGTCGCAGTTTTTGCATTGTAATTCTCCATGCTTCATGACAGACCGGCTGGCTGGCATGGTGTTTTTTCAGAGCTGTCCACAACTTCAGATTGGGAATATTGCCGAAGGACACGCTTGGCTCGGATCCAATCTTGGCGCAAGATCCAGATTTCGGGCTGTATTCCGGAGTTATCGCCGATGACCAAGCCGAGAAAGTCGCCCACGACCTGGGACTTTATTCCTTCCGCACGCAGCGCATTGTCCCAAATATGAGCCTGGACCGAATTCGGTGCATGATCAGGCAAATCACTTGGGCGCCGGCGTGGACTGCGTTCATGATCATCTCCTCCTAGCTGGCCGGCGCGCCTGCGCCGCGGGTCACTTCGACGTCATTGGACCTGGTGTAGCATGCAGTTTGCATTTCCTTGTCCGCCCGTTGGACCTGCATCTCAGAGGTCTTTGCATCAGCAGCATTTGACCTCGATCCGACGCGGTTTCACTTTTTCGTTCTTCGGCAAGTGCACTGTCACGACACCATTTTTCAATTCGGCGGAGATTCTTTCGGTGTCGATCGCTTCGCCGATCGTAAACGTACCGTGGAAATCGCCGATGCCGTATTCGCCGTGCAGGAATTTGATGTCGTTGTGGCGCGGATTGACTTTGCCGTGGATCGTCAGCACGGGCTTTTCAAAGCGAACGTCAAGATTCTCCGGCGTGACACCAGGCAGATCGCCGTACAGAATCATCTCGTCCTCGTTTTCCCAGATGTCGAACCGCGGACTGTAGGTTGTCCCACCGAGAGTGCGTTCGACGGTGGCGACGTCGTTTGAGGTTCTATTTGTGCTTGGGGTGCTTGACATGGTTTTTAGCTCCACTTTGTTGAAAGTTGTTTTCGAACTAAGAAGTTGTTTCGCCGGCCATTGAGCCCCGACCACGTGTCGGGGGCCCAACTCCGTGCTGTGGCCGCTCTCCACCGAACCTGCCGACGCGGAAGGCGGGAGACGCACGGCCCGCCGTGGCTTGGGTCACTGTCTTGTCCGACCTTTATTTCACGCGATTGGCATCACGCTTCGCAGGGCGATTGACCATCACGCTCCGCAGGGTCGATTTGTCTTCGACCGTGTCCACGATGAGGAGGGCATGGTCGCCGGTTTTGACGATATCGATTTTGGCGTCTTCCATGTTGAGGCGCACCATGGCTTTGCCCATCGAATACGTCGAGCTTTTGCCGTTTGCGTTGATGAAGTTAAGCTCCTTCTTGTCCGAGTCGTAACTCTTGACGTTGCCGAGAATCAGATCGCAATTCTCGGACTTGCCTTCCCGCACAAGGATGTAATGGGCTGTCGACACGGCATCGCCCTTTTCGTAGCAAATGTTGATCGGGTCGCCGACTTTCAGGTCGCCGACTTTCAGGTCGCCCTTGCTTTCCTTGCCAGCCCGGTTGACGACCAGTTTGTCGCCGAACCGGAGCACGATGACCTTGTCGGCGGAATCCGTGAGGCTGAACCCTTTGTTGTCGGCATTGATCGACTTGACTTTGCCGGCAACAACGATGTCCTCCGCCGCCGCGGCGCCTACCAACAATGCGATCGCCAACGTTCCGCTAATCCATTTCGAGAGACACATCATCAGAAACTCCTTGTCTGAGACCTTCCTGCCCGCTGACCCTTCGAAATAGAAGGGTTGGGCCAGCATCGCTGGTTCAATCCAATGGATCGAACTTGCTTCATCATGTTTCTTCCTTGCAATCCTGCACCGATATGAACGAAAAAAGCCGACGTGGCCGAACACCCTTGGGTATTCGGCCACGTCGGCATACTCGGCAACGAGCCCCCCGGCACGGCCGGGTTGCCCTTCAGCTAGTCATCCGACTTCACAATTCTTTGTCCAAGCCAAGGTTGATTCTAGCTCGTCGGAGCGGGAAAGCAAGTGGATAGTCATCTCGGGCTCGCTATCATGATCTGAGAAGATCGAACGATCGAGGTCGTCATGAAGACACAAGGAGAAATCGAAGCCGCCATTTGCGAAGGGATTAGCCGCTTCGAACAGGATTACATGGGCCGGGGACTCAAGGACATTCACGCCCACTTGATCGGGGATCTCCTGTTGGTCCGTCTCCAAGGCGTGTTGACGGCCGCCGAACAGCAGCTTGTTAAGTCGCTCCCAGCAGAAAAGGGAAGAGACTTGCTCAAGCAGGTGCGGACCCATCTCATTGAGACAGCGCGGCCGGTTATGGAAGAGATGGTCTACAAAGTAACCGGCGTCAAGGTGTTGAGCCTGCACCATGACATCAGCACGGTGACGGGCGAAGAGGTGGTGCTCTTCATCCTGGCCGATTCGCCCGGCTTCCGGGACATCAAGAAAAAATAGAGTTTCTAGATCCAAGCCGTGAGCAGCGCCTGAACGCCGCCGACATTAATGTCATAAGCAAGTTCAATGTTGTCAAAACCGGTGAAGGCCGGTTCGGGCGGAGCGGACGCGTTTGCTCCGCAAATATTCGTGCAACTCCTTGGACCGGGCCTGGGGAACGCTGATATAGCGGCGTTTGCCTTCGGCGGTCACGCACAATTTCTTTTTCTTCTGTTTAGTCATGAAGTGTTCCTATGTCGAGGATTCTCCCAGTGTAACGCTTGCTGCCTAAGGATGCTGCGAAGCAAAAAAGAGCCAGAGCGCGCCCACTTGAGTCAGCAATCCCAGGACTAAGATCGTCCAACCCAAGTTCTTCAGCGAGCGCGCCCGATTTTGCCCGCGGTCGCGCTTCAGGTCCACGCCGGTGTTGACGAATTCGCTGCCGCCGCCCTGTAAAACCTCGATCACCTTGGACAAATTGGCCTCCAAGGCGTCGAGGTGCATCAACACCGATCGAGAGAACCACGCATCCGCCAGCGCCAGGAGGATCGCCCCAATCACGCTTAGTCCCAAGCCCGCGATGCCGAGTTCAAGATGCATGTTGGATCCCCTGACATCCAGGATTTTCGGACGGAATTCTTAGTAGCGCTTCCCTCCGTGACCGCCGCCATACCCGCCGCGGCCTCCTGATCCGCCACGGCTGCCGCCGCCTTCGGAGCGGGGCCGCGCCTCGTTGACGGTCAACGAGCGGCCGCCCGATTCTTTGCCGTTGAGGGCGGCGATGGCTGCCTGGGCCTCCTGATCGGACTTCATTTCCACGAAGCCGAAACCCTTGGATCGGCCGGTGTCCCGATCCATGATGATCTGGGCCGACTCCACCGTGCCGTGGGCCTCGAACATCGTCGTTAGTTCACCGTCGGTCACGCCATAACCCAGGTTGCCGACGTACAGCTTCTTACCCATTTGCTAACTCCACAAAAAAGAGGCCGCTCCTTCGAATTCAATGTAGACCCCACGCTCCGCGTGGGGGGTTGAAATGAAAGCGCAAAGGCCAGTTAACGAAACAAACAACTACAAACATCTCCATCCATAGCGGAGGAGCGTGCGGAGGCTACTCCGCGCCGCGGTCGATTCTAGGTTTTCACTCAACCGGGGGCCGGCACGGCTGGCGTAGGCTTGATCGTCTTTTTCGGTATGGAGTGAATGTGGGCGGTCGTGAACGCGAAAGCGGGCCGGTCCCGAAGTTTCCCGAAGCCTTTCGAGGTCTGTTGGTCGGCCAGCAGCTTGCCACGGAATGCGGAACCTCGAATGCTGGTAATCCGGACCAAGAGAGTTTCAAACGACGTCGCACCGGTCAATACGGTGAGCTTGACGAAGTCGCCGACTTTGAGCCGCCCAATCTCGACGCGCAGTTCGGCGTCATCAATGCCTTCGTGGCGTCGCATTTCCTCAATGTCCTCGAGCTTTAATGGTTCATGCATGATGGATCCCTTCGCCCGCACCGTCTGAAGTTTGCCGGCCGCAGGAGCGCGCTCTCCGCCTCAGGTCAGAAAGTCATCCACGTCATAGCGCGGCAGGACCGCGACAAAGGTGGTTCCTTCTCCTTCGGAGGAATGCACCGTCAGCTTTCCTCCGCACTGCTCGATGAGCAGTTTGACAACGGCCAGTCCGACTCCCAGGCCGGCTGCCCGCGCCGGCGCCGCACGGTAAAACAACTCGAATACGTGTTGATGTTCGCCTGCCGGCATGCCGACGCCGTTGTCTGAAACACGAAACTCGTAGCATTCCGGCGACACCTGCAGTCCGACCTGCACCCACGACTCGGCTTTGCTCGCATCGCGGTATTTGAGGGAGTTGGAAAAGAGGTTGTCCAGGATGTGCCGTAGGCGAGCGGGAAACCATTCCACATACTCGCTGCCCAGTTCGAGCCGAAGGGCGACCTTCGGCGCGTCCACCAGCCGCTGCTGCCAGCGAAACACCTGGTCGAGCAGAGGACGCAGTGCAATGGCAATGACCTGATCGTGGGCTGGATGGTAGCCTTGCGGCTCTTGCAGGTCGCGCAAGAGCGCTGCCAACTCTTTGGCAGACTTGTCGATTTCGGCCAATTGCTGGGGCGCGTCATTTGCCCCCGAAGCCGCACAGAGTTCGTGAATTCGCTTCACCGTTCCGCGGACCTCGTGCTGCACGAATTGGCTGTGTTTGCGCAGACGGTCTACTTCCAACTCCAAGTCAGCTACGTAAGCCAAGAGCCGATAACGGTTGGCGGTGTTGGAAATCGATTCGGTCGGAGAAAAGCTCATTCGTCTAACCCAAGGGCAGGAGAGTCCTTCTCCGCTCGCTTGATGTCCGCCGAATCCGGAGATGTTATCTGGGGAAGGGGAAGGCACCAGGAATGAAGAGCAACTAACCCATTGTAGTGATCGGCCATGCAACGGCAATCGGGCGTGTCTTTGATTGAAGGCTACAACGCCGCGCGGCGGCCGGCTTTGCTTTGTTCAATGCACGCGCCGGCGGTGGGCAGCATCTTGGCCGGGCTGCAGCGGTTGTCTGGATTGAACGCCGCGCGTAGCCGCAGCATCATGTTCAAGTCGTTGGGCGTAAACAGGCGCGGCATGAAGTCGATCTTTTCCACGCCGATGCCGTGCTCGCCGGTCACGCTGCCGCCGCACTGGACGCACTCTTCGAGAATCTCGTGGCTGGCCGCCAACACGCGCTGGACCTGGTCTTGATCGCGCTCGTCGAACAAGAGAATCGGGTGGATGTTGCCGTCGCCGGCGTGAAAGACGTTGGCAATGCGCAGATTGTACTTTTGGCCGATGCTTTGGATAAAGCGCAAGATGTGCGGCAGCTTCGTGCGCGGCACCACGCCGTCTTGCGTGCAATAGCTGGGCGCCAATCGGCCGACGGCGCCAAATGCCTGCTTGCGGCTTTTCCATAGCAGCAAACGCTCCGCCTCGGTGTTGGCCCGCCGCACTTCGCGTGCGTTGTTTTTCTTGGCGATGGCGACGATGCGCTCGGCGTCCGCGTCCAGGCCCGCTTCCAGGCCGTCCACCTCCATGATGAGCACTGCGCCGGCGTCGAGCGGGAAGCCGAAGTGAAACGCCGCCTCCACTGCTTCGAGAATCAGCTTGTCCAGCATTTCCAAAGCGCCAGGGATAATGCCCGCACCGATGATGTCGCTGATGGTGTTGGTGGCGTCGTCCACGGATTCGAAAACTCCCAAAAGCGTGCGATAGGCTTCCGGGTTCCGTGTGATCCGCACCCATATCTTGGACGCGATGCCGAAGGTGCCCTCCGAGCCGACGATGACGCCGGTCAGATCGTAGCCGGGATTGTCTTCGATCGGGCCGCCCGTCTCTATCACTCGGCCGTCGGGCAGCACGAGCTCGACGCCGAGCACATGGTTCACTGTGACGCCATACTTGAGCGTATGCGGTCCGCCAGAATTGGTGGCGACATTGCCGCCGATGGTGCAGGCGCCCTGGCTCGACGGGTCCGGGGCGAAATGGTAGCCATTCGGCTTGAGATGATTGGTGAGCCACAGATTGACGAGGCCGGGTTCGACGATAGCGAAGCGGTTACGGTAATCGACTTCAAGGATGCGCTTCATGCGCGTGAGCGCGATCATGACGCCGCCGCCGACCGGCAAGCAGCCGCCGGCCAGACTCGTGCCGGCGCCGCGCGGCAGAAACGGCACGCCGAGTTCGTTGCACAGCTTGACAATGCGCACGATCTGGTCGGTGGAAGTGGGAAAGGCAACCACGTCGGGCTTGTTTTTTTCGATCGTGTAGCCGTCGCACTCGTAGACGACGAGGTCGCTGGGATTGGACAGCATGCCGCCGGGCCCGAGGATGTCGCGCAGTCGGTCGATGAGTCCAGAGGAGGTCGCGGTCGCCATGCTGGCAGGATACGGAACGCGGCGTGATTGTCTGGTCGCTCCTCCGTTTAGCGTTCGCTGCTGGCCACGTTAGATCGCTGTTTGCGAAGTTAAATCGCGGCAACAGGCGAACGCTAAACGGAAACTGACTCAAGGAGACAACAGTTTCCGCCACGCCGCCGCGCTGGGCCCCGCGTCCTGGCCGGTCAATCCTCGCAACGCGGTAAGCGCGGCTTGCTGATTGGGCGAAACGCATTTGCTCGCGCGCTTGTCGAGCAGCTCGCGATAGGTTCTCTCTTCTTCTGGGGTCAGCACCCGAGTCCGCACCAAGAAGTCATAGCGTTGCATCTCGGGCCACGGCTTGGCGTCTGGCACCTTCATCATCATCGAAAAATCTTGCCGCAAGTAGGTGATGTCGGCGCGAATGAATAAATCCGGCGATGTCATCCGGTAGCCGAAGGACGGCGGCGAAATCTCCTGGCCGGGAATGGGCACCGCGCCCGTCAGCGATTCCATCAATTCGCGCGAGTTGGCGTTCTCGTCGGTCACCTGAGCCGGCGCGTGGCAGGTGAGGCAGTTGTGATGGTGGTTGAGCCGGACCACTTCGCGCACAGTAACGACCTTTTTGCCGTCGACATCCCTCACGACCGGAATGCGCGGATCGGGCTCATCCAGAATCTCGACCAGCTTGGGGACCAGGTCCTTGCGCTCGAGGTGGACGACGGCCTGAGCGGCTTGCCTGGCGACGGCGGGCCAGGGATAACGCAAGCCGTGCACCAAAATGTCGGTAATGTCCCTCGACTTGGCGTTTTTCAGTGCGGCCAAGGCGGCGGAGCGGATGTCTTGCTCGAACGAGAAGAGCGCCAGGCGCGCCAAGGCGCGGCTCGCGTCGGCGCGGTCGATGCCGGCCAGGTGCCGAACGAGTCCCTTATGCCACTCCGCCGGTTCCGGGCCGAGCAATTGCGCCAGGGCAGCGACTTCAGCCGGCTTGGTCCCCAAGCGGTCCGTGTCGCGCCCATTGTACTTTTGGAAACTCGTCCAGAAGAACTCGGCGGCTGTGCTTGTCTCCACCGATTTGTGCGTGCTGCGCTCAATCATACTATTGCGCACACATTGGACAGCAGTTCGCAACTCGGCGGCTTGCGTCGCGTTGAGGCGGCACGCATCGCCCATGACGAAGGGCAAGCCCTCCAGGTCCGGACGCGACTTCAGCAACACCTTCAAGAAGTGGTCGGTGCCGCGCTTGTTCAGATGATTGATCTTGGCGAGGACGTGGGCCATCCGTTCCATGTCCTTCAGCTGTTGTGCTGAAAACCTACTGAAGCCGGTTTGTGGTTTTTGCACCGCATCTTGTGTGGGTTCGAGCGGTTTCTGGAAAAAAACTTCGGGGACCAAGGTGAGTTCCTGCACCAGGAACGGCGGCGGAGGCGCAGGCAAGTGCGGCGGAGTCGGCATCAAGTCCTTGAGCGGTGTGGTGGCCTCGATCTTGAACACGAAACGCGGCGGCGGCGCAAATGCCCGTCGCGCCTCGGCACGCTCCGGCAGGCCGCCCAAGCCCGCCAGCGCGGCCAGGAGCAGCCCTGACACAAACAGACACCGAACGATAACTCGTTGAATAACCATTACGCACTCCTGGAAAAACTCCTGACTATTAGACGAACCACTGCCAAAAATGGAGTGGGCTTTGCCAATCGAAAATACGCCGGCTTTCGTCTCGGAGTGTGAACCCTCCGAAGAGAACGGGCATGTGTCGTCGCGCTGGTTGCTGCCTCGCCATCGCTGCAATCCTATTGATGCAGCTCTACGGCAGAGCAGATGAACCTCTCACCCCCAACCCCTCTCCCCTAAGGGGCGAGGGGAGCAAGGTCGATCGCTTCCGCGACCCGCTGCCCAAAGGCGCGGCCTTGCGGCTGGGATTTCTCCGCGCCGGTTCCAGCGTCCCCGTTAACATCGCCGACGCCAACCTGGCGGCTTTCTCACCCGACAGCAAGTATTTCGCTTCAGTCTGTCATAACCGCATCCACCTTTGGGACGTGGCGACCGGCCAGGTCGTCCAGCGCTTTCACACTGCCGAGAGCGCGTTCGGCCACGTGCGCTTCACTCGCGAAGGGAAGTGGCTCTTAGCTCAGGAAAGAGAGGGGCAGTTACGCGGTTGGGAAGTCTCGACGGGCAAAGAAGTGCTGAAGTCGCCGGAAGGCATGTTCCCCTGGGGCATCACTCCGGTCTCACCCAAGGGCCGCTGGGTCGTCGATGGCCGCCACGAAATCTGGGATCTCGAATCGGGCAAGAAGGTCGGCAAGTTCGGCAACATCAGCTTTCAATGGGGCTACGTCTTTTCGCCGGACGAGCGCTACCTGTACGTGCGCAAATACGAACGCCGCGACAACAAGAACGAGTACGACCTCGAACAATGGGAACTGCCGAAGGCGACGCTGCTGCATGTTTTTCAGAACGTCAAGGTGCCGCCCAGCGCGTGTTCGGCCGACGGCGTCATCTTTGGCAATGCGGCGGTGCCCGATCCCAACGTCATCAACAAATACACGTACACAATCGGGCTGTTCGACACCGTCGCCGGCAAAGAAATCATGCGCCTGCCCGCAAGCGACGTTCCCTTTGACCGCGTGGCCCTATCGCCGGACGGCAAGCGCTTCGCCGCCGCCGATAATGGCCATGTCTTGCGGGTATTCGATTCGGCAACCGGCAAAGTTCTTCATTCGTGGAAATACGACAAAGACCGTTTTCGCTATCTGGCCTTTTCACCGGACGGACAGTGGCTTGGCGCGGTCGGCCAGAACGGCACGACGAAGCTTTGCAACCTGGTTACGGGCGAAACGCGCCTTTTCACCGAACAAGTGCTGTACATGCTGACGTCGCTCACGTTTTCCCGCGACGGCAAACAACTCGTCACGGGCCATAGCGACGGGTCCATCCTCCTTTGGGATTTGGCGACGCAACTAGTGAAGCGGCAATTTCGCTTCGGCGAGTCGCCGGCCTATTCCACGATTGGCCAGCTGGGTTGGAGCGCGGACGAGCGCTATCTGATCTTCCAAAAACAACACGGCGAATTCGCGCTTCTGGATTGGCAATCGGGCAAAGAGCTGCCGCTGTCGCTGGGCAAGGGCGTGGACGTGTACGGCGTCGCCGGCAATGGCAGAACATTGGTTGTCGGCCCGCCGCGCATGAAGTCGATGTACGAACACTATTGGGCCCCACTCAAGCCGGAACAGCTTCTGCTCGCGCGCGAAGAAGCGGAACGCCGCCCCGAGCTCAAGGGCTTCCGCGTGATCATGTCGGCGCCGGCCAAGGAAATCGACAAAGGCCAGTTGGGCTTTCTTTCCAAAGGTGGCCAGCGCAGCGTGCCCACAAGCTGCATGGCCCTATCCGGCGACGGCAAGTACGCCCTCGAATCTGTCAGCACCCTCGCCGGTCAGCCATTCACCGGTATGGGCACTTATTGGTCGCCCAAAGGGCTGCGCGTCGTGGATACCACCACCGGCAAAGTCATGCGCGATTTTCCGGGCGACCATCGCGGTGTGGTGTTCGCTCCCGACGGCAGGTCGATGTTCCAATGGAAGGAGGGGGCGAAAAAACCGGTCAGCGTCGCACTCTTGGAAACCCGTTCGGGTCGCGAGCGCTGGCGCGTGACGCTGGAAAAAGCTGTCAGGAATGCGGTGTTCTCGCCGTGCGGTCGCTGGATCGCCGCGATGCAGCACGAAGGCGATTCCCTGTTCTTTCTGGACACGGCGAGCGGCAACGTCGCAGCCGAGTGCCGCGCGACGCGCGATTACAACGGCCCGGACCCGCTTGTATTTTCGCCGGACGGCAAGCTGTTGGCCCGCATGGACGCCGGCGGGGCGGTGCTGCTTTGGAATGTGCCCCCGTTACGACAGCAAGATGCGAAAGTTCCGACCGCAGAAGAGATCGCTCAAGCATGGCATCATCTGGCGGATGACGATTCAGCCAAAGCCTACGCGGCGATCCTGCGCCTGTCGGCAGCGCCAAAGTCCGCACTGCCGATTCTGCGCAAAGCCTTGCTGCAGGAAGCCGACAAGACTCGGTTGGAAAAAATGGTCGCCGATCTGGATTCGCCGGTGTTCGCGGACCGGCAACGCGCCACCAAAGACCTGGAAAAACTGGGGGAAAAGGCCCGGCCATTTCTCGTCAAAGCGCTCAGGCCGGACACGCCGCTCGAAGCGCGCCGGCGCATGGAAAAACTGCTCGAAGCGCTGGCTGATCCTTTCGCAACATCGGAGGGGCTGCGGCAACTGCGGGCCATCGAAGTGCTGGAGCGCATCGGGACTGCCGATGCGTGCCGTGTGCTGGAACAACTCGCTCAGGGCGCGCCGGAGGATCCTTTTTGTCTGGAAGCACGTTGGACAGTAGAGCGTCTGCAGAGAAGATGATCTGATCGAAAAGCAAAACTCAATTCCACTCCGCCAGCTTGTGATCCGCGTCGCGCAACAGGCCGCGGATTTCCTCCACGTCTTCCGCTTCGGCCGCTTGCTCCACGTAGTAACGCAAGTGGTCCACGGCCTTGCCCGGCTGCCGCAGCCTCAAGAGGCCGACGCCCAGGTCGCGGCGCAGCGCGGCGTCTTCCGGCGTGATCTGGAACAGCCGCTGCATGACGCGGATGGCGCGCGGATAGTCTTCGTCGTTCCAATAAATGCTCTTTAGATTACGCAGCATGCGCTGGATCATGAGGCCAAGCGGGATCGACCAAAGGGAAAGCGACGTCGCTTCGAAGGGGACGCCCGTGCTTTGCTGCACCAGGTTTTCGCAATCCGTTTGCGTCAAAAACCGGCCGCCGTGAAACGGGTCAATGAAAATCTCTTCGGTCCCACGCAGGCTTAAGCCTGCGGCTACTTCGGGATCATTTGCGGCAACATCGGGGTCACTTGTAGCCGCAGCCTTCAGGCTGCGGTCGGCGACCGCTTTGACGATAAAGTGACCCGGCAGGCCGACGCCTTCGATGCACAGGCCGACGCGTCGTCCCACAGCCATGGTCACCGCCGACAGCGTGATCGGAATGCCGGTGCGGCGATCGAGAACCGTGTTGAAATAGCTGTTGCGCGGGTCGTAGTATTCCTTGATGTTGCCGTGAAAACCCAGATCGTGAAACAAATACCGGCACAAGCCGCGGACTTGGTCCTCGAAGCTGCCGCTGACCCAGCGGGCCGCTTCCTTGGCCATCGCGTCCAGCTCGGCGACGTAGCCCGCGACGTCCAGATGTGGAAACTCGTCCTTGGCCAGCTCGAGGGCGATTTGGGCCACGTCCAGCGGCAAGTCGGGCTCGCGCGACAGTTGTAGGAGCGTGGCGTCGAGGTCCATGTTATTCCCGCTCCAGGGCGTCGAGGTCGCGGCGGCGCGGGCCCGCGTCAAAGGCCGGCGGCGGCAACGCTCGTACAAGAGATTGCAATGTGTCTGCCGGCAGATCGCGGCGTCGGCCCCAACCGCGAAATACAGGCATTCGGCGGCGCAGGGCCAGGATTTCGCGACGGGTTCGGCCCTTGGGCGCATCCGGCCAGCGCCGATCCTGAACTTGAAAATCAAAGAACGCCGGCACGACTTCCATCATGTAGTGCCAATACGGCTCGTTGTCCGTTTGGAGGAAAAACAAGCCGCCCGGTTCCAAGACGCGATGAACGAGCGCTAAGAACTCCGGCGCGATGAGCCGGCGCTGCGCTTGTTCCGGTTCGTGGAACGGTTGCGGGTGGTAGCAGTGCACTTCACGCACGCTGGCAGGAACTAAGTACTGTCGCACAATCCGTAACCCGTCGCAGGCGGCAAAGCGCACGTTCGCCAGGCCGCGCTGATTGGCCCGCCGCGTCGCGTAGCGCAGCACCATGGGCAAGATGTCGACGCCCAGGTGATCGTGGTCTGGCCGCGCGATGGCGCTTGCAAGAAGAAAGCGTCCGTTGCCGCAGCCGACGTCCACCACGAGGGGCGCGCTGCGCCCAAAGAGCTCTTCAAGGTGGAGCGGCCCTTCTGCCGGCAAGCGTTTGAGCGCGGTCCGCGTCCAGCGCTCCCGGGCAACGATTTCGCCTGGAATCGGCACGCCAAACTCGCGCTCGATCGGGTTTTTGGACTTTGTTGCCTTCATGCTAAATGAGCTTACACGATCGATCGTGATTTGGGAACGACGCCGCACGAAACGCTAACCGCCATGGTGAGGGCCGCCGTTTCGATTCGCAAGAGTCGTGAGCCCAAACCAACGAGCCGCCAGCCTTGGTCCGTTGCCAAGTGGATTTCATCATCGGTGAAGCCTCCCTCCGGTCCGACTGCGCAGCGCACCGAATGCACCGCGCCGGCCGTTGTCAGAGCTTGCTGCATCGTCAATTGCGCGAGCGGGTGCGCGACGATCCGCAGTTCGTCATCGCCCCCGACCCTGCAATACTCGTCCCAATCGGTGAGCGTTCCGATCCGCATCAAGACGTTGCGGCCGCATTGCTTGCTGGCTTCGATGACATACCTGTGCAGCTTTCCCAGTTTGCCGGAGCGCGGCTCGACAACGCTATGCCGTGTGCGCAGCGGGACGAACGACGCCACGCCCAATTCGGTGAGTTTCTCGACCAGGAATTGCGCTCGATCCCCCTTGGGCAAGGGCGCTGCCACCTCCAGGTAGAAATCCAGTTCGCACCCTGGCGACTCGACCGCCACGATTTCGACTTGGACGGATTTCTTGACGATGCGGACCACGCGCGCGGGGTATTCGCGACCGTCGCCGTTGAATAGGCAAAGTGCGTCGCCGGCACGAAGGCGCGAAACAGCGGCAAGATGGTGAGCCTCGGGGCCGGCTAATTCCATCGGTCCGAGCGCCAGCGGACAATTGATATAAAACCTTTCTGCCATGGTTGGTACAGTATGAATTCGGAAGAACCGCGGAGACGCAGAGAATCGCAGAGAAAAACATGAGTAGAAAGGACAATTCTTGAATTCTTGTCCCGTTTCTTCTCTCTGCGTTCCTCAGCGCCTCCGCGGTTAAGCGGGTGCGGCTCTTTCTCGAGCGAGGCGAGCAATGTCCACGTTCCCGGGCACGGAAGCCAGGCTGCAAAGTACGCGTCAGCTCCTGGATGAGCTGGACGCGCTCATGGAGCGTATGCTGGCGCTGCCGGTGAACGAAGCCGAAGGTCCGACCCCAGCGTTGCCGGAGTTGGCGCCTGCCCCGACGGTGTCTGCCACGTTGACCGTGTTGCCCCCTCAACCCCTCTCCCCCACAGGGGCGAGGGGAGAAGTCGCCCGCGTGTTGCCACTCCATCGTCCGGAGCGCGCGCCGCAAGATCCGCACATCTTTCGCGAAAGCTCATTGGAGAACCAAGCGCAATATGCAACGAAGGAAGAGACGGAGTCGCACGAACTGACAGAGGACAAAGCGCCGGACGAATTCTTGGATGTAGTGCCGCCGCCGATCATGGCGCTGCAGCCTCCGCATATCTCGACGGCATCGCCGCCACGCCGTAGCTGGGGAAGCTGGATCTACCACCCGGCGCTGTGGTTCAACCTGATCTTCGACCGCTTGACCATGCTTTTGGGCGGTCCGGGACAATGGCTGCGCAGCCGGCACGGTCGCAGCGTGCTCGGCTTCGCGGGGTTGACGCTGTTGGCGCTGGCGGTCGGCTGGTTCGTCAAAGACTGGCTGGGTTGGACTTGGTGAAACTTTCATTTTCCCATAAATAAAAGATGATTCCCAACGAATGAATGGGAAGCGGCCCAGGCTGCTTGCTTCCTCGACGCTGGCAGCTACGGGGAATCGTAGCCAACGCAGCCTGCGTCGGCGCTGGCCGCATTGTCCGCCGACGCTGGCAGCGTCGGCTACGGTGAATCGTTGAGACTACCCGACGCGCAAGCGAGTAACTCCGTGAGCCAAGCTCCAACTTCACAACCCGATATTCCACAACAATACTCAGTGATTGGCGGCATTCTTAGCTATCTTGTGCCTGGATTGGGCCAGATCTCGCAAGGCCGCATCGGCAAAGGCGTATTGTTCTTGGTTTGCCTTTTGAGCCTGTTCCACGTCGGTCAGGCCATGGGCAACTGGCAAAACGTTTATCTGCCGCACCAGGATCCACACGATCCGACGCGCGGCAAGAATCCGTTCCGCGACATCTTTCAACTGCGTTGGCACTACGCCGGCCAGTTCTGGATCGGCGTCTCCGCCTGGCCAGCGCTCTATCAGTATTACGGCGGGCCGGTCCCGTCCGCGGAGAAGAGTCCGTTCTGGCACAATTATCAACGGCCGCCGCGCGACGAACACGCTCTCAATCAAATCCTGGTGAACAGCGATAAGACGCCGGACCTGGGTTGGATCTACACGGTGATCGCCGGCATGTTGAATATCCTCGTGATTTACGACGCCTTCGCGGGCCCGGCTTACGGCAAAGGCGCGCACCGCACGAATCCGCAAACCGCCTCGGAGGCCGCCGCCTCATGATCACCGCCATCGTTTCGCTGCACATGTACTGGCAATTGCCCATCCTGATCGTCGTGATCAGCCTCGTCTACAGCGCCACGCGTTACGACGAATGGGACAGCATCCTGGGCGAAGCGTTTCGCTGGGGTAGCCGCATGGCGCTGTTCCTGGTCGGCATCGGCGCGGTGTTGTATGCTGTTTCCGTTTTGATTTGACGATTTTCCATGGCCGCGTCAAATCCAGCCCCGGAACAAGACCCAGCATTTCGTTGGCCCGCCGTCTTTCAAAAAAGCACCGAGCCGATCTTTCTTCTAAGCCGCCAGCGCCGCATTCTGTTCGTCAATCGCGCCTGGGAAGCGTTGACGGGACTGCCATTGGCGGAAGTGAAGGGCCGGACGTGCCGCCGCCGGCCGCGCTCGGCGCTGGTGGAGAAAGCGGAGATTGTCGCGAGCGCGCTGGCGCCGCCGCCCGAAGCGCTCCAAGGTCAGCCGGCGCAAGCGCGACGGCAATTGCTCCTGCCGGATGAGCCGCCGGCGTGGTGGCAGATCGCCTACTTTCCTTTGGCCGGCGACGACAAGCCGTTGGCCATCCTCGGCAAGATCAGCGTTCGAACTAAGCCGGCCTCTGGCAAGCAAGAAAGATTGGCCAACGCCGGCAAAGAGCCGCCGCTGTCGGAGAAGATGTTGGCTCTGCGGCAAAAAGTCGCCCAGGCGCATCGGCTGGACAATTTGCCTGCCGCGACGCCGGCGCTGGAACGTGTCGTGGAGCAGATTCGGCTGGCGGCGACGAATGTGCACGCCGTGCTGATTCAGGGAGAAACGGGCACGGGCAAGCGCTGGGTCGCCCGCGCCATTCATGAGCACAGCGACCGCCGCGATCAGTTCTTTGCAGCGCTGGATTGCGAGCGCTTGCCGGCGAGCGCGGTCGAAGCGCTCTTGTTCCATCCGGCGAGCGCGGGCTGCGCTGCGCTGGGCACTGTGTACATGCGCTCCTTGCAAGCTCTGCCGCGCGAGCTGCAAGACCAGTTGACGAACGCCCTGGCTGCACGGGACGAAAACAGCGCGCTGCCGCGCATCGTTGCCGGTTTCGACGCGCCGGCTGAATCCTTCGTTCAAATGGGGACACCGTCCTCTGTCTCCCCTCGCCCTGAGGGAGAGGGGGGGACATCGTCAGAGCCGCGCCCGTCAGGAAGCGGGATGCTCTCAGAGAAGCTCTACTGCCGGCTTGCCACGCAAGTGATCGCGTTGCCGCCGCTGCGCGAGCGTACGGAGGACTTTGCCTGGTGGGTCCAGAAGCTGCTTGGCCAGGCGTGTCAGACAATGGACCGCGCGCTCGCGGCTGTGAGCACGGATGCAACGGAGTGCCTGCGCTGCCATTCCTGGCCCGGCAACCTGCATGAGCTGTTCGAGGTGTTGCGCAATGCCTGCGCGCGGGCCAAGGGCGAAAACATCGAGCTTGCGGATTTGCCGTTTTACTTAAAACAAACGCCGCCGCCGCCCCAGAAGCCAATTTCCCTCGACGCCGTCCTGGAGCAGGTGGAAAAGCGCCTAATCAGGTTGGCGTTGCAGTTGGCCCAGGACAACAAAGCGAAAGCAGCGGACTTGTTGGGCATCTGGCGGCCGCGGTTGCTAAGGCGGATTGAGAATCTGGGACTGAATAAATCGGGGGCAGTTTCTCCCCTCGCCCCTGAGGGGGAGAGGGGTCGGGGGTGAGGGGGCAGATTCTCCCCTCGCTTATGTTTGAACTCTGCGTCCTTCGCGCCTCTGCGTGGGATAGTCTCACGCAGAGGCGCAAAGGACGCGGAGAAAGAGGGAATGCGCATGACACACAATGAGATTTCCGGGATTATCGTGGACGTGGCCATCGATATCCATCGCCGGCTGGGGCCTGGACTGCTGGAATCGGTATACCTGCGGGTAATGGAATACGAACTCATCAAGCGCGGGCTCCGGGTGGAAAAGGAAGTGGCCATTCCGGTTGTCTGGGACACGGTGAAGCTGGAAGTTGGCTTCCGCGCGGACTTGATCGTGGAGGGGCTGGTTATTGTGGAACTAAAGTCCATCGAAGCCGTGGCGCCGGTACACAAGAAGATTCTCTTGACCTATCTTCGTCTTGCGGACAAGCGCTTGGGGTTGCTGATAAACTTTGGCGAGGAATTACTGAAGAACGGCATTTACCGAGTGGTCAATGGCTTGAAAGAATGACTCGCGATCTCACGTAGAGGCGCACAGTCCGCAGAGAAACGCGGCACAAAAACTAACTCTCACGCAGAGGCGCAGAGTCCGCAACAAACTCCTCTGCGTCTCTGCGCCTCTGCGTGAGAATGGGGGGCGGCTGTCATGCAACACGCGCAAATACTCACTGTCGGCGTCGAGGGCCGCTTGGAGGGCCTGTTACAAGAATTGGCCACGGCGCATGGCTTCTGGCTGCGCGGCGTGCGTCAGCCGAACACCTGTCTTGCGCTTTTGCGCAAAGGCAGCGCCGGCGTCGTCATCCTGAAGTTGGGCCGGCAACTCGAGCAAGAGCTTTCGTTGATTACGGACATTCGCCGCGGTTTTCCCGATGTGCCGGTGTTGGCGCTGGGCGCGTCGGAGAACGCCGGCTTGGCCGCTTTGTGCTGGGACTTGGGCGCGAGCTTTGTTCTCTTTCCGCCGACGCCGATCGAGAGAATCCGCGAAGTCACGCTCGCGCTCATGGCGCGTTAGCAGGTCCCCATTTGGAGTGCCTAGCCTTCCTGAAGAAACAGGGCCGGGGAAACCTTGAAGTGGTCCGCCAGTTTGCGGATGTGGCTCTTGCTTAGTTGCCGATGTCCGTTGAGGATCAGGGAGGCCAGTGCACGATTGCCCAGCAGCCGGCCAAGGTCCGCCTGGGTCATGCCGCTTTCCTCCATCACGTACTTCAACATGGACAGCGCGTCGCGCTCTTTGGCGTCCGCGTAGTGTTCCCGGTCGTACGCTTCCACGAGCATAGTCAGCGTGTCCAAATAGTCTTGTTCGGCAGGGTCGAGAGAACCCTCCGGGCGGATTGCAAGTGAATCAAGGAGCGCAAGCGCCGCGTCATAGTCGTCATCGGACCGCAAGGGACGCAGTGGAAAAGCGTCGATGAGCGCCAAATAGGCCGGGGCCGGCCGACCCTGCGCTCGATGTTTTCCGATAGGACGAGTCGCCGTCCGCCTCATAGTTTGTCCTTCCACAAATCCTTGCTGTACTCGGGGTGAGCCTTCGATTCCCCGCTATTGGAGTCTGCGATTGGCTAACTTGTTCGCTTAGTTTACGCTAACAAGCGGGGGTTGACAATTCGAGCACAGGATGGGGGTGTGGGTGTGACGCGCGACCTATTTTACAACTTCCTTGAAATGACAGGACTTACGGCAAAATAAAGGTCGCGCTGGTCTGTCATGAATCTAGTCGCTCCCCCGAGACTCACTACTCACTACTTATCTCTCACGCATAAACCCGGTAGTCCATATCCGGAAACAGATTGTGCCGCCGTTCGATCTGATTGAGCCAGTTCTCGTCGATGCCGTCGCCCTTGATCTGTTCGTAAAGGTGCTGGAAATTGAGCACGTGGACCTTGGTCCGTTCGTGCGCGTATTCCACCATGGTGCCGGTTTTCATGATGAACGCCCAGTCGCTCGATTGCGCCAGCAGCAACTCGCGGGCGGCCTGGTTTAGCGCCCGGCGTTTGAGGCCGTTGCCGTGGTCGGCGTGCTTCTGGGCCAGCTCGACCATGCGGTCGGCGTCTTCGTGCAGATGGCGATAAACCCAATCGTTAGAGCTTTCGAGCCACACTTCGCAGTAGCCCTTGTAGCCCCAGCTTGAAAACGACGGCTGCGACATTTGCAGTTTCGGAAACTTGTCGAGGTATTCCGGAATGGTGATCGTCTTGATGTTTTGCTGGTCCCAGTGAATCTTGCGCAAAAGGAAGTTGATCCAGTCCGGCCCCTCGAACCACCAGTGGCCAAAAAGTTCCGCGTCGTAGGGCGCGAGGATGAGGGGCGGGCGGTCCATCGAGCCGGCGAGCCACTCGATTTGCTTTTCGCGGTTGAACATGAAGTTGCCGGC
>JAKEFD010000174.1 GCA_022616245.1 Gemmataceae bacterium
CACAGGGTGAGCCGTCCCTTGGAGTCGAGCATAAGGCCGTTGGAGCCAGGCTCGCCGCCGCGCGGTTTGTCGCCCGTGTAGCCGGCGGGCTTGATGAAGTCGCGCGCGAGGCCTTCGCCCTTCTTCCATTTGTGAATGGCGTTGTTGGGAATATCTGAGAAAAGCAGGTAGCCGCCGTCCACTTTTTCCCCTCGCCCCTGCGGGGGTGAGGGGTTGGGGGTGAGGGGGCTGCCGCCCTTGATCCAGACGGGGCCCTCGGTCCACTTGAAGCCGGACGCGAGGATTTCCAGCTCGGCGTTCTTGGGCACGAGTTTATCGAAGTTAGGTTCGAGGCGCTCGATCTTGCCGAGAATCTTGGGTTTTTCGCCCGCGAAAGTAGACGCGAAACTCGCGGCGAAAAGCATTGTCACTAACGCCGACACGAAAAGTTGTTTCATGGAATGAATCCTCAAGTGTTATTGGACATAGTCTCCATTATTAACTCAGATTGGAGAACTTGCGCACCAGCCACTCGGCGGTAATGAGCGCCAGGAACAGCCACAGCGCAAGCGGGTTCCACAAGAGCACTTCCTGCCGGCGCGTGAACGCTTCGCTCTGAGGCTGCACGTTTTCGGCAAGGCGGTGCAAATCCTCTTCGCGGTAGAAGACGCCGCCCGACTGCTCCGCCATGTCGCGCAGCGCCTTTTCCGCCAGGCCTGTTTCCTCGAGTTCATGTCCCGGCGGCAACTCAACGCGAAACGGAAACGCGTACGACTCCGGATTGTTCACCCGCAGCTCCCAGCGCCCCGGTTGATCGTGCGCCAACAGTGCGCGGTAATCGCCTTCGCGGCCCCCAATCGCCTGCAGCATGACTTTCCGCAAGCGCTCCTGATTCGGCTTGGCATCGAGATACTCCAGCGTCGCTTCGACTTGCGCTTCCTTGCGCGGGTTGAAGTCCTTGTCGACCAGGCGGACAAAGATGGAGTTCGGTCGATCCAGAATCGCCTCGGAGCGCTCGAGCGCGAATTGCACGCGCTTGGACGTCTCGCCCAAGAGGCTGGGCAGGCCGAGCTGATAAACGAGTTGGCCCCAGAAGCGATTGGTGATCTTGTCGCCCTGGTTGAAACGCCAGCGCCAGGTCTCGTCGCTCGCAAGAAAGACGACCTGGCCTTTGCCGTAGTAGTGCGTGGCCAGGACGGGCATCGGTTGCTCGCCCATCTTGGCGCGCGGATTGACCAGCAGGCTGACCGCGCCGGGCCGCAGCTTGGTCAACGGGTACTGCCAGTGAAAGCCGGGCAGCTTCACCCACTCTTTCTGGCTGTCCTGGGGCGTGTCGGCGAGCGCGAGCATGTCGGTGCGCAGGCCCACGTCGGTAAGCGTCACCGGGTACTCCTGCGTGCGCACGTCGGCCTCGACGCGGAACTTATGCGTGGCGAACTCGACAGGCAACACCTCGGCGAGCGGCGTGTTTTCATAGGTTGCGGGCATGTGCTGGCGGCCGGCGATGACGATCAAGCCACCCTGGCTCTGGACGAATTCGCGAATCCATTCCATGTGCTCTTTACCGAGATAGCCGGCGGCCACGTCGCCCAGAACGATCAGGTTGAACTTGGCGCCGAAGAATTGCTCGCGCGTCTTGGGGAATTCGGCGAGGAACGGCGGGCCGCCTTGCGCCACTTTGGGATCGGCATTGACCAGTAGAAACGTCGGCTCGATGCGGCGGTCACGAAGCAGCGACGGCTGCAGAAACTTGTACTCGAAGCGCGGCGAGTGTTCGACGTAGAGGATCTTGATCTTGCGATCGACGACGCGGACTTCGCGCGTCAACGAGTCCTTGAACACGTCGCTGCCCTTGAGCCGAATGGTCGCGGCCAGCTCCAGGTTTTCCTCTTTCTCCTTGCCCTTGGGGACGTTGAACGTGATCGATTCGCGCAGGTCTTCACCGGTCTCGACCGCAACATCGCGCTTGGCGACGACTTTACCGCCAAGCGTGAGCGTGATTTCCAAAGTGCCTTTCTTGAATCCCTGTGCGCGCCAGCGGAGCGGCACAGTCAACGTGTCATCCACGAAAATGGTGTCCGCGGTGTTCAACTCCCTAAGATGCAAGTTTCCACCTTCCGCCGTTCCGACGCCGTATAGGTGCAACGGAACTTCCTGGCGCTGGCATTCCAGGGCAGCTTCTTGCAACGTGTACTTGCTGGCATTGTCCTGGCCGTCCGTGAAGACAACGATGGCGGCGGGTACGTCGCCTTCGCGGCGCTGCAGGATGTCCATGACAGCGTCGGCAAGCGCCGTGCGCCCTTCGTCTGCCTGAAAACTTGCCAAGAGTCCCTCGCTAACGCGTCGGGCCAGTATTTGGAGCCCTTCACTTGATCGTTTGGTCGGTGTTTTGTCCTTCGCATCGGCGACAACTTCTTTCGCGCCGTGAACGCGATGGCCGAACAGCAAGGGCCGGACCGGGCCGCGTTTGCCGAGCTGCTCCGTGAGTTTCAATTGGTTGTGAGTCAAGACCCAGCGCACCAATTCCGCACGCGCGGGATCGGCAGGAGTGTCCGGCGGCAACAGCGATTTGCCGTCTGTCTGTTCCGGAAAGCGGGCATCCATTGGCAACTGACCTTTGGCGACGGCGACGCGCCATTGGTCCTCATCGGTCAAGCGCCGATCTTGCTTTTTCATGCTCTGGCTGTTGTCCAGGAGCAAGACGACACTGCGCGGCCGCTGCCCATCGAACTCGGCAAGCAGCACCGGGCGCGACAAGAGCAAAAGCACGAGCGCCAACAGAACCGTCCTTAGCGTGATCATCACCATACGTCGCGGCCAGCCCATCGTCCCCTTCTCAAGCCGATAGAGGTAATACGCGGCCGCGCCAAAAGCGAGTAGGAGCATCACCGTCAACCACGCCGGCAGTGGACCGCGGAAAGAAATCTCCGCCGACCGCAGCGTCGTGTTCGGCGGCGTGTCGATGGCCAGAAGATGTACCAAGAAATCCATAGTCAATGCAATCATTGTTCATCGCTTCGCGCTCGCGGCATGCGGCGAGCGCGAAACATGAACGGGCGCTTACCACGCCCGGCCGCACCAGTAGGCTAAAGTCATTTCACCGAGCGCCAACGCGAGCAAGGCCCACAAGAACCACATGGTCCATTCGCGGTTGAGCCGATCGGCGCCGCTCTGGTTTGTTTCGGCCGCGCCCGCGACCAGATGGATCGGCGTGAAGCCCAGCCGCTGGGTCAATTGTTCCTCACTTAGCGTTTCCAGGTCCTGGCTCTCGCGCAGGTCCGGCGTGACGGCGAGCGGAGTGCCTGC
>JAKEFD010000175.1 GCA_022616245.1 Gemmataceae bacterium
AACTGGTCCTTCGGCGATTACTTCAAGAAGGAAGCGATCCAGTGGGCGTGGGAGTTGTTGACGGAGGTTTGGAAGCTGGACAAAGGCCGCCTGCACGCGACAGTGTTCGAAGGCAGCCCGGACGAAGACGTGCCGCGCGACGACGAGGCGTATGAGCTTTGGAAGTCCGTTACCGACATCGACCATGCGCACATTCACTTCGGCAACAAGAAGGACAACTTCTGGGAGATGGGCGAGACCGGTCCGTGCGGGCCCTGCACCGAAATCCATTACGACAAGACGCCGGACAAACACGGCCGGGATTTGGTCAATAAAGGCACCCCCGACGTCATTGAAATCTGGAACCTGGTCTTCATCCAGTTCAACCGGAATCCGGACAGAACCCTGACGCCGCTGCCGGCCAAGCACGTCGATACCGGCATGGGGTTTGAACGCATCACGGCGGTGATACGGGGGAAGGACAGCAATTACGACACCGACGTTTTTACGCCGATCATCGACGCAGTCGCGAAGCTGACTGGCAAGCAATACGGCGGCAAGCTCGACGACCTGGTGGATATCGGCTTCCGCGTCATTGCCGATCACTTGCGGATGGCGACATTCGCAATCACGGACGGAGCGCGGCCCGGGAACAAGAAGCGTGACGCCGTCTTGCGCAGCGTCATTCGCCGCGCGGTGCGCTTCGGCTATCAGTACTTCGACTTGCGCGAGCCCTTTCTCTGCAACCTGGTTCCCGTCCTTGTCGAGCAGATGGGGAAAGCTTTTCCGGAGTTGAATGCGAATCCACCGAAGATCGCGGACATACTTCGCAGGGAGGAAGCCGATTTCTACAAGACGATCCAAAAGGGGATGGTCCATTTCGAGGAGGCAGCAGCGAGTGCGCGCGCGGCGGGCGGCACGATCAGCGGCGACGATGCCGCAGACTTGCACACGACTTATGGGTTTCCGTTCGACCTGACGAGGCAAATGGCGGAAGAGTCTCGGTTAAGTGTTGACAAAGAAGCATACGACAAAGCCTTCCAGGAACATCAGCGAATCTCTGGTCAAGGTCGATCAAACACAGTCGTTGCTGCGCTCACGGAAGGCCTGCCTGCGACGGACGATTCCCCCAAATACAAAGGCACCAGCGCCAAAGCCAAGATCGTGGGTTGGGTCAAAGAAAACCTCGTCGGCAATTCCGGCCAATTCAACGCCGGCGATCACGTCGCGCTCCTGCTCGACAAAACGAGTTTCTACGCCGAGCAAGGCGGCCAGGTCGGCGACAAGGGGACGATCAAGACATCAAAGGGAACCTTCCAAGTCGAAGACACGCAGCGGCTCGGCGACGCGGTGTTGCACGTGGGCAAAGTCGTCGAAGGCGCCGTCAAGGTCGGCCAGCGCGCGCTTTTGGAAGTAAGCGGCGCGCGAGCCGATACGATGCGGCACCACACGACGACGCACCTATTGAATTGGGCCTTGCGCAAAGTCCTTGGCGAACACGTCGAGCAGAAAGGCTCACTGGTCGATCCCCATAAAACTCGGTTTGATTTTTCGCATGATGCGCCGCTGACCGCGGAGCAAATCGCCGAAGTGGAGCGATCGGTGAACGAAAAGATCTATGCCGATTTTCCGGTCACGCCCATCGTCATGCCGCTGGAGGAGGCAAAGAAGCTTCCCGGCGTCCGCGCGGTCTTCGGCGAAAAGTATCCCGACCCGGTGCGCGTGCTTCTGGTCGGCGTCAAGAAGCCGGAAGAGGCGACGCTCGATGATTCCGTCGAGTTCTGCGGCGGCACACATCTTGCGCACACCGGGCAAGCAGGCTTCTTCAAAATCGTCAGCCAGGAGCTTGTGTCCAAAGGCGTTCGCCGCGTGACGGCGGTCGCGGGCAAAGAAGCGGTGGCGGCGGTGCAGAAGCTCGCTTCCGTCGTCGGTGATTTGACCGAGCGCTTTCGCTGTCAGCCGGACGACCTCTCGAAGCGCATCGAGTCGCTGCAAGAGGAAATCAAGAAGCTGCAGCAACAACTCAAGAAAGGCGCGGCCAGCGACCTGGCCGGCGCGGGCGACAAACTCTTGGCCGGCGCGGCACAGGTCAACGGGGCCGCCGTCGTCATCGGCGAGATGCCCGCCGGGACGGAGGAGCAACTGCGAAATCAGATCGACCGCATCAAACTAAAAGCGAAAAGCGCCGTGGTTGTGGTCGGCTGGACCGACGAGGACAAGGTCGGCCTGATCGCCGCGGTGACCGACGACCTCGTGCAAAAGGGACTGCACGCCGGCAAGCTGGTCGGCCAGATCGCCAAGGTCGTGGGCGGCGGCGGCGGCGGCCGGCCCAACATGGCCCAAGCCGGCGGCAAGGATCCCGCTAAGCTCGCCGAGGCGCTGGAGCTGGCCCGGAAGCTAGCGAACGAACAGCTCTCCAAGTAAGATCACTTGGCGAGTCTGATTTTGCTCGATCACTTCGGCGTCAGTTTGGCTTCAACGGCTTTGACATCCGTCCAGGCGAGCGTTCCGAGCGGCGGCTGTATTGTCAAAACTTCGTTCGGTCTGCCTTGAATGGTCACCTGAGTGACTTCCGTGCACAACATGTCCAAAACGGTGCGGCCCCGGTGTCGAGTTATGCCCGGCAGAGTTGTTTCGAGTGTGTAATCGACGGTAACTTTGCCATCCGGCATCGGCGTAATCGTGCCCGAAACTAAGTGACCATAGAAACGGCGCTTCAGAGTTTTGGTATGATGGTCCATGAGTGTGATTTCACGGCCACTCTTGAAGGTAAATGTCTGATTGGCGAAAGTGGAAATCGACGGCGCGGCGACCACGCGAATCGTGCCTTCTTCAACGCTGCCATTGGGGTTGCCTTCAAAGATGCGAAGATGCACCACGAATTGTTTTGCAGGAGCAGCGTCTTGAGCGGAGAGCGGAAAAGGAAAGACAGGCCACGCCAAAAGAATGAGAGAATTCCGCATAGGTGAGTCCTTTCACGATTTGGGATAGTAGGTCCTCAATTCACTTTCTTCAAGAGCGTCTTCGCTCCTTCGCGCACGTCCGAATCCAGGTCCTTGGTATTGGCCAGCGCCTGAAGTTGCTGCACGATGTCGCGGCGCTCCATGATGCGCTGCGCGCCGATTTGCGTGAGGGCTTGGATGGCCATGATGCGGCCGTCGGCTTTGCCGACCTCTTCGACGTTGGCCTTGCCGGTTGGAATCTCCTGGCCCGCGCCGCCGACTTTGGACGTCCGGCCGACATAGATCTGGATGCCGTCGTCCTTCAAGAACTCGAGGAGCACGTCCATGACCGGACCCGGCACTTGCGAACCTTGCAACACGCCGAGCATGTACGAGCAGTCGTAGCGCAGCATGCGGTTGTCCGCGTTGGCTTTTTCGGAAAGCGGTTTGGCGAACGCCGCGAAGACGCCGTTGATGTCGCGGAGCTTGACGTTGTGCACGCGCAGGGACCAGACGACGCGCTCGCGGACCTTGCTGTCCTGAGCGGGGTCCTCGATGATTTGCAGTAAGCGCGGCACGGCGTCGCGGGCAGCCTGGCCCGCGCCCAACCGCGACAACGACACGGCCGCTTCCACGCGCGTGTCGCTCTTTTCCTTGGGATCGGCGATCATTTCCACGAGCGGCCCGATGGCCGACGAGGCTTTCTCGCCGATGCCGCCCAAGGCGAGAGCAACGAACCGGCGCAGCTCTTCGTCCGAGTCGCGCAGCACCTTTACAAGATCGGGAACGGCGCTGTCCGCGTACTCGCCGATGTTGCGAATGCCGGCCGCGGCCTGGCGGCGAAGCTCCACGTCGCCTTTGCGCAACGCGTCGAGCAGGATGGGCACGGCGGCGGCCGCGCCTTTGCCGCCGATGTTGGACAGCGCCAGCGCGGCGTTGCGGCGGACTTCGAGGTCTTGATCGGTCAGGGCCTGGCGCAGCGATTCCGCTGCGGCCGCGTCCTCCGCGTTCACCACCTTGACGAGCACCGCCAGCGCCGCCCGCCGTACGTCGGAGGAGTTCTCTTTGCAAAGATTCAAAAGCTCGGGCAGGGCCACGCGCGCTTTGTCGGGGCTGAATTGCATCAGTGACGTGGCGGCGTCGCGCTTGACAAACACGTCGGCGTCTTTCATCGCTTGCCGCAGCCCAGTGATGCCGGCATTGCCGATGCGGCCAAGCGCCCAGGCGGCGTTTTGCCGGACTTCGGCGCGTGAATCGTTGAGAGCCTTTTCGAGGCCGGCTTGGGCGGACGCGCCATAAGCGCCAAGACAGCCCAGCGCATAGGCGGCGCTGCGGCGCACGAGCGGATCCTGATCGGCCAGGGCCTTCACGAGACCGGGCGCGAGTTGTGGCTGCGCTGTGACCTTCAGGCTTTCCTTGGCGATTTCGCCCAAGGCATAGGCCGACGCTTCGCGCACTTTGGGACTCTTGTCCTCAGCCAGGCGGCGCAAGAGCGCGCCTGTCGCATCGGCCGCGTGCGAACCAAGTTTTCCGAGCGCGTAGGCGGCATTGCGGCGGGCGGCTTCGTCGCCCTGGTCGAGAACCTTGAGCCAATCCTGCGAGCCTTTGCCCAGGAACACTTGCGCCTGCGCATGGCTAAAAGTCAGCACACCCACGAGCCCTACTGCAACAACGCGCCACATATGTTCCGCCTCTATTTCTTGTCTTTCTTCTTTCCCATGATTGAATCGACGGCATCTTGCGCGACTTTTTTGAGGCTATCGGTCGCCTTCGGGTCGGTGCTGATTTTCTGCAGCGCCGGCACCGCCGCCATCCCACCGCTTTCCATGCGGCCGAGCGCCCAGGCCGCCGTGGCAACCACGGTTGGCTCGGGGTCGCCCAAAGCACTGATCAAGATCGGTACGGCGGATTTCGCATCCTTGCCTATGGTGCCAATGGCCCGAACTGCTTCGACGCGCACCGCCGATTCCTTGTCGCCGGTCAGGTCGCAGATGGGATTGAGACGTTCCTTGGCGACGTTGCCGGTGAGATTCATCAAGGCGACTTGTGCCCAAATCCGAATGGATGGCTCGCCGTCCTTTTTCGCAACGAGGTCCAGTTGATTGGCTTCGGCGAGCAGGACGCTGTCTTCTTTGGGTTGGCCCAGCATCGTCATCGATTGAATCGCCGCCATGCGCACTTGAATGGCATTGTCGCCTAGCGCGGCAAACAAGCCCTTCAGGACGAGAAACGGCGGGCCGGCCTTTTCGTCCCATGCGACTGTGCCCAGAGCGGCGACGGCGGCCTGGCGAACTTCCCAGCTCAGCGGCTCTTTGGCAGCGGCCAAGAGGTC
>JAKEFD010000176.1 GCA_022616245.1 Gemmataceae bacterium
GGGGGGTACCTGTGTGACGCTTGACGCTCCGGAGCGTTTTGGAAACGCAAAGTATTCGTACGCAGTCACTTGTGTCGTTGTTCCGGAGCGTCACATGGTAGGGTGAATTTGACGCTCCGGAACCAGTGTCGCTCCGGAAGGAAGCGCCGCTACTCGTCCGGCTTGACCCCGAGAAACTGGTAGTAAGGCACCTGCGGAATTCGATACCCCCTCCCCCAGCGAGTTGGCCAAATCGTGTGGGTTACTGATTGCAAGTTATTTGTGGATAATGACTTGTGCTGCGCACGCGATTTGGCCAACTGGCCTTTGCGAGTTGGCCAAATCGTGCCTGTTCTTGCCACTTGCAACATCCCCTTTCCGCGCGGGCGAGCGTAGGCGGTAAATGTGCGTGACTTTTGACGCTCCTTACGGCGACAAAAGGTTGCGCTAGTGTGCGATGGTTTACTTCAGGTCGATTGTGAATTCATTTCGTTCCTGATCTTTCACTTCTAGTACGATGTCCGTTGTAGTGGGGTTGGCGTATTTGATGGGTACAGGCGACTTGAATCCTCCCTCGGGCTCGTCCGGCAGTACGCCCGGTTCGGTTTCCTTCACGACCCCTGCCGCGACTGTCACCTTGTATCTTCCGGGCGGGATTCCATCTTGCGCCCCGTAAGTCGAAAGTCTGAAAGTGCCCGCCCCGTCGGTCAAGCCGTGCGCCGAGACCTTGCCGTCAAGCGCTTGGAACACTACAGAGGCATTTGGCACCGCCTTGCCACGATAAGTGAGGATGCCGTTGGTCGGCACAGTCGCTTGCTTTTCCGGTCCCGAATGGGACCCGCCGCCGCAACCAATCAAAAGGAAGGCAAGTCCGAGCGGGAACCCGGCCGAAAGAATCTTGGCGGCCATAGAAGCGAACTCCAAAAAGCGGGCGAACGATGCTGTTCCAATGGAACAGGACGTTCGCCCGCAGATGCAGAATCAACAGTCTAGTTTTGGCTAACGGTTTCCCCGCCGGTCTTGGTGCCCATGGCGCCGAATACGCCGAACGGGCTGATCCCGCCCAGGCCTACGCCGCTGGCGTTCAAGTTGCCGACGTTGATACTGTCAGTGATGAACCGGACGGATCCATCGCCCATCAAGGCATTGACGCCGCCCGTGTGGTTGCTGCTGGGCGGATACAGGCCGTTCTGGGCGTCGTGCGCGTTCCAGGCGCAAGACACACTGTTCGGCGGGGCATTGGTGGTCAAGCCGCCGAAGCCCATGCCGCCATCGGGCCAACGCACGCCCGCCCAAGCACGCGGGCCGGGTGTTGCGCCGGTCGACGGCGGATTCCATTGCTTGAGGGTAGTGTTGTAGTTGGCCAAGCACTGATTGGGCGTGGTAAACCAGGCGCCTGCGTTTTGATACGTCATCGTGCGCTGGTTGCCCGAGTTGCCGCGCAGACGCTCGGACATGGCGATGGTGTTGCTCGTGCCGTCCAGGATCTCAGTAATCCGGAAGCCCTTCGAGGGCAGCTGGTGGTTTCGTCCGAACATGCCTCGGGTCGCGTTGTTGGTAGTGTGCAGGTCGATGGAATCGCCGCTGCAGAACATGTAATTAGTGTGCTTGATTCCCGTGCCGCTCGGAGGGCCTGAGTCTGCCGGGCACAAATACATGCCGACATCCGTTCGAAACGGCCAGTAGGCGGCAGGGATTCCCGCGGGACTGGTGATCGTGGTCGGGTTCGGATCCCATGGCTGCGGTCCGCCGGGAGGATAGGTCCCGCCGGGGACAGCCAGCGGCGCCATGATGGCCTTGTGGATATTGTCTTGTTCCATGAACGGCAACAGCTGAATCAAGCCGCTCATGCGGCCGGTGTAGCCGGTCGGAGCCAAGCGGCCCTCGCGAAAGGGCAGATACTTCGTGCTGTCGTGATGGTTGTGGATGGCCAAACCCAACTGCTTGAGACTGTTGCTGCACTGCGTGCGTGCGGCAGCATCTCGCACTTTCTGCACGGCGGGCAGAAGCAGACCGATCAGGATAGCGATGATCGCTATCACCACCAGCAACTCGATTAGCGTGAAGGCGCGGCGAAGGCGCCTTGAATTGGAGAGATTTCGCAGCATAGGTTGATCTCCGTAAAATGAAACAGATGACACGATTAATTCGGATTGTAATCCTCCCCAAATAAGGATCAAGTGAGAAACTCATGAGAACGAAGGTTTTGGCCAAGTTTCGAGACGCGCCAATGGACACGCAGCGGAAAAATGTGTGATGGGCGACGGCTTCTATACTTGCCAAGAAACGGCCGAGGAGTTAGCCTTGAATGCGACTGTTAGCCTTGAATGCGACTGTTAGCCTTGAATTCAACCGCTTACTGCGTGCGCGGCTCTGAATCCAATTAACGCGACAAAAGGCGGAATTGCTATGTTGAGTGTTTTCGGCAAAGGGACGAAGTTGTGTGACGGCATCACCCGGCGTGAATAGTTGCGCATCGGCGGCCTCGCGTTTGCCGGCCATTCTTTAGCCGATGTCTTGCGGCTGCGCGCCAACGACGCCTCCGGCACAGGACGGAACAAGTCGGTAATCATGATCTGGATGCGCGGCGGGCCTTCGCACATCGATAGCTACGACATGAAGCCGAACGCACCCGCCGAAATTCGCGGCGAGTTTCGGCCCATCCCCACCAACGTGACCGGCATCCAAATCTGCGAGCACATGCCCCGCCAGGCCCGCATCATGGACAAGCTGGCCATCGTGCGCGGCATCCGCTCGAACGACCTGGGCGACCACACGCCGCATTACATCGTCACCGGCTTCCCCGATCGCGGCCGACGCCCGGCCTTCGGTTCGATCGTCAGCTATCTGCAGCCGCGCTCGGACGGTTTGCCGCGCTACGTCAGCCTTATGTACAGCGCGCCGGGTTTGTACGACAACGAAAGCCCAACCTACACCGGCCCCGCGCACCGTCCCTTTGTCCCGCGCGGCCAAGGGCTGCCCAACATGAGTTTGGCCCGCGGCATCTCGCTGGAGCGTCTGGGCGAACGCCGCCATTTGCTCACCCAGTTCGACGACCTGCGCCGCGACCTCGACCACTCAAACGCTTTTGCAGGACACGACGCGTTCAACGCGCGGGCATTGGAGATCATCACGTCGCCGCGGGCGCGCGAGGCCTTTGACGTCAACAGAGAACCGGCCCACATCCATGCCCGTTACGGCAAGTTCTGCGAGAACTTCCTCATGGCGCGCCGATTGGTCGAAGCCGGCGTCTCGGTCGTGACGCTCAAAGTCGGCGACTGGGACACGCACGAGCACAACTTCCGCGACATGCGCGAGCAGTTGCCGCAGCTCGACCAGGGCTTCCACGCACTCGTCACCGATCTTTACGACCGCGGCCTGGAAAACGATGTCGCCGTGGTGATGTGGGGCGAGTTTGGCCGCGCGCCCAGGATCTCGCGCGGCGACGGCCGCGATCACTGGCCCGAAGCGGGCGCTGCCGTCCTCGCGGGCGGCGGCTTCCGCGCCGGCCAAACGATTGGCGAAACCGACGCCCAAGCCGGCCGCTCGCGCGGCACACCGTACACGCCCGGCAACGTTTTGGCGAGCCTGTATCGCCACCTGGGAATCGACCCGGCACTCACGATCCCGGACCACAACCGGCGGCCGATGCACGTGCTGGATGAACGGGAGCCGGTGCGGGAACTGGTATAGACTCCTTGCAGTTTTTTGAAAAGTGTGAACGCGATATTCTGCGTTAGAATATGAAAGCAAGGCAACAATTCGTCGGGGTACTTCAATGGTAGGGTCATGGGCTGCTGAGAGGTTTCCAAAGTATGAGGAAGCACTTCGGCGACTTACGGATCAGCATCGAGCGTTGGTCGACGAGCCACTTCATTTGGCCGTTGCCTACCTCCCCGCCCTTCGGGACCAGCAGCACATTTTCCTTCTTGAAGTCGTAGGTGGCGGAGAAAGCATCAACACGGAGCGCGATCTTTTTGAAGCCACCTATGAGGCCACTCCCGAATTCCCGATGGGGCCAAAAGAGCAGTTCCACCTTATCTTGACCAACCCAACGGAACTGGAAACTGCTTTGCGTGATGGCTGGCGCCTGGCGGTTGAACTGGTCAATGCCATCCGCGCAGGGAACTACAAGGCCATCCACAAGGATAAAACTGGGAAACGCGTCTTGGCCATCCTGGAAAGTGAGGCGCGTCGCCAGGAGGCCGTCCGTGGATGAGCCGACGGCCTGGCTTTACCAAGCAATCGCGGACCGTGAGGCTGCCGAGCAATTCGTGATTCACAAAGAGGGGACGCAACGCTGTCACGCGATCGCCAAGTTGCAGCAGACCGTAGAAAAGGCCGTCAAGGCGTTGGTTTCCGCTCTGCATGATGCTGGGATATTGGGCGCCGGTGTTCGCGCCAGACACGAAGTCGAACGATATGTTGGCGCGCTCATTCGGTTGCCGCGCTCTCGTGGCAACCGAGCGATTCAGCAACTTTTGCATGGCCTGCTCGACCAGAACACGCGCGCGGCAATCAAGGCTCTTGACGCCCTTGCCCCACAATTGCATCCCCGGCGCAACACGGAATATCCCTTTCGAGACGCCCGCCGTCAATGGACCTACCCGGCGGCGGCGGATGTGTTTTCCTTAGATTTCGGGCGTTAGCCCATCGGATTTTGGACGGCGCAAGACGCATCGTTTCTGCAATTCGCCGGAAGCCGCGTTGAACTCGCGCGGGCAAGGGGCCCGTGGCAGGTGATACCCGCCACGGGCATCTTTCTACTCGACAACCTCGGTGATGACCCCGGAGCCGACCGTCTTGCCTCCTTCGCGGATGGCGAATCGGCTGCCGATGTCCAATGCCACCGGCTTGTCCAGACGGACAGCGACCGCGGCGTTGTCGCCCGGCATGACCATCTCGACGCCGTCCGGCAGCTCGATCGCACCGGTGACGTTCGTGGTCCTGAAGAAGAACTGCGGCTTGTAACCGCGGAAGAACGGCGTGTGCCGTCCCCCTTCGTCCTTGCTCAAGACATAGACCTCACCTTTGAAATTCAAGCGCGGCCGGATCGTGCGCGGGGCGGCAATCACCTGACCCCGCTGGATGTCGTCCGTCTTCACGCTGCGCAACAAGAGGCCGACGTTCTGTCCAGCTTCACCCTGGTCCAAAGGTCGGTTGAATGCCTCGACGCTCGTGCAGACACTTTCCAAAATGCCGCCCAGGCCGAGGATCTCCACCTTCTGTCCAACCGTGATGACCCCTTGCTCGATCTTGCCGGTTGCGACGGTTCCCCGGCCTTCGATGGCGTGAACGCCCTCGATCGGCATGAGGAACGGCCTGTCGATGGCCCGCTTCGGTGTCGGGATGTGCGCATCCAGCGCGTCAAGCAACGCGCTGATGCACGCGTTCGACGCCGGATCGGTTGGATTGTCCAGTGCGCCTTTGGCGTTGCCACGGATGACAGGGATACGATCCCCATCAAAGCCGTACTTCGTCAAAAGCTCACGGGTTTCCAGTTCGACAAGATCGATGAGTTCCACATCGTCCACGAGATCGCACTTGTTCAGGAACACGACGAGCTCGGGCACACCCACCTGCCGGGCAAGCAAGATGTGCTCCCTGGTTTGCGGCATGGGGCCGTCCACTGCCGAGAGCAGCAAGATGGCGCCGTCCATCTGCGCCGCCCCCGTGATCATGTTCTTGATGTAATCGGCATGGCCCGGACAGTCGATGTGGGCGTAGTGCCGACGCTCCGTCTCATATCGGACGTGGCTTGTCTGGATCGTGACGGTTTTGTTCTCATCACGCACCGTGCCGCCTCTGGCGATGTCGCGGTAACTTTTCTTCTCGGCAAGCCCGCGTTCGGCTTGGACCGCAAGGATGGCAGCGGTCAGGGTGGTCTTGCCGTGGTCGATGTGACCGATGGTCCCGACGTTGACGTGAACCTTCTTCATAACACAAACTCCCTGGTTGCCACAAGCAACCACAAGGGTCCGTGGTGCCTTCGCCCAATCGCTTTTTGCGATCTTTTCTCCACGACGAGCGAAACCAGGGCGTCGGAAACCACAATTGCCGACAGGCAGCGACTATGACACGAAAGTGGGACGCCGGGTTCATGCCGCACGCGAGTCCGAAGCGGAAAGGACTTTGAGTGGATCCTGTAATAGTTGGCCGGCAGAATCCGGCGATTCGCTTGACCGCGTCCCTATACTGTTTTTGTGCGTGTACAGGTTTAGAGCGGTAGTTAGTTGCTGTTCACTAGGATTCCTCATCACGAAGGAAAGGAGTTGGCAATGCGAGCGTTGTTTGCGTTTTGCGCGTGCGCGCTGGTCTTGACGCTGTGCCCCTTTGGAACCGGTCAGGACAAGAAGCAGCTCGATCCGGGAAAGCTCGTCGGCAAATGGAAGTACGTCTCCGGCGAAAAGGACGGCGCCAAGGTGGACATCGTCAATTACAAGGACGACGTCGTCACGATCACCAAGGACACCATCACGCTCAAGGGCAAAGAGACGTTTGTGATGAAAATGGAGCTGGACGCGAAGAAGTCGCCGGCCACCGTCAAACTGACTATGACCGAAAGCCCGTTCGGCCCCGGAGCGATTTCGAACGGCATCATCGAACTCAGCGGCGACGACCTCAAGATCTGCTATGCCCACTCGGACGCGGACGCGCCTAAGGAGTTCAAGACCAAGGAAGGCGGCAAGCAGCACTTGTTTGTGTTGAAGCGTGCGAAGTAAGCGCGTCTTTTTGATAAAATCCCTCTTTCACTGCGCGAAAGAGGGATTTTTTCATGCCTTTTGCCAAGGTCGAAACCCAAGTCGATTTTCCCACACAAGAACGGGCCATCCTTCAGTTCTGGGACCAGACGCAAGCCTTTGAAAAGCTCCGCGCGCAAAACCGCGGCAAGCCGAAGTGGTCTTTTCTCGACGGGCCGATCACCGCCAACAACCCGATGGGCGTGCACCACGCCTGGGGCCGCACCTACAAGGACGCCTACCAGCGCTACTTTGCCATGACCGGCCATGAGCTGCGCTACCAGAATGGCTTCGACTGCCAGGGTCTCTGGGTCGAGGTGGAAGTCGAGAAAGAGTTGAAGCTCAAGTCCAAGCGCGACATCGAGAATCTGGTGCCGGGCAAGCCATTCGAAAGCATCGACAAGTTCGTCAACCTGTGCAAGGAGCGCGTCAACAAGTTTGCGCGCATCCAGTCCGAGCAATCCATTCGCCTGGGCATGTGGATGGACTGGGACCGCGGCGACGCGGATTGGGCCAAGCCGCCGGACCAGCGCAAATCGTATTTCACCATGTCGGAGGAAAACAACTACACGATCTGGGCGTTTCTCAAGAAATGCCACGAGCGCGGCCTGGTCTATCGCGGCTACGACGCCATGCCCTGGTGCGCCCGCTGTGGCGTTGGCCTGTCGCAAATGGAAATGCACGAAGGCTACCAGATGGTGGCGCACCGGTCGGTGTTCGTGAAGTTTCCGCTGCGGCAGGGGTCAGGAGTCAGGGGTCAGGAATCAGGGGTCAGGAGTCAGGAGTCAGGGGTCAGGGAGAACTTGCTCATTTGGACGACGACGCCTTGGACCTTAACGAGCAACGTCGGGGCGGCGGTGAATCCGCAGCTCTCTTATCTAAGGGTGAAGCACAAGGACGAAATCTACTACCTCGCCAAGGGCGCATTCACAGCGCAGCGCTTGGAAGAGCAATTCAAGCGCAAGGAATGGGTCGAGGGCGTGCCGAAGCTGAAAACGCTGGAACAGCTCTTCAAGGAGAAAGGCGGCTACGAAATCGCCGGCGAGGTCAAAGGCGCGGACATGGTCGGCTGGACCTACGACGGGCCGTTTGACGAATTGCCGGCACAGAACATGGAAGGCGGCTACCCGTCAGGGGAGAGCAAGTTGAAGCCGGACAAGTCTTCCGCGGCTGCCCCGCTCCCTCACGGTCGCGGCTCGGACAGGTCTGCCCAAGGAAAACCAAAAGACGCTCATCGCGTGATCGCCTGGGACGCAGTGGGGGAAACGGAAGGCACCGGCATCGTCCACATCGCGCCGGGCTGCGGCAAAGAAGACTTTGAACTGGGCAAGCAAGAGGGGCTGCCGCCGGTCGGACCGCTCAATGACGACGGCGTTTTTGAGCCGCCCTTCGGTCCGCTCGCGGGCAAGTCCGCGCTGGAAGAGTCAACCACGGACTGGATTTTGCAAAACCTGCAAGAGAAAGGCGTACTGTTCGCAGTCGAAAAGTATCCGCACAGCTATCCGCACTGCTGGCGCTGCAAGACTGAGCTGCTCTTTCGCCTCGTCGATGAGTGGTACATCAACATGTCCTGGCGCGATGAGATCATGCGCGCCGTCGAAGCTCCGGACGTGACCTTCCTGCCCGAATCGATCAATGGCAAAGCCCGCGAACTCGACTGGCTGCGCAATATGGGCGACTGGATGATCTCGAAGAAGCGCTTCTGGGGCCTGGCGCTGCCCATCTGGGTTTGCGAGAAGGACGGCGGCCATTTCGACGTGTTGGGCGGCCGCGACGAACTGCAACGCCGCGCGGTCGCGGGCTGGGACAAAGTCGCGGGCCATTCGCCGCACCGGCCATGGATCGATGAAATCGTCCTGCAATGCCAGAAGTGCGGCGGCAACATGCGGCGCATCCCCGACGTCGGCAATCCGTGGCTTGACGCCGGCATCGTTCCTTTCTCGACGATAAAGTACAACAGCGACCGCGCGTATTGGGAGAAGTGGTTCCCCGCCGACTTCATCACTGAGTCGTTTCCGGGTCAGTTTCGCAATTGGTTCTACGCCATCCTCGCCATGAGCGCGATGCTGGCCGAGCGCGCCCCGTTCAAGGTGCTTCTCGGGCACGGCCAGGTCCGCGACCAGAAGGGTGAGGAGATGCACAAATCGAAGGGCAACGCCATCCCCTTCGAAGGCGCGGTCAACGACGGCTTCAAGCTGTTCCACGAGCGCGAACCGAAGCTGAAGCTCGATGCCCAGGCCCATCGCGATTTGCCCGAAGGCTGGCTCGACGGCTCGCTCAAGGAAGAAACGATTCTCTTGGACAACAAGCCGAAGCTGGTCGTGTCCGCCTCGTACCCACCGATGGGGGCGGACGAAATCCGCTGGCTATATTGCCGGCACAACCCGGCCCTCAACATCAACTTCGGCCCCGAGCCCGCGGAAGAGCTGCGCAGCAAGTTTCTCCTCAAGCTCTGGAACACCTACGCCTTCTTCTGCAACTACGCCCGCCTCGACGGCTTCGATCCCGAATCGCCGCAAGTGCCGGTGGCCAAACGGCCGGACATCGACCGTTGGATTCTGTCCGACCTGCAGCTCCTGGTTCAAAAGGCGCGCAAGTCGTTCGAAGACTGCAACGTGATGGCATTCTGTTTGGCGACGGAAGAATTCGTCGATGTCAAGCTGTCGAACTGGTACGTGCGCCGCAACCGCCGGCGATTCTGGAAGAGCGAAAAGGGCGAGGACAAGCTGGCAGCGTATCAGACCTTGTACACGGTGCTCGTGACGCTGACGAAGCTGTGCGCCCCGGTGATCCCGTTTCTCGCGGAGACGCTGTATCAGAACCTGGCGAGCCGGGAGCGTGAGCGACCGGAGGACCGTCCTCCGGTGGATCACGGGCCCGACTCGCCAGGGTCCGTTCATCATTGCGCTTACCCCGAAGCGGACGAATCGCTCATAGACACCAAACTCTCGCAGGACATGGACGCGCTACTGCGACTGGTGTCGCTCGGCTCGGCGGCGCGCAACATCGTCAAGATCAAGGTCCGGCAACCCTTGGCGGAGTTGAAGGTGCAACCCGGGAACGATGCCGACAAAGAAGCAGTGGAACGGTTCGCGGACCAGCTCTGTGAGGAGTTGAATTTGAAGAAAGCCTCGCTGCATGACAGCACCCAGGGACCGCTTCTAAAGTTCGAAGTCAAATTGAATATGAAAAACGCCGGCTCGAAGCTCGGCAGCCGGATCAAAGCCGTGCAATCAGCGCTCGCAAGCATGGTCGCTACGGCCATCGCGGAAAAAATGCAAGCCGGGCAAGCCGTGGAAATCGTCACCAGCGATGGTTCCGTGACACTCGAACCCGCAGACCTCTTCGCCTCTCCCAAAGTAGCGGAAGGATTTGCGGGCGTTGCCGACAAGGGCACGCAACTTCTCTTGGACGCCCGCATCACACCCGAGCTGGCATTGGAAGGCCTGGCCCGCGAAGTCGTGCGCCATGTGCAGAACTGCCGCAAAGACGCCGGCCTCCAGATGGAAGATCGCATCGTGTTGCACCTGGGCGCCGAGGGCACGCTGGCGGAGGCGATCGGAGTGCACGGCGACTACATCGCCGCCGAAACGCTGGTCGCGCAATGGTCGGACAAGCCGCTGGGCGCAGGCGCGTACCGGGCCGAGGTCAAAATTGAGGGACAGCCCCTCGTTATCGAATTGAAGAGATCAGAATGACACAGTTCGATTGCTCGTTAATCTCAATGACGCTGCACGGTTCATTTATTAGCGTCCCCAGTAAGTGGTAAACCCGTGAATTTCGGCTAGAAAGAACCTATGTCTGCGGTCGGCCAAAATCCGATGTCGAGCATCCGCGCCAAGGTCGAAGCCGGCGAGCGCCTCTCCTTCGACGATGGCCTCTTCCTCGAGCAGGAAGCCGACCTGTTCACGCTCGGCGAATTGGCCAACCTCGTCCGCGAGCGCAAGAACGGCAACAACGCCTACTACAATGTGAATACGCACATCAATCCGACCAACGTGTGCGTGTACCGTTGCGTTTTCTGCGCCTTTCGCGCGGACCTTAAGTCGCCCAAGGGCTACGTGATGTCCGACGCGGAAATCATCGAGCGGGCCGCTCAGGCCGAGGCCCGCGGCGCTACCGAAATGCACATCGTCGGCGGGCTGCACCATCAATTCCCGTACGATTGGTATTTGAACGTCGTCCGCCTGATTCACGAAGCCAGTCCGCGCTTGCACCTCAAGGCGTACACCGCGGTCGAATGGGATTGGTTCGGACGGCTCACGGGCCGGCCGACACGCGACATCCTGGCCGAATTCAAAGACGCCGGCCTGGGGAGTCTGCCCGGCGGCGGCGCGGAGATCTTTCACCCCGAAGTACGCGACATCATCTGCGAGCACAAAGCCGACGCGGACGCCTGGCTGCGCATCCATCGCGAGGCGCACGAGCTCGGCCTGCGCTCCAACGCCACGATGCTGTATGGCCATATCGAAAAGCCGCACCACCGCATCGACCACCTTTACCGGCTGCGCGAGCTGCAGGACCAGACCGGCGGTTTTCAGACGTTCATCCCGCTCGCCTTCCATCCCGATAACACCAAGTTGGGCGCTGATCGGAAAATCAAGAAGGCAAGCGTCTTAATGGATTTGCGAACGATGGCGATAAGCCGGCTGATGCTCGACAACTTCGCGCACATCAAGGCGTATTGGATCATGCTGGGCATCAAGACCGCGCAGCTCGCTCTCTCCTATGGCGCAGATGACATCGACGGCACGGTGGTGCACGAGAAGATCTACCACGACGCCGGCAGTGATTCACCTCAAGAAACTACGGTTGCCGATTTGCGGCGACTTATCGAAGAGGCGGGACGGATTCCGGTCGAGCGCGACACGCTGTACAACGAAGTAGTCCGCAAGGAAGGCGAGTGGCAGATTGGGCGGCGGCTGGAGCTGGTCTAGGAATGGATTGCACATACACACACGAACGATGCAATCCATCTAAGTAACATCACCTGATTCAAGAACATTTTATCTGAAACCGAGCGACATGCGATAACTAAACTGCCAAAGAATCATCGACGTTACGGGCTTATCTTTAGGTTGCGGTAGTTGTCCCAGCGCTCGCGCAAGCCCGGCAGCGAATGCCAAGGGACGGTGAGGTTGTGTTCGCGCGCGAGTTCTTGAATGGTTTGCGGGTAGTCGGGCCATTTGCCGGCTTCTTCGGCACGGACGAGCCTGAGCGTCTGGTTGGGGCTCAAGAGCGGCTCCAGCTTTTTCTTCACAAAATCCTGCGTCTGCACATGGAGGCATCGGAAGCTATAGGGCCAAAGCTCCTGCGGCAACACCACTTTTTGTTTGCTGGCAAGTTGGCTGACGGCAATGCCAAAGCCTGGCCAGGTTCCTTCGGCCTTTTTCAGAAAGGGCGGGGTAACCAGCTTGGCTTTAAGGAGCTTGACGCGCACTTCTTGCGGCAATTGACTGAATTCGCGCGGGCCTTCCGGTCCGGGCAGTGCCGGCGGATGCTTGTCGGCCAGCTCGACTAGCGTCACCGGGTACTGAGGCCATTGGCCTTGCGCTTTGTCCAAGCGTTCCTTGTCTGCCTTGGGCAGCATGGGCCGCAGATAGTCGTTGACGTAGTTTTGCACATCGTTGGGAAGGTCGCTGAGTTTGGCCGGCAAAGGCACTTTGTTTTCGAGCTCTTTCCAAAAGCGAGCGGCGACTTGCCATTCCGTGCGGCGTTGCCGGTCTTCCTGGCGCAGTTTCGAGAGGAAAGCGGTTTTTGCCTGGGCGTCCAGTTTCGCATACTGATCGCGCACCGCTTTGGGTTGAGTGCGCATCCATTCCTCGTCTTTCAGCTCCTTGATGAGTGCAAGGCGCGCGGCTTTGTCCGGCGTCTCCTTGATTCGTTTGCGAGTTTTCTCGTCCTGCTTTTCCAACCAGTCCGTGTAACGGTCGAGCACCTCGGCTAGCCGGGCCTGCGCGGCCGGGCTTTGCGCTTGCAGCTCCCGATCGAGCTTTTGGAACTTTTCCCGCTTTTCTTCCGGCAGCGCGAAGAAGGTCTGAGCGTCCTTGCGCAGCTTCTGGATCTTTTCCGGCTGACCGCGCCAGTGCATGAGCTTTTTGCGGTTTTGCTCCAATTCCTGCGGTGTCTGTTGGGCGCGGAGCATGCCGCTGGCGACCGAGACGGTCACGACAAAAACACACAACGCGTGGAGTGATCGCATCTTTAGCGCTCCTGCTTTCCGCCTTCAATCGGATGAGCCGGTATCCTCGCCAAACAACTCCGGCGCGTCTAGCGCGCGCAAAAAATCAAGGTCGTCGACGTGCTCGTATTGCCGCCAATTCTCCAAAACGCGCAAATGGCGAACCAGCGCTTCGTCCTGGCCGAGCGAATCGGGAGGCGCAAAGAAATACTGGGCCGCGGTGTAACCCAGGCCCGCGGTAAGGAAGACGGCGGCGGCCCACGCCAGCCGGCGCGGCCACACCGACGCTGCGGCCGGCATTTTCCCGGTATCGACAACCCTGCCCATCTTTTCCAGCGACAGCCGCTCCATCGTACGATGCGTGAAGCTCGGCGATGGTTGCGGCTTGGGCAAAAAATCCAACAGTCCCCACGTTTGCTTGAGCGTCTCGACTTCCTTGCGCAGGTCCGGATCGAGGTTGATGCGGGCCTCCAGCTCTTGCGTGGCCGCTTCGTCCAGCTCGTTGTCCAGATACGCGACCAGGTTTTCGCGTTCTTCGTCGCTAATTGGGGCCATCGTTCGTCTCCCACCCCGCGGACAACCGCAGCCTGAAGGCTGCGGCTACATCCGTAACCGCTACATCTATAGCCGCAGGCTTTAGCCTGCGGTCATTTATTCGTCTGGCGCACCGTTGTCGCTCGGCACACCTTCCATGTAGATGTAATCTCTAAGCGCCAGCCGCAAGTTTTCGCGCGCCCGGCTCAAAAGCGACTTCACCGCCTTGACGGACATCTCCATCACTTCAGCGATTTCCGCGTAGTTCATGTCCTCGAACTTATTTAACACCACAGCCACGCGTTGGCGCTCGTTTAGACCTGCAAGTGCATCCTGAATCACGGCGGCCAACTCCTGCCGCTCGATGCGCGCGCCGGGCGCAGCGCCCGTGTCCTTGGCCAGCTGCTCGACCGGCCGCGGTCCCAATGGGCCGGAGTCGCGCAGATTGAGCGGCACGACGGGTTTGCGCTGCCGGTTGCGCAAGGCGTTCAAAGCAAGGTTGTTGGCAATGGTGTAGAGCCAGGTGGAGAACTTCGCCTTGGGATGGTACTTCTTGCGGCCGCGAAAGACCCGCAGGAACACTTCCTGGGCCAGATCTTCGGCCTCATCGGCGCTGCCGACGACGTGGTGCATCACCGTGACCAGCCGCGGGTGGTACAGTTCCACAAGCTCGGCGAAAGCTTCGGCGTCGTCGTCGCGCACGCGCAGCATGATCCTAATGTCCGGATCGCGCAATGCCAGTTGTGTAGTGCTTTCGCCTGCGAGTGCCACGGGAAACCCACCGGGTATCTCTTTCCGGAAGATACCAGAATTGTCTCTTAAGAACCAATGACAAAGGACTAACACTAGCCCGACGCGCGAGCGAGGGTTAAGAAGCCGCGACCGCGCGTCGCAATTGCCCGCAGGCGGCGTCGATCTGGGCGCCTTTGCGTTTGCGAACTTTGACGCTGACGCCGTGGCGGCGCAGGCTCGTCTGGAATTCGGCGAGGGCTTCGGGCGAAGGCCGGCGGTAGCTCAAACCGGCCACGTCGTTGAACGGGATCAGGTTCACATGGGCCTTGCGACCTTGCAGCAGCCGGGCCAAGGCGCGGGCGTGGTCGGCAGCGTCGTTGACGCCGCCCAGGAGCACGTACTCAATGGTCACTTGCCGGCCCGTCTTCTCAAAAAAGTATTCGGCCGCCTCCAGAATCGCCGCCAGCCCTGTTTTGTCGTTGGTCGGCACGATTTGGTTCCGCAGCGCGTCGTCCGGAGCGTGCAAGGAGACGGCCAAGTGATATTGCTTCCCCAGGTCGGCGAGCCTTCGTATCTTGGCCGGCAGTCCAACTGTGGAAATCGTGATGTGGCGGGCGCCGATGCCCAAGCCGTCCTTCGCGCCGGCGATTTCCAGCGCCGCCAGCAGGTTGTCCAGATTGGCGAGCGGCTCGCCCATGCCCATGACGACGATGTTGGTCAGACGCTGGTCGGTGCGGTCGCCGCGTTCCCAAAGGGGCAAGTTGCGCACGCGCACGAGCTGCTCCAGAATCTCGCCGCTGGTGAGATTGCGCTCGACGCCGTCCAGGCCGCTGGCGCAAAAGACGCAGCCCATGGCGCAGCCGACCTGGGTGCTGATGCACGCGGTGCGGCGGCCGGCCTCCTTGATCAGCACACATTCGATGAGCTTGCCGTCGCAGAGCCGCAAGAGAAGCTTGTGCGTGCCGTCGTCCGCAGTCAAGTGACGCGCGACCTGGGTTTCGAGCGGCACGAATGCCGCCGCGAGCGCGCGCCGCAACGCCTGGGGCAAATCGGTCATGGCGTCGAAGGAGTCCACTCGGGCTTGGAGCAACCAGCGCCGCAGTTGCCGGGCCCGCAACGGTTTCTCGCCGTGCTCGGCGAGCCACGCGGCCAGTTCATCGGGCGCGACGGACAGAAGCCCTGGCGCAGAAAGGGCCGGCACTTGGACAATCGGCAAAGTGGACATGCCTTTATTGTAGACGGCACACGGCGCGGGCGATTATCGAGAGGTTTCTTGACACGGAGCTAATCAACCAATTCCGGAACATTCAGCTGCCGACGCACCCGATTAACCTCCTCGCCTCCAAGACGATAAATCCAAAGTGTGTGTCCTGCCCTTGCAATTGGCTGGAATTGCTGGAAGTAGCTCAACGATTCGGGCGGAATCGTCATCGACTTTCCCGTACCGTCGGGAACCGCGAACGATCCTCCGCGCACGAAATGTACGCTCACCGCGTAAAGACCCGGCTGCGGGCCAATCTCGCCAGGATCGAGTTGTTCGCCGTCCCGCCAATCCGGAGGCAGCAACGGCGGCAGGCGATACTCAATCCCCACAATGCGCGGATCGACCAGGTTGAAGTACGCGAGCCCGAAGCGCTCCTCACCTTGCGGCGCTTGACGCTGGTCCAGCCAATCCTTCAAGAACAGCAAATCCTGCCCCCAATCGATGTTGCTGTCCACGAGGTGCTCGGTGCCACGGTCGGGTCCGCCCGCCCATTCGTTGAAGTAGGAAAGATAGTGCGGCCGCACCGATAGGCTGCTCCAGGCGACCCAGCCAACGAGGAACATGACAATCGCTGCAACAATGCGCGATCTCTGCGCCACTGCGCCGCACCGGCTCGCACACAGAAACAGCATTGGGAATGCCGGCAGGGCATAGCGCAGATACTGTAAGCCAGTTTGCGAGCTTATGAGAGTCAAAATCACTAAGCCGGGCAACAGGAAACACAGTTCGTCGCGAAAGCGCGTCGCGCCGGCGCGCACAACAAAGAGAGCGATTCCCCCCGCGATCAACGCCAGCGTTCCCAGCGGCAACTTCACGCCCAGCGCGTACAAGTAGAAATACCACCAGCCTTGGTTGCGCCATTCGCCTCCCAAATAGAAGGGCCAACCGCTTTCGAAATCGCGCCGCTGCACGTCGATGCCCGCAAGATAATTCGCCGGCAGCGGCAAAACGACGTTTTCAAGCCAGGTGCCTTGGAAGCGATTGCCCAACCTGTTCTCGCCCGCGAACAGCTTGCTGACGAACTGAAATTCGCCCAAACTCCTGCCTGTATTTTCAAAGCCATATCCCAAGTTGATGACCAAAACACTCACCAGCAATATGCACAGCGCGTGGCCGATCCGCGCTACACAAGCCCGACGCGCTAGCGAGGGCCGCGGCGCGTCGCCCGTTGTGACTGCACCCCATCGCCACCAATACATCACCGCCAACACCGGCCACACCACGTACAACACCAACCACACGTGCTTCGTCAACTGCGCCAAGCCGAGCAGGATTCCCACGAGAAACGCACTACTCCACGTCGGCGCGCAGAGATACCGCCAAAACCCGTAGCAGGCCGCCAACCCCATCACAGTCGCCGGGATGTCGGTCGTCGCCAATCCGGCGTGCGCCAAGATTTTTGGATCAAGACACCAAAGCGCCATCGCCAAGAACCCGGCCCATTCGCCATAGAGTTTCTTGCCCCAACGATAAAGCAAACACGCCCCCGCCAGTGACCAAAACACGCCGGCCCAGCGCGCCCAACGAAAACAAGCGATGTACTGCTCGCCCGCCTCCTTTGCGAAGCTCTTCCCCAGCGCCCACTCCGGCCGGCTGCCCGGAGAATCCCGCGGTAACTCCGGTTCCCACTCCGGCCCTACAGCCAACAGCGGCAATGCCGACAGCAATCTGGGCAATGGCGGATTCACGCGATACGGCGTGAACGAGCCGGTCCGCCAATGCGCCAGACCCGACGGGACGAGCGCGCTTTCGTCCATCGTCACGAAGTTCTGAAATATCCCGCTGAATAGCAAGCCGATGTGCACAAGCAAAATGAGGACAAAGAGAGATATTGCTCGGCGCGACATGTTTCGAAATCACCACAGAGACACAAAGAAACAGAGAATTCACGAAGTGCGATTCATTTTCCGTTCCCTGATGCTGTGTTGCCCGATTGATTTCTTTGTGGTTCTCTGTGCCTTCGTGCCTCTGTGGTTAGTTCCCTCGCTCGCGCGTCGGGCTAGTGTGGTTCATTTCCCAACATCATCGCGCCCCGCCGGCGTCAGCATTGCTTGCACGATTTGGGGACGCAATTCATACGACAAGGACCGCACGCTGCCGTCGGCGAACAGGAAGTTGGCCGCGCCGGCATGAGCGCTGCCCCAGTTGTAGCGGAAAGTAAAGCCCATGCCGGGCACATCGCGGACGATGGCGGCGCCTTCCCCGGGCTTCGTGCCGAAGCCGCGCTGGGTGCCGCCGCTGCCGCCCACGAAGAACGGCTCGTCCCAATACCAGGTGCCGCTCTGGTAGTCGGCCGGGTGCATGGCATTTTCGCCGGCCATGATCGTTTGCGCCTTGCCGTCTTTGATGTTCTCGGGCCGCAGGGTTTTGGGCCGGTTGGGGACGACGTGGGCGTTGCCGGCGTAGTCGGTGCGCGCCCACAGCCAGCCGCCGCCCTCGTAGTCGCCGTGCTTGTCGTTATTGGCCGGCTGGGCAACGGGCAGACGCCGGCTCGGACACACATACACCTCCACCGGCGTGTGCCAAACTCGCTTGTCATAGTTTCTTGCCAAATTCAAGTAAGGCAGGATCGCGTAGGCCCAGGAGCCCGGCTGGTCGCGCGGCGCTTTGGTCGGCTCGCCCACGCCGTATTTGAAAGTGAGGTTCAGATAATGCTCCGTGACCGAAACCACGACCGGCTTCCCGTCCTTGGACTGGATGGTCTGCTTGCCGTCCCAACCGCCGTTGGACGGAAAGACGCCGTGGCGCGTCTGGTGCAAGTGCATGGCCAGGCCGATCTGGCGCAAGTTGTTGATGCAGACGGCTTGGTTGGAAGCCTCGCGCACCTTGACCACGCCGGCCAGGATCAGGCTCAAAAGGATAGAGATGATGCCAAGGACGAGGAGGAGCTCGATGAGGGTGAAGGCGACTCGTGGGATAGAACTCCGATTCTGTCCCGGTCGTTGTGACTTGTGAAGGTCGGTCAGAATCGGAGTTCTAACCCACGTGGGAAGGCGGTCCGTCTTGCTCGGCGAAGTCTTCATGCTAGGCCGTCCCTTGCGGCTTGGGCGCGCTATTGGTTCGCCGTCTGTGCCAGAAGAAAAGGCCCGCGCCGACCACGGCCAGACCCGTCGCCGTCCCGATGGTCCAACCGTAGCGCGCGGAAGTGCTGGTGCGACGTGCTTTGGAGACGCCTTCCAGGCGGTAGCCGTCGGCAGTCTTGACCCAGCGGCCGGTCTCGAGCTGCGCTTTCTCGAGTAACTCCATGAACGAGAACGCCGGAGCGCCGGGCATATGCATGTCGCCCAAGTCCGGATCGTGATCGCTCAAGTTGTCCGCCAAGACGATCTGGAGACCGGTCGCTGTTCGCAGCTCTTCTAGAACTTGACCGATAGGCGGATGCTTGGCCACGATGTTGAGCTTCTTTTGAAGTTTGCGATCATAGCGAAGCCAGAAGCGCTTCGCGTATTCGGCGGCGGTTAGCTCCGCTCGACTTGACGCACCACCCTTCTCCTGTGCGTGTGATTCGTGCGGGCGTTCGCAGATACCGAAAATCGCTAGGACTCCAATCAATCGGCTGAATAGGTTCATCACTCCGACTCCGAAAACTCTTCCATTGCGCCGACCTCATCGTGGCCCCTTTTTTGATCACGGGACTTGCCGCAATTGACAGCCAGAACGAAAGCACAACACACCGCGCAGATCTCGACGAACGAGGACACAATCACGCCTCCAGCTCCAGCTCAGTGTTGCTCTATCTTAACCGCAACAACCCGAAAAGTAGTCGGAATCACACTTGGGCCACTCAAGCTCGGATTAGCCGCTGCAATGTACTTGGTTCCATCGAAAGCCGGGCCGATTCGAAAGTACGTTGCTGGAGCATTGCGATCAAGTTGCGGTGGTTCGACATCCGGTCCCATGGGTTCGTCGTCACCGTATAATTCATAAGTAAATGGTGCGATCCAGAATCTTCCTTTAGTGCGTTTTGCGTCGGGGCCACTCACAGGCCTGGGAAAGGAATCCGGTTTGCGACCATTGAAACCCTGAGAAGATTCGTGAATTTCGATTTCCCTCGCCTCAAGTGCCCTTGGTATTCGAAAATGGTATTTCGGAAACTGGTTTTGGAGCCACGCGCAATAGGCGCGAGCCTCTTGGACAGTAACGAACAGAACGGCATTCTCACCCTGCCCTTTTTGAAAATCCATGTCCTTCCATGCAACTGTTTCACAGTCTGAGAATCTCAATTCATGTGGAAGTGTGGGTGGCGCGATCTGGTTCTGCTTTACTGCGGCACAAAACTGCGCATTCGTAATCGGACCCTCAGTTACAAATGGGCTTTGGTTTCCGGTAATCGGGATCAGCCTCAATTCCGATCGATTCGCCAATGTGAGAATCAACTCAATCGACTTCTTTTTATCTTGCCTGGAGCCGTCAGGCGACGCGGAGTCGAATACTCGAGTAATGACCGCTAAGGAAATGAGGCCCACAAACAACAAGCACACTACGAAAATAGTTAGCGCCAGCATTTCGTGCTTTCTCACGGTCCACCTCGTGCTCAGTTCTCAACGATAACTGTCTTTTTCGCGACTTGCGTGTCACCCGGATTCGTCCACTGCATTGTCCACTCACCATTTTCCATTTGATTTAACCCATTCAGTTTACAAGCAACACCATCGTGAAAGCCAGAAGCCGCCACTTCCACAGTCTTAACTGTTGTGTTTCCTTTTTGAAACTCTACAAAGGCTCCTTTGACGAAGTTCTGCCCTAGGACCAAAAAAGTAGCAACCCCAGTCGGGAATTGCGACTTCTTCAAAGTCGCAGGCGAAGTCTTATCTATCGATGGACTGCCCAATCCATATGATAGCAGCGTGTGACTGCCGTCTTTCGTTTGGTTGTCACCGGCGATTGTATTGTCCGCTACCCAAGTGTTGCTTGCGAAGTTTGTTTTCTTATAGGATTGACGCGTGAACCACTTATAAGCGATGGAAACGCGCTCCTCCTTTTTCGTGGTCGGATTGAGCGTCGTTGCGAATACAACGAAGCTCGCGCGCAAGCTTGCAATCGTCCCGACCACATGCGTTGAATTAGGCGTTGCGATTCCCGGAGCGTCCCAGTCGTAAACATGTCCTTTTGAGCCGCCCGATTGTGGATTGCTATCCTGGTCAACCCCATCTTTGCCTGAGTCATTTGCTGGCAGTTCACTTGGATTCTTCGGAAAATCTGGCTGGGCGGCCTGACCCCATTCGATGTATTTCAAGTCCTTTTGATAGGAAAAATACCAGCGCGCTTGGGCGTTTCTCTGCAAGGTTATCGGTGCTGGAAAGCCTGAAGGCGTAACCTTTCCAATTCCCAAGATCCCCCAGGAATGTCCTTTCTTGAACACCCCCGGTCCGAGTTGGTGTGAATTCGGAATCCTTTCGTTGAAGTAGTTATTCTGCACCGCATTGTCGTCGCCAGTAACGACTCCTTTGACAGTGTCCGTTGCGCTGTACTTGAAAGAGATCTCGACCTTGACCACTGATCCAGCCTTCTTTCCCGCTTCTTGCCCTGCAACCATCGCAACAATTAACGCGTCGCTCATGTTCGTGCTTACCGTTTGCCCGGAGAGCATAAACGGAACTGGCGTTCCGTCATCCGGCAGCGTCAGCTTGACGCTCGAACCTTGTTCCGTTCCGCCCGCGGTCGAGAAAAAGAAGTCGCCCGCGCCGGAGAGATTGGTCAGTTCAACTTCTAAGTCACCTGAGCCAGTCGACAAGTTTCGCGCCGTTGCGGAGGCGTAGATGGTTGCCTCCGCGTCACTCGGAGTGATGAAAACGTAGTCGTCGTCCGCGCCGCCTTCGTTGATCTCAATCTCCACGACGGGATTAGCTGGATCGTCATCCAGGATCGTCAAAGTCGCCGTGCTTGTTGAGCCCAGTTCCGCGCCGCTGGGCTCGTAAAGTTCCAAGAGTACGATTTCATTCAGTTCGACCTTTGTTTCTTGCACGATTTGCACGGAAAAGCTTTTCATGTCCTCGCCGATTTCGAAGGTCAGTTCGCCCTCGATGTGCGTGTAGTCCGCAGGAGCGGTCGCGCCGTCCGGCGACGGGCCGTCCTTGGTCTTGAACTTCACCTTTGTTTTTTACGTCGCCTTGGCGCTTAGCTTCACGCCGATGGGGATCGAGCCGGCGAATTCGGAAGCGTAATACGTTGAACTGTAAAAATCCACCTTGGGCGTCCCATATTGCGCCGCAGCCTCGGGGACACCGACAAACAGCATGCAAGCGCCGATAACCGAGCCTACCACGAGACGATTCGACGCCGCGTTTTGGTGGTTTTTCTTTTGTTGCGATCGGCCAACAAGCTGGAAACTAACCGGCGCACGCCGACAAGGGAGAGGGGAACCATGGCATCCTCCGAGAGAGGACGGATTTCCTATCCCCCTTATCGTGATCATCGCTTCGGCGCGTGTCAAAGGAAAAAAGCCATATGCGCCACGATTCCTTATGGACTTGTAAGGAATGACTAACCGATTGCGCCCTAAGTCAATTCTTCCAGCCAGGAGCGCAAATCGTTTTCGTACTCGCTGGCCAGGTCGCCTTTGACGAGTTGGCGGTGAAAGTTGGCCGCGCCCTGACGGTCCAGGTCGGCGGCTTGGGCGCTCTTGAAGCGCTTGGCGGGGTCGGGCGCGATTAGCTTGCGGCACAGGCCGAGGAGCAGCTCGTTGTTGCGCACTTCTTCGGGCAACAGTTTTGGCAGGTCCTGTTCGAGTTTCATCTTCGCTTCCAGGAGCGCGTCGTAGCGGTCGATGCCTTCGAACGGGCAGCGGCCGGCGAGCATTTCCACGAGCACGTAACCTAGGCTCGCCAGGTCCGACTGCGGGGTGTTGCCCGCGCCGCCCAGGATTTCCGGGGCCGCGTAGGTCGGCGACCACAGCCGCCGCCGCGCGCCCTCGCCAAAATCCATCGCCGAGCCGATGTCGATGATCTTGGCGTTGCCGGTGCGTTTGACCATGATGTTGGCGGGCTTGATGTCGCCATGCACGATACCGTCGCGGTGGAGAGCACCTAAACCGGCCAGGCATTCACGCAGAATCTGAATCGCGACCCCCGGCATCAGGCGCGATTCGAATGCCCCCTCACCCCCAACCCCTCTCCCCCCAGGGGCGAGGGGAGAAGAGGGATCCCCCTCCCCTCTCCCCGAGGGAGAGGGGGGCTGATTGGCCCCCGCGCCCGGCGCGAGGGGAGACGTGCCAAGGATCACTTTGCGGACGTATTTCCAGCGTTCCGGATTGAGCTGTTTTTGCGATTTCTCGACCATCCGCTCGGACAAGAGATCGCGCAGGTCGAAGCCGTCCACCCATTCCATGACCATGATGCGGATGCCGTCGTGCGCGATGAAGTTCTGCAAATCAAGCAGGTTGTCGTGCTGGATGAGGGCGACGCGCGACGAGACGTCGGCGATCCGGGCCATATCTTCTTCGTAACTGGGAAAGTCGCGATAGGGCTCCGGAGAAAAGAACTTCAGTGCCACCGGCAATCGAAACAGGTCGGTTCCTTGCCGCTCGCTCAGAAAGACGACGCCCTGGCCGCCCTTGCCCAGAAGCCGAATCTTGCGATACTGGGCGGACCAGAGAATCTCGTTGCTCTGGGCCAACTCGTGATAGCGGTCCAGATTCGATTGGTCTTCCGATGTGCGTGGCGCGAAATCCCCGTGCCGATCCATCGGCTGCCATACAGTCGTATTCATCCCGTCTCCTCTGTTCGCGGAGGGGTATCGTAGCGAATCACAACCTTAGCTCCAAGAGAAGGATTGGTGATGCGACTTCAGCCGCCCTTTTCCGCCGAGTTGACCAAGTCGTGGCCGGGTCGCCGGGGCGGTTGCCCGACCCCGGCTCCCACAGATCCGTACGTGCGCAGTTAACGCATACGGCTCGTCAAGTCATAAGTTCGCCTACAC
>JAKEFD010000177.1 GCA_022616245.1 Gemmataceae bacterium
CGCGGATACGGCGAAGTGGGGGTCAATCCCTTTCCCTGCCCGGTGGAGGTGTACATGGCGTGCTGGGAGTGGGGCGCATACCTCGGCGCCGACGCCATCGAAAAAGGCGTCGACGTGTGCGTCAGCTCGTGGACGCGCATGGCGCCCAACACGCTGCCGGCGATGGCCAAGTCCGCTGCGAATTACATGAACTCGCAGCTCATCCGCATGGAAGCCATGGTCAACGGCTACGTGGAGGGCATCGCGCTCGACGTGAACGGCAACGTCAGCGAAGGCTCCGGCGAGAATATTTTTGCCGTGCAGAATGGCGCGCTGGTTACGCCGCCGCTTTGCAATTCCGTGCTGCCCGGCATCACGCGCGACGCGGTGATTACCATCGCGCGCGACCTGGACATTCCGATTCGCGAAATGGTCATCCCGCGCGAATTGCTCTACATCGCCGATGAAGTGTTCTTCGTCGGTACCGCCACGGAAGTCACGCCGGTGCGCTCCATCGACAAAATCAAGGTCGGCAACGGCGCGCGCGGCCCCCTCACCAAGCGCATCCAGGACGAATTCTTCGCCCTCACCAGCGGCCGCAAGCCCGACCGCCACGCCTGGCTAACCCCAGTCAGCGTCCCCGTAGTCGCCGGCGCACGCTGACGCGGTAGCGCCTTTTTTGTACCGCCGGCATCTTGCCGGCATCTTTATCGCGTGCCGGCTTCCAGCCGGGCGTCACAAAAATCATCGATAAACGACTCGAAATTCGAAAAAATTCGGGGCCGTAAGCAGGCGGCGCTAACGAAGACGCGATGGAGGAGACAGCGATTATCGTGCCCGATAAATATCTAAGGAGAATCCGGTGCCGGAGGCAGGAGCCTCCGGGCTGGGATAAAAGCGGCGCGTCTTTTGTTCCCAGCCCCCAGGCTCCTGCCTGGGGGCGTCGATCGCAGCCGAACTTCATGGAGGAATTTCTGGGACGCAACAGTACCCAGCGGCATCGCAAGAACGACCGCGACACCATGAGGCGGGAATACGACTTCTCGGCCGCTGTCCGCGGCGCAACGGCAGCGCGTTTACGCCAAAGGAACCAACATCGTCGTGATCGATCCAGAGGTGCTGGACATGTTCCCCGACGGCACAACGGTCAATCGGACGCTGCGCGCTCTCGCCCCCGTTAGCGGCCGAGATGCAGCTCGTGTCGCCGCGCATCCGGCTCGTGTTTCTGGGCGAGATCTACCACCAAGGGTCTGGAGAACGGCTCGACCAAACTCTTGCGCCGGAGTGGTTGCCGCTGCCTTTTGAGACGGAGGCGCTGGGCCGAATGCTGGAAGGGACCGTAATTTAGCCGCCGAGGCTGAAGCGGCAGCGTTAGGGCTTCGCGGAAACGATGCATGGACGACATCGTTCTGGTTAAAGATCTGCCGCATGCCTTGATCGAGGACGTGATCAAGGAGTTGGCGTGCTCTACCGTCGGCTTCCTGCGAATTGATCAAGCACGCGGCCCCGACGCAGACCTTCTCGGTTCGGGCGTCTTGGTGTCCGTCGGTGCGCAAAGAGCCATCCTCACAGCGCATCACGTTCTCGAAGTGCTACCAACAAGCGGTCGCATCGGCTTGCTTCTCGGACGAACGACACAACCACACTCTATCGACACGGGCGGCGTTTCTGTATTGAAGATTGCTCGGGGCACGCAAGATTCAGTGGGGCCTGACATCGGTGCCGGTGCTGTTGGCCCCGAACCTCGCCGCCTCTATCGCCGCGAAGAAGAGGTTCTTCAACTTGGAGTCTCGTCGGGATATGCAACTGAATAACCCGCCAGATATTCGGGACGGGGTGTGGTTCGCGCAGGGGTTCTTACACGAAAGAACGCAGATTGCTCCTGACCCAATTGAAGCCGGACTTACGAAGTCCTTCTACAACTTTACGGGCGTCGGTGGGGCCGAGGAGGGAAAGCAGATAGGCGGCTACGACTACTTTGAGTTCCCTGTAAGCCCTCAAGGGCGGGATGTCGCGCCTGTTTCCTGGGGTGGTATTAGCGGCGGCGGCCTCTGGCAGGTGCAACTGAAACGACGAGACGGGACGTTGGAGCATTTGCACCCGGTCCTTTTGGGGAGTCATGTTCTACCGGAGCCTACAACGGAGACGACCTGCGGAGTTCGGGGCCACGGGCGCCGGACGATTTACGATGTCGTGTACGGTCGGATCGGAAGGCGCGAGCCCTGACATCATGTCGCTGCCGAACGGCAGCCCGCCCCTAGCCCCGTGTAGTTTGCCTCCGGCAAGATTTTCGACAAGCTCGTCCGTGCCGTCGGACCGCCACCGGAAGCCACCCAGAGTTGGAATGCGATCCGCCGCACTGGTGAACCCTAACAAAAGGACAGGCCCTTGCCTTAATGCGGCCTCTACTTGGCTTCCTGGATGGTCAGCGGGACTTCGAGTTTTTCCCAGTGCAGCACGAGTTTGGCGGCGCCGGGCTTCAGGTCTTCGAAGGTGAAGGTGAGCCATTCGTGGGCGTGCTGGGCGGGCTGCGGCTTGCTGGTGACGCGCAGCGCGTCTTCTTCTTTCTTGTAGCTGAAGGCACCCCACTGGCCCGCGTTCTTGCTGAAGATCCACGTCCACTCGTTCTGCGTGGGAATGGTGAAGAGCGCGTAGGTGCCTGC
>JAKEFD010000178.1 GCA_022616245.1 Gemmataceae bacterium
GGTCTGGGTGCATGCCTCAATTGTCTGGCGACCTGCCTCATTGGTCTGGGTGCATGCCTCATTGGCAATCTCCTCGCACAGCGCTGCCTGAAGGTCGCCCAATGGGGATTGCAGCGTGCGCACGTAGATGGGTCGAAACCCAAGGCTGCGCATGGTGGGGAAAAGGCCCGCGAGCAAGAACGAGGTCTTGCCGATGCCGCCCCGGCCATGCAGCACGAACGTCGACCCTGACGTGACGCCGGCCATGGCCTCGCGGACTTCCCGGTCTCGGCCAGCAAACAAGTCGGCTTCACTTTCCTCGAAGTACTCGAGGAATTTGAAGGGATTGTCCGCCGTGTACAGCCCGTTGGAATTCTCCATGGGCTTACTCTCCAAGAATATCCAAGACGTTTCTCAAATCGTCCTCTATCCAGGTGACTTTGAAGGGCTCCCAGTAGCCCTCCTCGGCCGACGTCTTGCGGCGGACTACGAAAAACGACGGGCCGCGGCTCTCCTCGTCGTCATGCACGAGCTTTTGCACCAGATGGCGGACGAGACTATCGCGGGGATGAACGCCGCACAGCAAGAATCCGCGTCCTGGGGTTCCCGTGATCAAATGGTGCTTGAGAGTGCGGCTGATGTTGTTGATTCGATCCCACAACAGATCGTGCGCGTCTTTGGTGAGCACCAGAGAGTTATGCCGCTCGATGCTGCCGCGCAGGTGGACGAGCACCCGGTCGTCCTTTTCCAGATCCAAGTTGGTCTCATCGATGCGATCGACAACGACCATTTCTTGACGCAGGCGGCTCAGTGTCTCCTGAATGAGGCCATCGAAATGAGTGCTAACGATGCCCGGCGTATTCGGCCAGCGTTCGAGAAAACGAACCAAGGGCGCGGGCGCCTCGAGCCTGCAGGCGCACAGGAATGCGCTCAGCTCCTCCCAGAGCTCGTACATTCTGCCGGTTGCCTTCTTGTAGTGCTGACATACCCATTGAAAGAAATCGAAATCCAGCCATTCTCCCGCCATTTCGCAAAGCCGCAAATCCTCTTCGAGCGAGCCATACGGTTGCCGGTTGGCGATTCTCTTGCATACTTCCTTGGCCAACGCCAATAGATTGGGCTGTGAGCGTGCGCTTGCGTCGCGCGTGGCGAATTCCGTATAGATTCCCGGGCCAATGACCGGCAAGCAGCGGCGCTTTTGTAAAGCCTCGCACAATTCCCGGCGCCAGGGCGGACTGGGCGTAAGCGCACGGGGTGGCGACGGCGCAACCTGCGCCGCAATCGGCGCTTCGGGCCCGTCCCAGTGGAATAGCTGCTCGCATCCCGTCGCCAGGTACAGCACCGGCGTGATGAAGCCGCGCACCGTATCCGGCGTTTGGTTGCGTTGCAGGCTGCGGCGAGCAAAGTTTACGGCCTCATCGACGCGGCCCGGGCGTTGGCCGGAAACGAGTTCTTGATAAAACTCAGTGGAGAATCGAATGGCCTGGGCGTCGGGAATCTCATAACGCATGGCCAGGACAGCCGGCACACCGGCGCGCAAGAGGTAGGGTCCAAGGCCGCTCAAGCTGCCCTTGGCCGCCGTGGCGCCTGCCAGACAGCAATTCAAGAACACCAGCGAGGGGCGATGCTCCGCAAACAGATCGGCGAATGTTTCCGCTTCCACCCACATCTCATCATCGACGCCCCCCTCGCCATTGAAACGAATGCTCGGCATGCGCTCGCCGTCCATCTTCCCGTGACCGATGTAGTGGAGGATGTCGCAGGGCTCTTCTAAGCGCTGGGCCAGGCGGTCGGGCGTCACGCGTCCCTTCAATGGCTCCAGCAATTGCACGCGGTCCGGAATGGCGAGAACGCAGCGTTCAATGGATTGCCACTCCCGATCGAATTGCAGGAACGAGCCCTCCGGAATGACGACGAGCATACGCAATGGGCTTGCCACGCGGAGCGGTTCCTTGCGGCCCGAAAACGCGTCCAACGGATCGCGGCAAACACTGGATTTCGGATTGCGTTTGAGGCACAACCAGCCCAACCCCGAATAGTACAAACTTTCCCACGGCAGCGCCTCCAATTCCCGAGCTTTGAAGCGCAGCCGAATATGAATGGCACCTTGCTTCTCAGCCCAGGTGCGAAATTCCGGAAGAAAATAGTCGGCAATGGTTCCCACCTGTAATAGGTCGAACAAGAGGGAGCCAACTCCCTGGAGAATGTCGGACTTGCACCTGTTTTTCTCGATGGCGCCGATGTCGGCGGCGAGCACCGAGGCGTCATCGTAGTGAGACGTACCTTGCCCGACGACCGCCCCGTCCACCGACAACGTGACCGTGTACTCGGCCCGCGTCCCTTCGAGCGTAAACAGGAGTGACGTTTCGCTCATGGCCTTGCGTATAACTGCCTGAGAGGGAAGAGCATTTTGATACCGCTACTACCTTAAGTCCCCTGCCCGACGTGAGCCAGCAAAATCTCGCTGATTTTCTATTGGCGTTCACCTTGTTGCCTGCGAAGACATCCGCATCCCAGCCTTCTTCGACGTTCAGGGTTCACAGTTCAACGTTCAACGTTCGTTTGAAACATTGAACTGTGAACGCTGAACTCTCAACGTGAACGCCAAGGGCAGCATGCTGCTTGGCTGCACATTTCGACTCACATTTACGCGCGAACCACTTGCCGAACACTCCCCACGGCACGAAGAAAGAGGAAACGTTTACACTAGCCCGACGTGCGAGCGAGGGACTCTTAACACCAGCCCGCCGCGCGAGCGAGGGACTCTTTACACCAGCCCGCCGCGCGAGCGAGGAACTCTTAACACAAGCCCGACGCGCGAGCGAGGGAACAACGCTGCTCAGCTTTGTGAGCACAAGGAATCTGCATGCGCTACCTGATCACGGGCGCGACCGGCTTCATCGGCGGCCATGTCGCCGAGGCCTGCGTCCGCCGCGCCAAACAAGTCACCGTCTTGGCGCGGCCCACCAGCGATACTGCCTATTTGCAGCAGCTCGGCGTCCACCTCATTCGCGGCGAGCTAAGCGATCCGGCCGCGGTTCGGGACGCTCTGCAAGAGGCCGAAGTCGTCATCCATTGCGCGGCCAAAGTGGGCGATTGGGGACCGATCGAAGAGTATCGCAAAGTCAATGTCGATAACCTGCGCGTGCTGCTCGAGGCGTGCAAAGGGCAAGCGCTGTCGCGTTTCGTGCACCTGAGCAGTCTGGGCGTGTATGCGCCCAGGCACCATTACGGCACCGACGAATCGGAACCGCCGCCTCCGCGCCACCGCGATTCCTATTCGCAATCGAAGGCCGAAGCGGAGCAGGTCGCGCTGCAGTTTTACAAGGACTTCGGTGTGCCGGTTGTCATTCTGCGTCCGGGTTTCGTCTATGGCCCGCGCGACAAGACCGTCATGCCCACGATCATCGAGAACCTTCGCAAGGGTCTCGTGCGCTATCCTGGCGCACGCGGCCGCCGCGCACTCAATACGATCTTTGTCCGTAATCTGATCGACGCGGTCTTTCTGGCGATCGAGCGCGACCAGGCCGTCGGCCAGATCTACAACCTCACGGACGGCGAAAACGTGTCTAAACGGCAATTCATGGAGAAAATCGCGGACCTCATGGGCCTGGCGCGGCCCAGGCGTACGCCGCCCTACTGGATTGCTTGGCTGGCCACCTGGCTCTGCGAAAAGTTCGCGAAACTAAGAGGCGCGAAGGAAGCCCCGACCTACAACTTCACCAAGCTCAAGTTCATGGGCTTGAACCTGGATTTCAGCATCGAGAAGGCGCGCCGCGAACTCGGCTATCAGCCACGCGTTGGTTTCGACGACGCCATCACCGAAACCATCGCCTGGTACAAGCATAAGGAATCCGAGTGAGCAATAAAGTTGGTCGAGAGAATAGCGAAAAAGAAGTTTCGCACAAGCCCTTCGGAACTCATTGGGCTGAAACCGAGAGAATTCCATGTGTATCAGGGAATGTTTGCGGTTTCGCCGCCGCTAATCGTAGCCAGTGCCCGGTAGGTCGGAAGAGCAATGCTCTGCGATACGAAGCGAACCGAGGCGTCCGCGGCAGAAAAATGGACTCCACCTGGATGATGACTTCGAAAAGACCATGTATTCTGCCAATTCTGTGGTGGGTAGAAATCGCCGTTCGGCTTTCGCACATTGGGCGGAATCGCACAGGTGCCATAAGCATTGTTGGAGTAAGGCCACGAACACCATTTATTCTGTCCTGGAAGGTCTTCCCCAAGCATAAAAGTGTTGCTTGTCCCATCCATGATCTCATTCAGTCTAAGACGGCGCCTGAAATCAACCCGGAAAAACATGCCATCGCCTTGGCTCAAGCCATCAAATGATCCATTGGTCCCCTTATTTCGCCAGTCTGTCGGGAAAGTCGGACCGGCCACGCCCTGGAGATCGTCGCCCCAGTTGGCGCCACTTACACCTTTGTAGTTTGTGACCCCAACAGGAAAGCCCGACAGATTTCCGGCATCGAATTGAGGCGCGGTTTGATCGCTCGGATCGCTTGGGCAGTGAAAGATACCGATGCTAACATCGGCAATGCGACTTTCCTTGAGCGTCTTGTTTGGGATCCCACCCTGCTCAAAAATGCTTCGCTGTTCCAGAAACGGCAATAAACGGGCGAGGAAACTCCATGCGCGCGAATTCGATCCTGTTCCAAACTCCGCCCCGAATTGACCGTACGGTAGGCGCTTCTCTGTGTCATGGAACTGATGAATAGCCAAGCTAAGTTGCCTAAGATTGTTAATACACTGTGCCTGGCTCGCCCGTTCACGAACCTTTTGAACGGCGGGAAGCAGGAGGCCCAGAAGGACAGCAATGATCTCGATGACAACCAGTGCTTCAATCAGAGTGAAAGCAGCATGTCGCTGGAAGTGTCTTGCAATCATGAGTGCCTCCGTTCCAAGAACTATTGAGAGTCAACTATGCAACTGTGCGAACGCTAGCACTTCCTCTCGAATCATCATGAGAACTTTGCGCGACAAAATACCATACGCTTCCATTAGCGGCATCCCCATTCACTTTCTTATGCAAACATTCCTGGACAGTCTCCGTAACCAAATTGGCCGCCATGTTAGACATTTCCACCTAGACCCAGACAGCCAATACGGGATCGCCAGTGGAAGCAAAAGGTCCCACCAATGCGTGATCTCGAGTCCCACAACACGTCGGCTTTCTTCGATGTGCAGTCCAGCATCACGAAATCGACGTTGCCATTCTAATTCACTTAGCATCGTTCGATGCCCGAAGCATCTGTCTTGTCACTTCTCGTAGGCGTGCGCAAACCCGCTAAGGCCTAGTTTGCGTAGAACCTTGGGATACAAGAGGTTGCTGTGCAAATCCGCTAAGACTACAGTTCCAATGAACTCTCCGCCGCCTCGAAGCATCCGGTTCACCTCGAAAAGAGCCTGGTCAGGTTCTGCCAGATGTTCCAACACTGAGACACACAGGACTGTTGAAAACGCTTGATTACAAAACGGGAGCCGGCCGGCATCGGCGCGAATCAAGTGGCTATACAACCCGGACTTGTGCGCAGATTGTAGACGGCTTGCACTTATGTCCACTCCCGTGTCGATGAATTCATTGACCGCAATCGAGGCAAACTCCCCGGTGCCACATCCAAGATCGAGCACTGGCCGCGATATTCTGCGTCCAGTCAGATACGAAAGTTCCGAGCAGCGAAAGAGCGCATGCGCTAACGGGGCCTTCGCAAGGTAACCGTGGAACAATTCTGTCTCATTTTTTATGATTACTTGGCGCACCAATGTCGTTGACACGGGATTCTGCTTTCGAAAAAAGGGTGTCGGCGAGAACGACGAAGGAAGCGCTAAAGAGCACCACGCTCTGAAAAACCTCGGGGACTCCAATTGTTCTAGTTAGTACGTCTGGAACGCCGCAGCCGCACGGGATCCGAAGATCCGCGACCGCGGCGCTAACTCGAACAAACAGGAATCCTGTAAACAGCGCCGTCGCCAAAATCGCCGCCCCACAGCCCCAGAGCCGAGTCAGCAATGAACAGCCGACTACAACTTCAAGCCAAGGGACATAATAAGCCACGACGAAACCTGAATCCCGCCCGAACAATTCGTATTCGTAGACAGCCGAGAGAAAGTCATATGGGTTGTATATCTTCGATGTACCAGACAACAGCAGTATTGCACCCAGTGCAACCGCAGTTGCCCGGATCAAGCAGTACCGAATTGAGATGGGGTTTCTCATGGTCGATACCTCGTGCGAGTCAATGTTGCCCTTCAACGACCTTTTCCCACTCAGTCCAGCCACCTCTATACAGCCTGACATCGGCATAGCCCAATTCCATGAGTTTTTTTGCAACTATTGCGCTCCACGGACAGCCGTTGCTTTGACAATAGACAACAAGTCTGCGTTCCTTGGGCACGTCTTTTAAGAATCCCTCGAACTTCTTTGGGCCGGAAGTGACTGGTAGATTACGTGCGTTTGGAATGTGCCCGATGGCAAAATGCTCAGGAAGGCGGGCGTCCACTATTGTTGAGTCGACAGCTGAAACGACAGACTCAACTTCGACAATTGAGACGCTTGGCAAAAAGCTCGAAAGATGCCGGTCTTGTATTGCGTTAATGGCCTGTATAGAGGAAAGATAACCGGATTCATTGACTAGAGAGAAGCAGACGACAGACGAGATTGTGCCGACGACGATGAACAAGACGTCTCCGAGAGGTCCTCGGATTAGTTTCTTGATTGGCCTGGCCCAAGACGCCGTGGTTGCCGAGTGCCTCAGCAAGGTCAAGGAAGCGAGTAATGCTGCGAAGACTCCAGCAAACTGAAGAAAAGAAGCCCCAAACGAAGTATACAACGGGATTCCAGGGACCGGCCTGTCAGACACGACTAAAGCAACGCCGTCCCAAATCGCTGAGAGATCAGTAAATTCCACCAGTCGGTAATCACCAACTCCATCGTAGATCCTTGCTTTACCGTCCTCAATGCCCATGAAGAGGACCCAATGTCGGTGCGCATCACTGTCAAAATCTCTTTTCACGTGAAGTAGCACGGGACGGCCGACTGTTAACAAAACGTTGCACGTCAATCCGGCCACCGCGCGGGCATGAAGACCGAAATCCTCGGCGGCGCACTGGAGCTCGGCAACGCTGCTCCCGTGTGGCGAGCCTATGTACTCCGGCCTTAGCAATGCACTGAAATCCACTTCCTTGCCTAATGTGCGCATCGCTCTGAAAAGCGAGTGAACTCCGCAATAGGAGGGGGGACTCTTGTTTCCGGCAGATTGGGCTCCCACTTGTGGAGCTGCATGCACACTAAGCAGGAGAAGTGCAGCTAGTGAAATGATCGTCTGCGCAGGCTTGACAATCAAAGTAGTCATGACACGGAGCAACTATCACGTTTCCCACCAAATACGCCTTGCGACACGTATCGCAACCGCTATCAGCAGAATGCCTAAAGTCCCGCCGAGTATTCGAAAAAACCAACGACTCTGCCAGCTACCCTGCGCCGTACCTGAGAATTGACTGCCGGAGACCACAACATTGTTTCCCACCCATTCGTATTCGAGCCCTGAATTGAGATCGTCCAGAAAATTGATTCCCGTGCCATCGGCAAGGTCGATTGCGAAATCCTTTTCAGTGAATGCAGGACTCAACTGCATATTGTCGCGTCTTATTGTCGAAACCTCCTTGATTTCACGGCCACTACTCAGCTTAGTGACAACTGTCAGTGACCCGCCTATTGGGAAATAAAAGTCCCGGAATTGCCCTAACCTGACATTGTCCAATACGGCGCTCCATCGTACCCTGGTCTCGTCATCCTTCCACTCGTGGAACTCAGGCTGCTTCTGAAGCGGGACACCGTCGTGAATGTCATTGGGACCTTTTTCAAACACATATTTTAAGATTGCAAAAGCTCGTTGATCGCTTACCCAAAGTCGTGCCTTGCCTTGGCCAGTCTCTCCTTCGATAATCTTGCACTCAATGTTGTTGATTGACTCATTCCCTATGAAAGCATGGCGACCACTTTTCAGGAGAAGTGCAGACAAGGAACTCCCGTCGTCCCCGACTATGCCATCCAAATGAGCAAAACGCGCTTGGCGCTTTAGTATTCTTTGCTTTTCTTTTTTTGCAGCGATCGCTGATTTCGCTCGTTTCTCTTTTCTTAACGAGTATTCAACTGCGTAATCCTGGTTGCTGACCGCAAAAAAACGGTAAGATTGGTCTTGGTGTTTGTCCAAGAATGTTGTCGATCCGGTTACGTAGTACAATTCACCGTGTTTTTTTAGGTTGAACACGTCTCTTTGACGAAAGGGTCCTGTTAGTCGATAAAGTGAGCTTTCAATCTTACCTTCTGCCGAGTAATGATTCAAAAGACGTTGCGATTCAATGTTCTTTTCCAACCAGCGCGCAGTCTCTTCCTGCGAGTAAGTTCTCGTAACAACAAGGAGGAGCAGAAAGATGCAGCTGCCCCACTGAGCCACGGTTGTCCTTGCCACGATTGTCTCAAACAGTCGATTACTCCACCTCCGTACCAGCGCACCCGCCTGCGCCTTCATCCTTGCCTGAACAACCAGTGCCTACACACAAAGTCCCGGTAGAGTAGCATTGACTTTTGTCACCGCTTTTGCAGCCAATGAAAGTAGCGGTGCATCCTGCGCAGGCGAAGGTTTTTGTTCCATTGCAGTCATAGTCGCCGCCGATTGCGGTTTCGGGCGCCTGGAATGGGACGACTCCCCACCATACAAGGCCGAACACGACCATCAGCCAAACCACGTTCCTTTTTTGCGTTGGCATTGGAAACTCTCCCGATTCAAGTAGGAAAGAAGCGCATGGAATTAATTGTGAGCAAACGAATCGGCATTGTCAAGTTTTTTCTTGCTTTTTTCGGTCAGCCACAGCTGAAGAGTGTCACGAAAACTGTAGGCTAGTCCTTCGTGCCTGAGCGAATAGCCGCTTAGCACGGACTTGCCCATGGATTTCAAATAGGAAGGCGTACGGTTGGGGCCAAATGTCAGCCGCAATGACCGGAGATGGTACGCGCACTGGCGATCCAGGGTTCGTTCGCACTGATGTCCTTGCGGTTGCGGCGATGTGGTTGTCAACCACCTTGCTAGTGGCCGCAGGTACGCTGCTAGGGAACGACTACGTTGGAAGATCGGTGACGGCACCGTCAAGGAATGCGGACTTGATTAGCAGCTTGGCTCGCGGGGATGGACGTAAGTATAAGCAACTAATTGAGGACGGGTATTCCTATTTGCCCGATGAGCCGTCGAACATTGCGTTCTTTCCCGCGTTCCCGGCACTTGCTTCTTTGCTTGTCGATTGCACCGGTATCCGCACTGAGCTCGCGCTGGTGTTAGTCGCGCAGTTTTTTTTTGCCTGCGCTTCCATTGTTCTTGTACTGTACCTGCGATTGCGCTTTCCAGACTCAAAAGCCGACTTTCGAGTTTTGGTCCTATTCGCCTTTGGCATGTTTCCGTGCACTTTCTTCTTTCGAATGGCCTACAGCGAGTCTGTTTTTGTTTTTTTCGCAATTCTTGCACTGTACGGGATGGAATGCACGTGGCCGGCTTGGCTCATCGCCTTGATCGTCGGATTTGCGACCGCGACGCGGCCCGTCGGTGTAGTACTTGTCCTTTGTTTTGTCATCGATCTCATTCGACGTAAGAGAAGCCAGTTGCAGCGCGAGTTGCTATTGTTCGTGCCGTTGGCGTGCTGGGGCATCCTGGTCTTTATGGCGTATCAGTACCTTGCGTTCGGCGATCCGATGGCGTTCGCCAAAACACAATTCGACTGGCGGCGACGCCCAGCAAAATCGATGGGTCAAAAACTGCTCGATTTGGCGACTGTTGAACCGATTCGCGCGGTCTTCGATCCGACGTCCCCGTGTTACTGGTTCCACGATCCCTCAGAAAAGAGTCCGTTTTTCAGCCTGCATTTGGCAAACCCTTTCTATTGGACGTTCGCGATTGGTCTCTTGGCTTTAGCAATCAAGCTCAAGTGTCTGAACATGTTGGAGGTTGTGCTTTCACTGGGCTTGCTGTTGATCCCGTACTTTTTGAGAGGACACGAAATGTGCATGTTTGGCATGGCTCGCTTTGCGGCCGTGGCCTTTCCATTGTACATCGTTTTCGGCAATGTACTTTCTCGCCTTCCGTACTCCATTGCAATGCCAATTCTCGGGGTTGGCGGCGTATTCCTGTGTCTATACACAGCACTATTCACCGCTGGGTTTCGGTTCTTCTAGAATAGCGACGTTCGCAACTTGTGCGACGCCCGCGATTGTGAAAGGAGCCAACCATGCCACATCGACTCTTTCGGCTTTCTTTTGTTTCCTTGCCGCTTTTCGCGGCAATAGTATCTGCCCAGGACAGCGCCCCGCCTAAGACGCCGAAGATCGCCGTCGAGGACACCCATCACGGCGTCAAAGTCGTCGATCACTTTCGCTGGCTGGAAAAAACCGGCGATGCCAACGTCAAAGAATGGATCGCAGCGCAGAACAGGCATTCCCAAGCCTACTTGAACAAACTGCCGGCCCGCGAACTCTTGCGCAAGCGCTTGGCCAAGCTCCTCGCCGACCCGTCGCCCAGCTACGGCGTACTGAATCATGCCGGAGGCACGCTCTTCGCCCTCAAACGCCAACCTCCCAAACAGCAGCTTTTCCTCGTCGCACTCGCCTCGGCGGACGATCCCGATTCAGCCCGCATCATTGTCGATCCCAACGAACTCGATCCCAAAGGTCTAACTTCAATCGACTACTACCAGCCGTCGCGCGACGGCAAGAAAGTCGCCGTCGCTCTTTCCGAAGGCGGCAGCGAAGAAGGCACGCTCTACATCTACGACGCCGCGACCGGCAAGAAGCTGACCGATGTGCTGCCGCGCGTCACCGGGCCCACGGCCGGCGGCTGCGTTGCCTGGTCCGCCGACGGCGAAGGCTTCTTCTACACCCGCTATCCACGCGGCAAGGAGCGCCCCAAGGAAGACCTCAACTTCTACGTCCACGTCTACTACCACTGGCTCGGCGAGCCAATGGAAAAGGACACGTACGTGCTCGGCGAGGGTTTGCCGCGCATCGCCGAAATCTTCCTCGATCTGTCGCCCGATGGCCGGCAACTCTTGGCGACGTTCCAGAAAGGCGACGGCGGCGAATTCGAACATTTCGTGCGCAGCTCCGACGGCAAAGTCACGCGCCTGACCAACAACGAGGACCAGATCAGTGCCGCCGCTTTCGGCCAGGGCGATGACGAAGCGCTTTATTTGTTGTCGCGCAAGCAAGCGCCGCGCGGCAAGATCCTGCGCCTGCCGCTCGGTGAAACGGATATCAATAAGGCGACCACGTTCCTGCCCGAAGGCGACGTGGCCATCATCGGCCTCGAATGGCGGCAATCGCGCATGGTGCCGCACATGGTCCCGACCGCCAAGGGGCTGGTGGTGCAGGATGTGGTCGGCGGCCCGTCGCAAGTGCGCGTGGTGTCGCCCAGCGGCAAAGTCACCAGGGCGCCGTTGCCGCCTGTCTCCGCCGTGCAGGACTTGTGCCTGGCCGGCGATGAAGTCCTCTTGCAAGTGACTAGCTTCACGACGCCGGCAACGTGGTACGCCTATAAACCCGGCGCAGCCTCCATGCGACCGACGGCACTTTCCTCCAAAACCAGCGCCGATTACAGCGACATCGAAGTGACGCGCCTCTCGGCGACTTCCAAAGATGGAACCAAGGTGCCTGTGTCCGTCCTGCACAAGAAGGGACTCAAACTCGACGGCAACAACCCGACACTGCTCTACGCTTACGGCGGCTATGGCACCATCCTCTCCCCCACGCTCAGCCCAAGCCGGCGCGTCTGGCTCGACCACGGCGGCGTCTACGCAGTGGCCAACATCCGCGGCGGCGGCGAGTACGGCGAACCCTGGCACAAAGCCGCCGTCCTCGACAAGCGCCAGATCGCCTACGACGACTTCCTCGCCTGCGCCCAGCATTTGATCGACAAGGGCTACACCAATCCGAAGAAGCTGGCGATCCAGGGCGGCAGCAACGGCGGCTTGCTCATGGGCGTCGCCCTTACCCAGCGGCCGGACCTGTTCCGCGCCGTCATCGCTCAGGTCGGCATCTTCGACATGCTCCGCGTTGAGCTGCACCCCAACGGCGCATTTAACGTTCCCGAGTTCGGCACCGTGAAAAACCCCCAGCACTTCAAGGCACTTTACGCCTATTCCCCGTTGCACAATGTCAAAGACGGCGTCGCATACCCCGCTGTTTTGTTCACCACCGGCGCCAACGACGGCCGCGTCGATCCGTCGAATTCGTACAAGATGACCGCCCGCTTGCAGGAGGCGGCCAAACCGGGCCAGCCCATTCTGCTGCGCGTGAGCTTTGACGCCGGCCACGGCATCGGCAGCGGACTCGACCACGTCATCGAGCAGACTGCGGACCTGTACGCGTTCCTGTTCGACCGACTGGGGATGGAAGCGCAGAAGTGATCTGTTTCATGAACTCGGCTCCGCGAGCTCTTCCGCCGTTTTCGCCCCATGGCTGCGTAGGTACTTTTCAATCTCCGTTTGCCCGGCGTGCATTGCCCAGTCGAGCGGCGTGCTCTGGTAGATATTGTCCTTGATGTCCAATCGCGGACCGCGATCCCAGTCTCGTCTACGTCAAATGCGACCCTTTCTTTGACAGTTTGCGCGCCGACCGCCGCTACAATTCCGTACTTGAACGCATTGGGCTGGCGACGTCCGTCAGCGCCGACACGAACGTTGTCTTGACGCATGTCGTCCTGTCAGCTTTTTCCTTGCCCCATCGGTTCACCCTGAGGGAAACTCTCAGAGCCGCACCCATTCAGAGCCGCGCCCATAAGGAAGCGGGATCCATCGGATGGCTCCGCTTCCTCGCGGGCGCAAGCATCGAGGCGCGCATGCCTTCCGAAGACTCGTTGCCTTCGTCCGTCGCCGACATGGCCGCTCTGGGTCGGCTGTTCGACGAGCACCGCCCGCGCCTTTTGGCCATGCTCGAGCGCCGCATCGATCCCAAGCTGAAGTCGCGCCTCGACGCCGAAAGCATCCTGCAGGAAACTTACTTCGTCGCCCGCCGGCGCTGGAACGATTTCAGGACTTCAACGATGACCGCTTACGCGTGGCTCTATCGGCTGGCGCTGGACTCTTTGATCGAAACCTGGCGACGCGAAACCCGCGGCCCGCGCGACGTGCGCAGAGATTTGCCGTTGCCCGAAGGCACGTCGCTGCAGCTCGGCTTGCAACTTGTGCAGACCGGCACCAGCCCGAGTGAGGCCCTCATGCGCGAGGAGTTGCGCGACCGCGTGCAGAAGGCGATGAGCCTCTTGAGCGAAAACGACCGGCAAATTCTGTGGATGCGGCACTTCGACGATCTCGCGCACGCCGATATCGCCGCCATCCTGGAATTGACCGAAGCCGCCGCCCAGCAGCGCTACCACCGCGCGCTGGGGCGACTGAGCGATTTATGGCAGAGCGTGTTTGACTAAGCAAGTGATCCACAGATTTCGCTGATTACGCAGATGAGTGCAACGGTTCACTCTAATCTGCGAAATCTGTGAAATCTGTGGATGCTTAAGGACCAGCCATGACTCATTCCACCACCGCGCCCGATCCCATCGATGCCATCGTCTCCGAGTTTCTGCGCGACTACGAATCCTCTCCCGACCCGGAGGCGACCCTCCGGGTTTGGTGTGAAAAACATCCGGCCCTGGCCGACAAATTTAACGCTCGCGTCGCCGTCATGCACATGCTCAATAACGCTCGCCCCGACACGGCCGATCCCATCCCCGCGCGGCTAGGCGAATTCGAGATCGTGTCGCTCATCGGCAAAGGCGGCATGGGCGAAATCTATCGCGCCAAGCATGAACGCCTGGGCCGCACCGTCGCCATCAAGGTGATTCGTCAGGGCCGCGTGTCGCCGCAGGTTCGCGAACGCTTCATGCGCGAGCAAAGCGTGCTCGCCCGCTTGCATCAAACACACATCGTCCCCATTCACACCGCCGGCGAGGAGGGACCATTGCAATACTTCGTCATGCCGTTTATCGACGGCGCCTCGCTCTACCACGTCGTCGCCGCCGCCCGCGACCACGAAACCAGCCGCCCGGGCGAAAAGACGCCGCCGCTCGGCGTCCTCGTAGGGCACAAAGTAGTAGGCACACTCCGTGTGCCGTCTGGTGCGGAACGCCAAGCCGATGGACCGAAAACGATGGACGACACGCCAAATGCGCACGCCGCTGCAAACGGCACACGGAGTGTGCCTTCTACATTGTCCCAAGAATACTTTCGTTCTGTCGCCCAAGTCCTCGCCGACGCCGCCGACGCGTTGCAACACGCCCACGACGCCGGCATCCTGCACCGCGACTTAAAGCCCTCCAACTTCATGATCGACCGCCAAGGCCACTCTTGGGTCATCGACTTCGGCCTGGCCGCCTTCGTGGGACAGGATTCCGTTCCTGTCTCTGAAGGCAATCCTGTCGTGTCGCCGGACGCACAGGAGCGGAATCCTGTGCCACGGGCCGCGTCACTTTCCGCCGGCGCGGTCCCCGGCACGCCTCAATACATGGCCCCCGAGCAATGGGCGCGCGTGTCCGAGCCGCGCCCGTCAGGAAGCGGAACCGCCGCGGCAGATGTAGGACGGCTCTCCAGGGCCGTCCCGCACGAGCACTCCCCTCGCCCTGAGGGAGAGGGGTTGGGGGTGAGGGGGAAGGACGGGCCTGGAGACCCGTCCTACGAAATGCCGCCCCTCGACGGCCGCATCGACGTCTGGGGCCTGGGCCTGACGCTCTATGAACTGTTGACGCTCCGCCGCGCCTTCGACGGCACGAGCCAGGAAGACGTCCGCCGGCAAATCCTAACAACGGAACCGCCGTCGCCGCGCCGCCTGACCGGCAACGTGCCCGCCGACCTCGACGCCATTTGCCGAAAAGCCATCGCCAAGGACCCGGCCAAACGCTACCAATGCCCGCGCGAGCTGGCGGAGGATTTGCGCCGCTGGCTGAACCATTTTCCGACGCTGGCCCGGCCGGCACGGACGTTGCGCCGGATGGCGCTTTGGTCGAAGCGGAATCCCGGACTCGCCGCCGCTCTCTTCACGCTCATTGTCGCGGTCGGACTGCTTGTCGGCGCGGTGATCAACGAAAACAGGGCACTCGGCGCACTTGCTCAAGCGAGCAAGAAAGAACTTGCCTTGCAGGAAATCGTCCGCTTGCGATTGTCGCCGCGCACGGACGGCTGGTTTGGTATGGTTTGGGAAAAGGTGAAAGGAGCGGCGAAACAGGGCAATGACCTCAACCTCCGCAACCAGGCCGCCGCGTGCTTGATGGGCCTCGACGCGGAGCGCCGGAATCAATTCAAGGGCCCTGCCTCGTCGGTCGCCTTTCACCCCGATGGCAAGCGTCTGGTCATGGGCGGCTCCGGAAATCAACCGGCCAGGCTGCACGACGGCGGGCCGGATTTCCCGACTCCAACGAGTGTCAACGGCGAAGGCCCCGTGGCGTGGGCCGGCGATGTTCCTGTCCTTTTCCACGTGAAGGATGGCAAGCTGGTTCTGACCGATCTGGCCCAAGAGAAGTCGATTCGCGAATTCGATGTGCCGAAGGCGCCGCGACCGCCAGTTCTTTGCTTGTCGACCGACGGCGCGCTCGCGGCCGCTTCCGTTCGACTTGACAAGGACAAGGCCCTCACACGCGTTTGGCGGGCTTCGACCGGCGAAGTTGTCACGCAATGGAATCAAGAAGCAACCGCCCTCGCGTTGTCGCCCGATGGTCGGCTGATTGGTTTGGGCGATGACGATGGCCAAATCTCTGTTTTCTCGTTGCCCAAAGGAGAGCGAATTGCCCAAATGAAAAACGACCGGGTCGGCGTTCTGGCGCTCGCTTTTGCACGCGACGCTCGCCGAAAGTCCAGCCCACCGAAGCCCGGCCATGGCTGGCTACTGGCAGCCGGTGATGACTCTGGAACCGTGACGGTCTGGGATGTCGAGGATGGTTCGCTTCGATCCACCGCCCGCGGGTCCGATTATCACATAAACGCAGTCGCCTTCAGCCCCGATGGTGCCACGTTGGCTTCCGCGGGGCGCGGCGAAGTGCACATTTGGGACACTGCGAGCGGCCAACTCCTGCTGAAGGTCGTCGGCCGGAATTGGGTGACCGGCCTGAGCGTCGCGCCCGATGGCCGGCTCGCGGTGAGCAGCAAGTTCAGCTTCAACCAACCCGGTTTCGTAGACGTCTGGTCGTTCCAGAATGGCCGGGGCATCCAGTCGTTTCGCGGCTTGAGCGCCGAAATCGAAAAAGTCGTCATTTCCCCCAACGATCGCTTCGTGGCGGCCCTCGCTCATGACAGCCGCGTCGGCGTCTGGGACGTCAAAACCGAGAGATTGCTGCACGTCTTCAACGCCCCGCGTACCAAGTGGGTCGATAACGCGGCCTTACAATTCACGCCGGACAGCCGGAATCTCTTCTTCTCCGGTTCTCGAAAGGGAGAGGGAGTCGCGATCTTATGGGATGTCGAAAAAGGGACGGAAGTGCCTGGCGCGAAGTGGCAGCTGCCCGCAGGTCTCAACAACCTGGTCGGCTTCCATGGCGACGCAGGTACGATTCTCTTTCAAGCGGAATACGTTGACGGCGGTGGCCAGATTGGCCGAGTCTATCTGCTAAAGCCCGGGCATCCCGTCGGAAAACCACCGTTTTCGACGAAGGAATTCGACCAGATCGACTTTCCGCAACTGTCGCGCGACGGCAGTTACCTAGTCATGGCGGGTTATTCGAGGCGAATGGCTGATTCCCACTGGATCGTAACAGCCATGGACGCAGTCACTGGCAAGTCGCTCTGGCAAACGGAGCCGGAACCACTCGGACCGGAAGACCATGTCCGGCTCAGCCTGGATCGGTCCGGAAACGTGCTGGATCTGCGCTACTGGGACGAGAAGAACAAACGTTGGACGCTTGAAGTCGCAATCGAGGCTGCCACCAACAAGCTGATCGGCACCGCTCACCGTCACGCCCCGAATTCCGGTTGGTCGGCCGCGTTTCGATTGCGAATTGACCAGCAACCGGGTCGCTATTATTTGCGCGTCGCTCCGAAGGACAAAGTCGAAACCCTGCTGAATTTGGCGATCGACCAATACCCGACCGGCACTGTTCAAACCTGGAATTCGGATGGCACCCGCTATGCTTGGGGTCGCGCTGATGGCGTGGTTCAAGTGGCAGATTTGGACGAGATTCAGCGCCGTCTCTCGAATGTGCGCCTGGGTTGGTAATTAAATATTCTACCCATAACTGTCAGATTTCTCCGCACATGTTCGGTTAGTTGGATAGGACCCATTGGAACCGGATTATTTGCGGAGGTCAAAGATGCGACTTCGTCGCCGAAATTGCAAGCTATGTGTGGAGAACCTCGAAGACCGGACTGTGCCGAGTGGCGCTTGTGTTGATCCGCCGGCGGGATTGGTCAGTTGGTGGCCGGGTGACGGCCACGCGAACGATATCGTGGACGCCAATCATGGCTCAATGATGAACGGAGCGTCGTTCGCTCCTGGGTACATCGAACAGGCATTCAGCCTAGACGGCGCCAATGACTTCATTCATATCCCGGACGCCTCGAATCTGACACCATCCTCGCTCAGCCTGGAAGCATGGGTCAAGCCTGATACGATCAGCGGCTCGCGCGTCATTGTCTCCAAGTACCAATCGAGCGATCAGATTCCCAACCGATTTAGTTGGGCTCTAGCGAATCTTGACGGTCGGATTCGCTTCGGCGTCTATCAACATGCTGACGGCCCTTATCGCGTAGTTGACACGGACAGCCCGGTATTGATTGCCGGCGTCTGGCAGCACGTCGTAGGAACGTTTGACGTTGCTACGCAGGCAATCAAGGTGTTCCGTAACGGCGCACAGATTCCGAGTTCTTTCGTCCCTGGACACGATGGCATTGTCACGAACATAAGCGACAGTCCCAGCCCTGTTCGCATCGGCTCGGTTGTCGGCGGCAACGGCGTGATGGTTGACTTCTGGGATGGTCTGATTGATGAGGTCGGACTTTATGGGCAGGCGCTCAGTGCGACAGAAATACAGTCCATCTACAGCGCTGGCAGCGCGGGGAAATGCAAAGAGAGCGTTGACTTGACCCCCACCCACCTCGCCTGGAACCCCGCGCAAGGCGGTGTCGATTTCGCGTACGCGGTGACGGGCGGGGACTTGCCAATGGACACGAGCGCGATGCTCTGGTGGGTGACCGACACCGGCGTGCGGTCGCCGGCCCTCGCGACGCCCATCCCCATCCCGGCGCCGTCGGGCACGCCCGGCATCAACCACGTCCCCGCCGCAGACCTGCTCCCCGTCGCCCCCGGCGCGACCCGGCTGCTGCTGGAGCTGGACCCGGATGACGTGATCGACGAAGCAGTTGAAGACAACAACGAACTGGAAATCGCGATTCCGGATATAGTGATCCACTCAATAACCACGCATGATTCGCGCAGTGTGAGCATCGATTATGAAGTCCTCAACGCCGCCGTCACTTCGGTGCCGATTCGGATTCATCGATCGGAAGGCCCACTGATCGACGACAACGATCCGCTGCTTCTCGAAAAGACAGTCCCCGGCGCGATGGGCCGGCAGACGCAGACGCTCGCCCTTCCTGAGCCGTTGCACATCGATCCGTCGCATCCGTACATCATCGCCAAGGCTGATCCCGGTAATTTGCTCATCGAGACAGCGGAAGACAACAACTCAGGGCTTTTCCGCAAGTTTGTGCTCGGCGTCGTCACGCATGGATTCACGCCGCCGGCCACATTCCCCGATTGGGTCGGGGCAGTGGAGAATGTGATTGAAGCAGCCCCTGGCCGGATCGGCTATGACGCGGTCGTGCCCTACTACTGGGTGGCCGACAGTCGCGCGTGGCGTTCGGGGCGGACGGAATTTCACGGGCAGCTACTCGCTGGCGTCGTGCGCGGCGAAGGACTGAAGCTTGCCAACAACTCGGAGTTCACACCAGGCCGCGATGTCGTCGATGTGCATTTCATTGGCCACAGCCGAGGCAGCGTGGTGATTAGCCAGGCGTTGCAGAATCTGGTTTCGAATCCCGGTGTCGAAGCATTGAACTCCGGGTTCAAGAAGATGACGATGCTCGATTCGCACCCGGCGCACAACCACCTTTTGAACCCGCAATACAGTGTCATGCCCGGTCGGCTTGGGCAGGTCGCCGAGGCCGTTCTGGTCCTCTTCCAGGCGGTTGCCAGCGACCCGGAAGTTCATGTGCCCCGCAACGTTCACGAAAGCGAAGCGTTTTTCCAACAGACGCCGTGGTTCGCGACTTTGAATTTCGAAACGGTCCTCAACCTTTGGGGAGAAGTGCCTGTGCTCAACTTGTCCGGGCAACCAGTGCATTATTGCGATCTGACCGGTGTTGGCATGAGCCACACCGTCGTGCCGACATGGTATTTGCGAAATGTAGCGCCAAGTTTGTGGCGCGGAGAATCGTTCCATTGCCCATCTGGCGGTTCCGTGTCCGGAGACCTGAATGCGGGCAACAACAACGACGACCTGCCGCCCGCCGGCAGCATCCCCATCCCCGTTCGTCCGCCGTTGCCGTTCCTCCCCGGCTTCCCGCCCCTGGGCGCGCCCGGTTCGGCGCGGCCTTTCGGATTGCTCGGCACGCCTGCCAGCTCGGGCGTAGAGCGCGGCGATGCGTCGTTCCGCTCGACGCGTGTCGTCCAGGCTCAAGCAGGTCGTGTGGAAAACCGGTTTGCCGATTCGCCTCGACTCGAACTAACCAACGGCATCGACCGCTTGTTCGCGCTCTTGGCTGCGGACGAGGAACTCTTGTCGGATTGGCTTGCGAATTGACCGCGACGAACCCGCACGCGTTCCCTCCCCAAGCCCCGGAGGGGGCGGCAGTTCATAGCCAGGCGTGTGAACGCCTGGAAACGGCACGAGCGAGTCCCCCAAGCCCCGGTAGGGGCGGCAGTGCATCGGCCCATGCGGCGGCACTTTCGCCCCTCCGGGGCTTGTTGCTTGTTCGACTGCAATTTCCAGGGGTTGCACCCCTGGCTATTGACTTTCGCCCCTCCGGGGCTTCTCAATGGCAAGTTGCCGGGGTTTACACCGCTTGCTGTGGCCTATCGCCACTTTTGGGCTTCGGCATCTAATGAAGCACACTCCAGGCCCTCTGAAATTGGGCTATTTCACCATCGAAACAGGTTGACATTTGCTGCCAGCAAGGGGGGGTGTGGCTGTGTGGCGCGACCAATCCCACATCTTCCTTGTCCTTAAATGAGTTACGGCAACGGAAAGGTCGCGCGGGTCTGTCATGAATCTGGTCGAATGGCTGAGACCAAGTGTCAACCGCATAGGCGCACGGTGGGCCCATTTCGGTTTGTCGTCAGCGTCGCCCGGCCCCTTGTATCGCCGCGCGTTTCGGCGTAGGATGGGGGGCGTCCTGGCGCTTCCTTGTTTCCCACCCCATCGGCGTGCATGCACCGTGAGATTTCCCACAGCGATTCCGCCTTGGCCCAGGAAAGCCGGCTGCCGCTTTACCTCATGACCGGCCTGTTGGCCGTCCTCATCGCGCTCGATCTCGCACCCACCATCGCCGGCTGGATGGGCATCTCCTCCGTTGCTTCGTGGCCCAGGGGATTCGGCGCCGACGATCGCTTTCGCTTCGCACTCATCGCCGCGGTTCTGGGCGGGGCGCGGATACTCTACACGTCGCTGCAAAGTCTGCTCGAGGGCCGCATCGGCGCCGATCTGGCGCTGGCGTTGGCCTGCATCGCCGCCATCCTGATCAACGAGCCCCTGGTGGCCGCCGAGGTCGTGCTCATCGGCATGATCGGCGAGTGCTTGGAAGCGTTCACGTTCGCGCGCACGCAAAACGCCGTCGCCAAAATCGCCGAGGTGTTTCCGATTCGCTGTTGGCGCATCGAGAATGGCCAGGAGACACGCGTGCTGACGAGCCAGCTTGCGGCCGGCGACAAGGTCGTGGTCAAACCCGGCGGAAAGATCCCGGTGGACGGCGTGGTGCTCGACGGCCGGTCCGCAGTGGATACGAGCGCGCTCACGGGCGAGAGCTTGCCACAGGACAAGGGTCCGGGCGACGAGGTGTTGGCCGGCTCGGTGAACCAATTTGGCGCGCTCACGATCGAAGCGCACAAGGTGGCGGAACAAACCGTGGCCGGCCGGGTCATCGAGATGACGGCCAAGGCCCTCAAGGACAAAGGAAACATCGAGCGGACGGCGGACCGCATGGCGCGGCTGTTTTTGCCGGTGGTGCTTGGTCTGGCGGCGCTCACGTTTCTGGCCGGCATGCTGTACTACGGCGCGGGCTTGTTCCGGCTGGGCGACGCGCCGCGTCTGGGCATTCGCGCCGCGCTGACGCTGAGCATGTATCCGACGCTATCGGTGCTGGTGGTGGCGTGCCCATGTGCGCTCATACTCGCCACGCCGGCCGCCGTCATTGCCGCCATGGGCCGGCTCGCGGGCACCGGCGTCTTGCTCAAAGGCGGCAGCGCCTTGGAACGGCTTGCGGGCGTCAAGGCGATGGCCTTCGACAAGACCGGCACAATCACGGAAGGCAAGCTCGAGCTGGGAGAGATTCTGCCGCTGGGCGACGTGCATCCGGCGGAGCTGTTGCGTCTGGCCGCCTCCGCGGAGCAACAAAGCGAGCATCCCATTGGCCGGCTAATCGTGCAAGCGGCCATGGAGCGGGGCCTGGTTTTGGAGGAGATCGGCGAGTTTCAAGCACATCCTGGCGCGGGCATCTCCGCGACGTTGCCTTCGCTGAGCCCCCTCACCCCCAACCCCTCTCCCCCTCAGGGGCGAGGGGAGACGTCGGTTACCCCCATCCCCTCTCCCCCAGAGGGGCGAGGGGAGACGTCGGTTACCTCCATCCCCTCTCCCCCAGAGGGGCGAGGGGAGAAGTTAGTTGTCGGCACTCGCCGCTTGTTGGAAGAGCAGAAAATCCAGCTGACGCCGGAAGCGCAGCAGCTTCTGGTGGAGCTGGACAGGCGCGGCCAGACGGTTCTGTTTGTCGCGCGTGGGGGCGTCGTGCTGGGCGCGATCGGCGCACGCGACCGGGTGCGGCCCGAAGCGGCGGGTGTGCTCGAAGAGCTGCACGGTTTGGGCGTCGAACCCATCGTGCTCTTGACGGGGGATCGAGCGGCAGCGGCGCAGGCGTTGGCGGCCGACTTGCAGTTTTCAGAAATACACTCAGAATTGCTGCCCGAGCAGAAAGCGGCGTTTGTTGAGAAATTACGAAAGGGCGGCGAGGCGCGAGCGCGAAGCGACAAGTCGGTGGCCATGGTGGGCGACGGCATCAACGACGCGCCGGCGCTGGCGCGCGCGGATGTCGGGCTGGCCATCGGCGGCACAGGCGCAGACATCGCTGCCGAGGCGGGCGACGTTGTGCTCATGGGCGATCCCTTGCGGCCCTTGCCGCTCTTGGTCCGGCTGTCGCGCCAGACTGTCCGGATCATCCGCCAGAACATCATCATCTTCGCCTTTGCCGTCAATGCCGTCGGCATTGTCCTGACCGCCTGGATGTGGCCGATTTTTGCACCCGATTCGTGGCTGAACAAGTCGCCGATTGCGGCCGTCATTTACCATCAAATCGGCTCGCTGGCGGTCTTGCTCAATTCGATGCGCCTCTTGTGGTTCGAGCGCACCGCGTCGAGCCCGTTGGTCGTGCGCTGGAAGGGCTGGCTCCGAGAATCCGACGTTTGGCTCGAGAAAAACCTCAACGTGGATGAGTTCGTCCATTGGCTCGGCCACCGCTGGCGGCGCTTGATGATACCCTTGGCCGGCGTGGCAGTGCTCTTATACGTTGCGACGGGTCTGCGCATCGTCGCGCCGGACGAGGTGGCCGTCGTGCGCCGCTTCGGCCGGCACGTCGCCGATCTTGGGCCGGGCTGGCATTTGCGCTGGCCGTGGCCCTTCGAGGAGACGACGCGCGTTTCGCAGCGGGTCCGCACCGTCGAGGTTGGCTTTCGCCAATCGCTTTTCACCGTCAAGAAGGCATCGCTGACCTGGACCGCCCCACATCGCGACAATCGCCTCGGCGAAGAGGCGCTCATGATTACCGGGGACAAGAACCTGATCGATGTGCAAGCCGTCGTGCGGTACAAAGTGGCCCAGCCGCATGTTTTTCTGTTCGAAGTGCAAAACGGCGAAGAGCTTTTGCGCGCGACCGCCGAGGCAGTGCTGCGCGGCATGGTCGCGGGCAAGCCGTTTCACGATTTGCTGACCATCTATCGCGGCCAGTTTCAGCAAGACGTTTTGGCGCGCCTCAAAGATCGCGTCCAGGAATACGGCGGGCTCGGCATCGACATCGAAGGCGTGTCTTTGCTGGATTTGCACCCGCCTGCCGACGTGGTTGCGGATTATTACAGAGTCGCACGGGCGATGGAAGATCGCGACCGAAGGATCAACGAAGCCGAAGAAAATAGCACACGCAAAATGAACTCGGCCAAATCGGATAGCGTGAGAATCCTTGCGCAGGCACGGGCCGGCAAGACGGAGAAAACGCTGCAAGCCCAAGGCGACCTGGCCCGCTTTTTGGCGCGAGACAAGGGGCGCAAGGACTTGACCGTTCAGCAAGAGCTTTGGATCTTGGCTGAAACGGCGATTGCCGGATTGGAATTGCCTGAAGCACAGAAGTACTACCGGAAGAGGCGCGCGCAAACATTGGCCTTGCAGGCGGCGCTTAGCGATATGCGCTATTTCTGGGATGTAGTGGGCCAAGCGCTCTTGGGACGCGATTTGGTGCTGATCGACTCGGACAAGATCAAAGGCCAGCGGAATCTGTTTCTGGTCGATCCGGACCAGTTTCGCGTGCCCGTGCCGGTGTTGCTGCCGCAGGACCGCCCGCTGCGCGCGCCGTTTCCGCCCAGGCCGGATGAGCCCAGATAATTGAGAGAGGCTTTGTCATGCGATTGCTTTCCAAGATTCTATTGGTCGCCGTCTTCCTCCTTCTCGTGCGGCTGTCGCTCTACACCGTGGACGCCGCGGAGTACGGCTATGTGACGATTCTGGGTAAGCACGTGGCGACTTTTGACGGCGGCGCGGACGGCGCCGGCCTGCACCTGGGCTGGCCATGGCCTTTCAGCTCCGTGCAGCGCCTCGACCGCAGGCTGCAATTCTTCGACTTGCCCGCGACTGAAGTGCTCACACACGATCCGGAAGGCAAGACGATCGACAAGACCCTGTCCATCGAGGCTTACGTCCTGTGGAAAATCGCCGGCAGCGACGCCGTCGACCAGTTCGTGCGCCGGCTGGGCACGCCGGAGCGGGCCCGCGACATCCTTGGGCCGCGCATCAACAGCCACCTTGGCGCCGCCATCACGCAACGTAGCATGCACGACCTTGTGAGCACGGACGCCGGAGAAAAGCAGGACCGGACACACGTCGATGAAAAAATGCAAGAGCTGCAATTCGAGCTCATGACGCAGCTCAAGGAAACTTTGCTCAGGGACTACGGCGTCGATCTTGTGGACATTCGCCTGCGCCGCTTCAGCCATCCCGGCGAGGTCCGCTCGGCGATCTTTGACCGCATCAAGAGCGAGCGCAAGAAAAAGGTGACCGAGATTCTAAGCGAAGGCGAGCTCAAGGCCCGCAACATCGAAAGCGCCGCCGAAGAAAAGGTGCGCGAGCTGTTGGCCAGGGCTCGCTTCGACGAGGAAAAACTGAAGGGCCAGGCGGATACCGAGGCCATGCTCATCCGCAACCAGGCCCATCAAAAGGACCCCGAGTTTTACGCCTTCTTGAAGCAAATGGAGAAACTGCAATCGATTCTCGCCGACAACAAGACCGTATTGCTGTTGTCCACGCATCGCCCCTTATTTGATCTTTTGTTCAAGCCGCCGCGTCCCCTCCCCTCTCCCCAAGAGAAAGGGGATCCGATGCGACAAAAGGACGATAAGAAAACCGCGCAAGGAGGCGTGCCATGAAGCGCCTTGTGCTGGCAGCGCTGCTTGTATTGTTTCTTGGTTGGACGGTGCTGTCGGCAGTAACGCAAGTCGAGCCGGGCGAGCGGGCTGTGGTGCGCCGTTTCGGCCGGATTCTTGATTACAAACCCGGGCCCGGCCTTTTCATTGGCTTGCCCTGGGGTTGCGACCGAGTCGAGCGCGTGGCGGTCGGGCAAGTACGGCGCGTGGCAGTCGGCCTCGACATCGGGCCGGCGACTGAGGAAGACCGGCTGACGCCGCCCGGTCAATTGCTGACCGGCGATCACAATCTGGTGAACATCCAGGCGGAAGTGAATTACGCAGTCGTCGAGGACGAGGTGGTTAAGTTCGTCCTGCACAAGGATCGCGTCGACGCCTTGGTTGCGCGGGCGGCGGAGACCGCGCTGGCGGAGTGGATCGCCGGCCGCGACGTGTTCGAGGCGCTGCGGCGCGGCAAAGCCGTCCTGCCGGGCTACCTCGTGCAAGCGGTACAGAGCCGCATTGCACCGTACGACCTTGGCGTCCGTATCGAGCAAGCCAGCGTCAATCGTTTGTATCCTCCCGAGGAAGTGAAGGACGCTTTCGATCGCCTGGCTCAGGCGGAAACCACCACCAGCACCCAAAGAAACCAGGCCGAACAGGAAGCCAACCGCAAGCTGAGCGAAGCCGCCGGCGAAGTGTTCCGCATCAGGAGCCTCGCTTCCGCCTATGTCCGCGAGCAACGCCTGCAAGCCCAGGCCGACGCGGAGACCTTCTTGCGCCGCTGGGAGCAATATCGCAAGCTGGTGCGGCAGGACCCTCATTACCTGAACGCACTTTGGCAAGATGAGATGACGCGTCTTTACAACCGCATGCGCGAATCCGGCCGGATCGACGTGCTCGACAGTTTCCTCACCGGCGAAGGGCTCAACATCACGCAATTCCCGCTAATGCAGAAGAAAAAATAAGAAACGCAGAGGGCGCAGAGGACGCGAAGAACAAAGAGGAATGCAAAGTTCTTCTCCGCGGTCTTTGTGTTCTCAGCGTCCTATCCATCTATTTCCCCGACAGCGTATCCTTGTGCTGCGGCACTTCCGGATCCGGCGCGACGCCGTTCGTTTCCTCGAAGGACAGCCCGCCGAGCCAGAAGCCGATGGAAAACGCCAAAAAGACTCCGCCTGCGATCAAGATGTAGTTGCGCCAGCGCAAAAGGAGATTGTCTTCGGCCTCGCTGCGGATGCGCTTGAGCCAGCGCCGGCCCTCGTTGGCCTGGTCGAATTGCCGGACCGCGGTGACGACCTGGCCCACCTGCCTTCGTGCCGGGCCGTTGTCTGGATCGACCTCGAGCACTTCGAGATAGGCCCAAACTGCCGGGCCCAGCTCGCCCGCCTTGAGCAAGTTTTCGGCACGCTCGAGGCCGCCGTTCAAATGGCTGACGTAGTCGACGAGCAGGGCGAGGTCGGCCTGGCACGACGGGCAGCGGCGCGTAACTTCGCGCAGCGGCTTGGAACACTGAGGACACTGCGGCATGATTCTACCTCTTTGCTTCCCCGCTCTCGTTGGATGAACCGTTGATAAACACAGATATTAGATCGGCGCATCCGCGCCGATCCGTGTCATCTGTGGTTGGTAGCACTTTCTAACCACGGATTACACGGATGAGCACGGATAAGAGAGAACGAGTTTCTCACTTCTTCGATCTGCGTGCATCGGCGTTTATCTGCGGTTCCGTCCCCGAGTGGGGGAAAAAAAACCACGGCTATTATGCCGTGGGTTTGGGTAATGTGAAAGGGTCAAGGCCGCGGCGGCGCTTCGCGGACGATGAGGATCATGACGCATTCCGGCCGTGTTTGCAGCTCCACGTTTTCCTCGGGAACCTTCTTCTTGGCCTTTTCGACGGCGCCCTTGCCTTTTTCGCCGGTCGCGGATTTGTCTTTTTCCTTTTTCTCCTGCTTGGCGAGATACACCGTCACGATCTGGCCCTGGCGCAATTGGTCGAAGTCGGCGGGGAAGCCTGGCAGTTTGCCGCTTTTCTTCCTGAGAGCATCGACGTCTTTCTTGGTCCAGATCTTGGGGTTGCCTTTGTCGTCGAATTCCTGGGGCAGAAAGTTGGAGCGCACCTTGCACCCTTCACCGGCCCGAAGATCGAGCTGGTTCAGAGTGCCCTTGAGCTCATTCTGCTTTTTGACCAGCTCTACGTAGAACTCTTGCATGTCGGCCAAGCGCGTGGCTTTGTCGCCTAGCATGATCGTCGAGTAGCGCTGCCATCTCCAAAGATTGAATTCCTGAATCTTGAGCGGATTGGCGAAGGGCAGTGTGATGGCAAAATCACGCGCGGAATTGGAGTCAAACTGCGCGATCTGCCCGGTGACAACCTGGCCAAATAGGACCTTTTCTTCGTCCGGTTCGTCCTTCACCTTCGGGTCGGACTTCTTTTTTTTGCCCTTGGGCCCTTCGTCTTTGGCGTCTTTCTTTTCGTCTTTGCCGTCCTTTTTCTTGTCGTCTTTTTTCTCTTCCTTGTCGGGCTGCTTCTTGTCCTTGTCTTGCGCGGTCACTCCCGGCAGCAGGAAGAGTGCGACAGTCAGAAAGCAAATAAGCTGAGCCAGCACTTTCATAAAGCGCACCATGATCCGGCGAAAACTCTGCTACTTAGACGATAGTCTAAACGTTTCCGTTCCGTCGAACAATGAAAAATGGCGGTGTCGATGTCGGGCTTTTTTGTTAATCTATCTCCTACTCTTGTCGAAACATAGGGCACAACGGAACCGTTTGCATAGCGAGGAGGATTGTCGTGGCGTCGATACCGTACAGTCAGGTCCGCAAGGGCATGGTCCTTGTCGGCGAAGACGGGCAGCTTTATTACGTCGTGGATCGCGATTTGAACACGCCCGGAAACTGGCGGGCGATTTTGCAGCTCAAACTCAAGAACCTCAAGACCGGCTCCATCACTACCAACCGGGTTCGCCCCGAAGACAAGGTCGAACAGGCTTATCTGGACAAGCGCGAGCTGCAATACATTTACCAGGACGGCGACGGCTATGTCTTCATGGATACGGAGAATTACGATCAGACCACCCTCTCCAAGGAGTGGGTCGGCGAATTGATGCTATATATGAAGGAAGGGAACAAAGCGCAAGTGGTGTTTTACGAAGGCAAACCGCTGAGCCTCGAATTGCCCGCCACGGTCGAGCTGCAAGTGACCGAGACGGAGCCGAGCCTCAAAGGCGCCACCGCCGCGGCGCAGTACAAACCCGCCACCCTCGAAACGGGACTCAAAATCTCGGTGCCCCCCTTCATCGAAATCGGCGAGATGATCGCTGTCGATACCCGCACCGGCGACTACCTCAGCCGGTCGAAATAGCGTAGTCCACTCGCTCCGCGAGTGGACACATCGTCCGCTCAGGGGACTGAACGGACTGCTCTTTATGGAAACAGTTCAGATACAGTGCGGCAGTTGTGGCAAGGTGATGGCGGTCCAGGTCGAACACCTGGGCGCCCAGGTGCACTGTCCGCATTGTCAGGCAATCGTGCAGGCGCCGACCGAAAATAATGCACCGCGCGCTTCGGGGAGCGACGGAGCGGACTATCCCGGAATCGACAGCCGCGAAATCGAAAGCATTTTCACGCCGGGTCAAGGGGACGAGCTGTTCGAGGAGCCGTCGGACAAACCTCTGGTGGAATTGCCGCCCGATCCGTCGTCCGCGGAGGATTCGATCGAGTCGCCGACGCTCGAGACGACTTCGCTGCCGCATTTGATGCTGCCGCTGCCGGCGGCGCCCGAGTTGGCTCCACCCTGGTCGTCCGCGACTGCAGCGCAAGATCAACCGGCGGATCGATTCGAAGACTCGGCGCAATTGCCGACGCCGGAAACGCCGCCGACCGTTGTCAAAGTCGCGGCGGCCAAACGCAGCCTGCTCGTGCCCTACCTGCTCATCTTCCTGATTCCTTATGCCCTCATTGCCACCGGCGTCATCGCCTATTTGCTCTACAATCAAAGCAAGAATTACGACCCGCTCGAGCACCTTCCCGACCCCAAGCCCAAAGAGGGGCCACGCCACAAAGTGAAGCACGACTCACCATTGTCCGGCAAACTGAAAATCCGCTTTGCCGAATCCTTGCGCGTCGGCGATATGGAAATGACCCCGGTCAAAGTCGAGGCAGTCGACGATACCGAGTTGGCGCTTTACCTTAGGGTCCGCAATCTCTCGACGGAATATCTGATCCACCCGATGTCCGACGAGTTCCTTCGCTATGCCAAAGGAAGGGAATTGCCTTACACCTATTTGGATTGGAGCCAAAAGAAACTCTTCGGCGGCTTCCTGCAATTCTTCAAGGACGACGAACCCACAAGCGCTGAATTAGCGCCGGGCCAGTCAGCGCTTGTCAAAATCACGACCGTGTCCGAGTTCAAAAACGATGTGCCGAAGATTCTCAAGTCCGGCGAGGACCTGGTCTGGCGCGTGCAAGTGCGGCGCGGCTTTGTCGATGTGCGCGGCAAGCAAATCTCCGCCACCACGGTCATCGGCGTTGAATTCAACGCCAAATCAATCCAGCGGGCAAGTTAGCCAGATTGCCTACTACTCAGGCGGCACAACGAATGTCTTGAGCGTACCGAACAATCTTTGCTTGACGACGAATTTGGTTGGGCGTAGGCTGGACAGCATACAGGCGACCCTAGCGTATGGCTCCCTTGAGTTTGCGTTCACTCGCCATTCTCAGAATAGGGCTCATTCTCAAATGCGGCGTTTAGCCATCGAAACCGGTTGACGATTCGGGCCAGGAAGGGGGGGGTGTGGGTGTGTCGCGCGACCAATCCCACAACGTCGTTGTAATCAAAAGAGTTACGACAACGGAAAGGTCGCGCGGGTCTGTCCTGAATCTGGTCGCTTGGCTGGAACCCAGTGTCAACCGCAAATAACGCGTGAAGAGATAAAGCCTCAGAATAGCGGCGGGTGCGCACATCGTTGCAGGAGTCTTCTCGCATGCTTCGTTCGGGGATTAGTGTGCGCTGGTTCGTGTTCGTTGTAGTCTTGGCCGGCGCATTGGCAGGTGTGGACTGGGCGCAAGAACCGTCCAATACTCCCCCTAACTCGGAGGGTCGACTCGAACGCGCCACCGTGAAGCAGTTTGTCTCAAAGCATTGCATCCAGTGCCATAACAGCGATGACAAGAAGGGTGGACTGGCTCTGGACACTGTCAGCGCCGAAGACGTGAACGCTCACCAGGAAATTTGGGAAAAAGTGGTGCGCAAGCTGGCCGCTCGGCAGATGCCCCCTGCCGGCAGGACGCGTCCGGATGAGCGAACGTACGAGTCCTTCGTCGCCGCGCTCGAAGCCGAGCTGGACCGCGCAGCCGCCGCGCGGCCCAATCCCGGCCGAACCGCAACCTTGCGCCGCCTGAACCGAACCGAATATCAGAACGCCATCCGCGATCTTCTGGCTTTGGAAATCGACGTCGCGGCGCTCTTGCCGGTGGACGAAGCCAATCATGGCTTCGACAGTGCCCCGCTGGGCGATCTCTCACCGACTCTTCTGGACCGCTACATCACGGCAGCGCAGAAGATCAGCCGATTGGCGGTCGGCCGCGCGCCGAAAACCCCTATTAGCGACACCTTTCGGGTGCAAGCAGATCTGACTCAGGAAGGACGCGTCGAAGGGCTTCCCCTGGGCACGCGCGGCGGCATTCTGATTCCGTACACTTTCCCGCAAGACGGCGAGTACGACATCCAGGTCTGGTTGACGCGCGACCGCAATGAGCAAGTGGAGGGTCTGCGCGAGCGGCACGAGCTGGAAGTGCTGCTGGACCGAAAGCGCATGGCTTCCATCACTGTCAAGCCGCCCGTCAACAATGAGGCCGAGGAGAAGGTGGACGGGAATCTGAAGGCCCGCATCGCCGTCACCGCCGGACCGCACGATCTGGGCGTGACGTTTGTGCAGAATCCGTTCTCCTTGCTCGAGACGCAGCGCCAGCCGTACCAGGCGCATTACAACTTGCATCGCCATCCGCGTATTTCGCCGGCGGTCTATCAGGTTTCGATTACGGGCCCCTACAACGGGAAGGGTCGCGGCCAAACTCCCAGCCGCGATCGCGTATTTGTCTGCGCGCCGACCCTCACCCCTACCCCTCTCCCCCCGGGGGAGAGGGGTAGGGGTGAGGGGGCGGACTAAGAAGACGGTGCCAAGAAGATCCTTTCCGCCCTCTTGCGGCGGGCTTATCGGCGGCCGGTCGCCGATGCCCATCTTGCGAAGGCGATGAAGTTCTATCGGCAAGCGCGCGCCGACGGAGATTTCGATGCGGGAATTGAAATGGCCTTGAGCGCCATTCTCGTGAATCCCCAGTTTTTGTTCCGCGTCGAGCACGATCCCGCAGGCGTCGCCGCGAAGGCCGTCTACCGGGTCAGCGACCACGATCTGGCATCGCGCTTGTCGTTCTTCTTGTGGAGCAGCATCCCGGACGATGAGCTGCTCGATCTGGCCGCGCGCAATGAGCTTCGCAAGCCGGCGGTGTTTGAAAAGCAAGTGCGGCGACTTTTGGCGGACGGCCGAGCGCGAAACCTAGCGACCAATTTCGCCGCGCAGTGGCTGCATCTGCGCAATCTGGATTCGATCACGCCGGACCTGCGACTATTTCCCGACTTCGATGACAACCTGCGCAAGGCATTTCGGCAGGAAACGGAGCTTTTCGTCGAAAGCGTTTTGCGTGAGGACCGGAGCGTGCTCGATCTGTTAAAGGCGGACTACACGTTCCTCAACGAGCGTCTCGCCATGCACTACGGAATCCCGCATGTCTACGGCAATCGCTTTCGTCGCGTCGCCCTCACCCCTACCCCTCTCCCCCAAGGGGAGAGGGGTGAGGGGGCCGACCGGGAGCGGGGCGGCCTCTTGCGCCACGGGAGCATTCTGACCGTTACCTCCTACGCCACACGCACATCGCCGGTGATAAGGGGCAAGTGGATCCTCGAGAACTTCTTGGGAACGCCGCCGCCGCCGCCGCCGGGCAACGTCGGCTCGCTCGCCGACAACACCGTGTCGGCGACTCTCCCCATTCGCGAGCGCCTGGCGGAACATCGCACCAATGCCTCTTGCGCAAGTTGCCATCGGCTTATCGATCCCGTGGGCTTTTCGCTGGAACAATTCGATGCTGTGGGCCGTTTCCGAACGCTGGAAGAGGGCAAGCCGGTCGATGCGGCGGGCGCGCTGCCCGACGGCAGCGAATTCGACGGCGTCGCCGGACTCGAGAAAGCGCTGCTTGCGCAGCCGGAGCTGTTTGTCCGTACGATGACCGAGAAACTGTTTACCTTCGCGCTGGGGCGGCCGCCCGAGGATTACGACGCGCCGGCCATTCGCAAAATCGTCCGCGCTGCGCGGGCGAACAATTACCGCTTCTCGTCGCTGATCGTGGGCTTGGCGACCAGCGCACCCTTTCAGATGAGGAAGTCGCAATGATCGTCACCAAAAAAGCACTGTCGAGACGGACATTCCTGCGCGGCGTGGGAACCGCGGTGGCCTTGCCGCTGTTGGACGCCATGATTCCCTCCATGACCGCTTTGGCCCAGACGCCCGCCGCGCCGCAGCGTCTGCGCCGCCTCGGCTATGTCTACATGCCGATGGGCTGCGACCGCTCGCGCTGGACTCCGCCCGGCGGCGACCGGCTCGAAGAGCTTTCGCACAGCCTCGCCCCGCTGGAACGCGTCAAGCAGCACGTCACGGTCATCTCCAATCTGGAATTGCGCAACGCCTACCCCGGCACGCATGCGACTTCCAACTCCTCCTTCCTGAGCGCCGCCCGGGCCAGACTCACCGAGAGCGCCGACTATTACCTGGGGACCACTGCCGATCAAGTTGCCGCCCGGCAGATCGGCCGGGACACACAGCTCCCCTCGCTCGAACTGTCGATGGATCTCATGTCGCTCGCCGGCCAGTGCGACAATGGCTACGCCTGCGTTTACCAGAACAATCTCTCGTGGTCTTCGCCGACAACGCCGCTGCCGAGCGAGGCACATCCGCGGATCGTGTTCGAGCGTCTGTTCGGCGACGGCGCTACCACGGCGGAACGCCGCGCCGCCCTGCGGAGCCGGGCCAGCCTGCTCGATTCCGTGATGGAGGAGTTTACGCAGCTCAACAACCAGCTCGGCCCGGCCGATCGCGCCAGGGTCGCCCAGTATCTGGACACCATCCGCGAAGTGGAACGCCGCATTCAGCGCGCTGAGGCCAATGCGCGCGGCAACCCGTTGCCGGACCTCGAACGACCGGTAGGCGTGCCGGCCTCCTACGCCGACCACGCCCAGCTCATGTTCGACCTGCAAGTGCTGGCTTTTCAGGGCGACGTCACCCGAGTCATCACCTTTCAGTTGGCGCGGGAAACGAGCAACCGGACTTATCCCGAAATCGGCGTCCCCGACCCACATCACCCCCTCTCGCATCACGGCAACGATCCGGCGAAGGTCGAGAAGATCGCCCGGATCAATCGCTTCCACGTTTCGCTTTTCGCGGAGTACCTCGCCAAGTTGCGGGCCACGCCGGAAGGCAACGGCACGCTCCTCGATCATTCACTCCTCTTGTATGGCAGCGGTATGGGCAATCCCAACGTGCATGACCACGACAATCTGCCGATCCTGGTCGCCGGCGGTGCGGCGGGCCGGATGAGGGGCGGTCGTCACATTCGCTTCGCGCAAGCGACGCCCCTGGCCAACGTGCACCTGACGCTGCTCGACAAGGTTGGCGTCCGCCTCGACTCGTTTGGCGATAGCCGAGGCAGGATGGATGAACTGTTCGAACCGCTGCCGATGTAGAGCTTCGGAGTCGATTGAATACCTAATCCACAGGAACGGTTTTATGTTGAAAACCTACACCGCCAAGTACACGAGGATTCCGTCCGGTTACATGGGCCAGCTAATCGAGTGGCCGGAAGTAATCACCGAGGGGAAGAGCTTGGATGACTGTCGGGAACTTCTTCAGGACGCTGTCCAGGAAATGATGGCGGCATACCGCCAGCAAAAAAAGGAAATCCCAACGGGCGGCGCACTCATCGAACAGATTCCTGTTGAGACTTAAGATGTCCGTAAAGCGCCGGGATCTGGTCAAGTATCTTGAGCAACACGGCTTTTCGCTATTGCGCGAAGGTAAGAAGCACGCCATCTACACCAACGGAGAAACGACCATTCCAGTCAAGAGACACCTTCGGTTTGACCGAATCACTGCCAACCAACTTTGTAAGCAGGCAGGGCTGGAGCCAAAGTTCTAACGCGCCACATGAAAGAAGACGATGAACGCCAAACGCATCGCCAAGCCGACGTGGACCGCTGCGGATCGCGCCCGACATAAGGCCATTCGCGAAGAATTCGAGCGGCGCCTTAGCCAAGAAGACTGGCAAGCGACCGGCGCATCTGAAGGTTCCATCAAGAGCGGGGCCTACTTTGCTGTGAGAATTGTAGTCCATGAACTGAAACAGGCGCGCGAGTCCGCGGGGCTGACCTTGGCCCAGGTCTCCAAACGGACGGGCATGGATCAGGCCACTCTCAGCCGCTTGGAAAACGGTCGCCAACCCAACCCGACCATCGATACGCTTTGGCGGTACGCCCGTGCGGTCGGCAGGCGACTCGTGCTCACGCACGCTGCGCCGACCAGGGCGCCGGGCAACAGCAAGCCCACGAGATTGAAAGGTAGACGGGATGCTGAGAAGGGTATGGTTGAGTTCGCTTGAATAGTGAGGTAATGGACAATCGTGAACGAGAGGACGGCCGGCTTCCTCACACTCCGACTACCGGATAAAATTGCCGCATAGGAGCTAGCATGATTTTGAATAAAGAACAACAAAGGGCCGTTGCAAAGGGCGAACCGGTGGCCTTGAACGTGGCGGGCACGGAATGCGTCCTCGTCCGCAGGGATATTTACCTCCGCATGGACCCGGATTACGATCGCGGGCCGTGGACGGTCGAGGAAATGAACTTGCTGGCGGACGAAGCGAACGAAATGATTTCACGCAGGGAATCCCATGAAGATTGAGCGTGGCCACGTCATCAATGCCCGTTTCCCCCATGCCTCGGGAACGCGCGGCAAGAAACGTCCGGTCGTCGTTGTCCAAGCCGATGTCGACAACAAGCGCCTCCACCATGCCGTGGTTGCCCAGATGACCACGAACTTGGACGACAAAGACGAGCCGGCCTGTATTCTGATTGAAGCGGCAACGCCAGAAGGCAAAGCCGCCGGTATCCTCGAGGACAGCCTTTTTTCCGGATATCTGATGTCGCTCATGAGCGAGGACCGCTTGCAGGACGTTATTGGGAAACTGTCGGAAGAAACCATGCAGCAAGCGGACGAGTGTTTGAAGGCAGCGCTGGGGATTGGCTGAAACAAGCATGCGGCACCGTTGCATTGAACGATAGGTGTACCCTCTATTTTTTGTCTGAGCAGCCAACGCCCCCGGGCCAATCTTCACTTGACGCTGATCGATAAGGTGGGCGTCCGCCTCGATTCGTTTGGCGATAGCCGTGGCAGGATGGATGAGTTGTTCGAGCCGCTGCCGATGTAGAAGCAAGATCGGCTCCCACCGCCAATGCATCAGCGTTCTGGTAGAATGCCATCGAGGAGTTCGTCCATGCCTACTGTGGAAGCCATTTACGTGAGCGGGGTTTTCAAGCCGTTAGCTGACGTCCAGTTACCGGAGAATCAACGCGTTCGGTTGATCGTCGAGGCCATGCCGACGCCCACAGTGGGCCCTTGGCTCAATGCGGTCCAGTCGTTTCAGCAGCAATTGATGGCCGCGCACGGTGTTTTTTCCGACAGCACGCCGGACATTGCCGCAGATCATCGACGTCATGAGTGATTGGTTGGTCGATACCAGGCTTCTTGTCAAATGAGTAATGCCGGAACCCGATATGCTGGATGAGTTGTTCTGAGCCGTTGCCGATGTAATAGAAGTGATTCGTGCTTTTCATGGACAAAAATATCAAACAGACTCGGCGAAATGTATGGACGAGTTTCACGACCTTGAATCGTTCCTTCGACGAGTTCCCAGCATCGGCAGTGCCATGCAGGGACGCAAGATGGGCAAGGGGCGTTTTGAAAACGGTAATTGGTGGGTCAAATTCACCATCGATATCGAACATGCGCTGGCGTGGAATGTAGTGCAAGAATTGGGCAACGTCCTCAATTATCTTTCCATTACTGAGCGACTGCCAACCATCTTCATGCCCGTATCCCCGCCATCGTACTTGAACGGCGGGCCGCGAGAGTTTCTATCGTGGGTCATCGAAAGTAAGGTTGCAGATTTCACACCGAAAACCTGTGCGGAGTGGCTTGAGAGTCGATTACCTAGGCCGGTTGATGACCTCAGTCAGTGGAATGCTGATCCCAAAGAGAGCTAATTGGATGAAGCAATTCGGAACCGCAATCCTGGTATTTGTTCTGCTCACCGGCAGTTCGGCAATGGCCCAATCCGGTGCCTCCTTAGCCGATGCCACGGAGAAGATGGATCGCGCGAAAATCGGCGAACTCCTCAAGCAAAGCGCTGACGTCAACGTTGCGCAAGCGGACGGCATGACGGCCCTGCACTGGGCGACGTATCACGACGATTTCAAGATAACGACCGTCCTCGTCAATGCCGGCGCGAGCGCCAAGGTCGCCAACCGCTATGGCGTGACGCCCCTCTCCCTCGCGTGCACGAACGGCAACACCCAGATCGTGGAATTGCTGCTTGGGGCCGGCGCCGATCCAAACGCGACGCTGCGCGGCGGCGAGACGGCCCTCATGACCGCCGCGCGCACGGGAAGGCCCGGACCGCTCAAGGCGCTGCTCGCGCGCGGCGCCGACGTCAATGCCAAGGACCGCAAGGGGCAAACGGCCCTCATGTGGGCCGCGGCAGACGGCCACGCCGACGCGGTGTCAACATTGCTCGCCGCCGGGGCGGATTTCCGCA
>JAKEFD010000179.1 GCA_022616245.1 Gemmataceae bacterium
CAGGAGTCAGGGGACAGGAGTCAGGGGACAGGAGTCAGGGGACAGGAGTCAGGGGACAGGAGTCAGGGGACAGGAGTCAGATGTCAGGCCCTGACGCCTGACTGCTGATTCCTGACTCTTGCATTTCATGCTTATTGGATATGTAAGCGACGAATACTATGCTGCTCTATGCGACGCCGTGGTGGAATTGCGCTCGCAAAGCCAACCGCCCATCGTCGTGCGCTCGGGGCCTTCCGGCGCGGTTCATGCCGACGTGCCGCCGGGTCGGTACGAAGTCTGTCTCGCCTTGCGCGGCTTTGGGTCCAAGCGCATAGAAGTCAACATTGATCCGGCCAAGCCGATTCATTTTCGCCTATTGTCCGATCGCCTTTTGGGTTACGCCTGGCCCAAGTGGTGCAGGGCCGCAGATCAAGTCGAGTTCCGAGTGCACGCGGTCGAGCCTTATACGCTGACATTGTGGCGCTACGGCCTCAACAAAGACTTCGTGCGTAACGTCGGCTGGTTCGACAATCACGGCCCCCGTGCTGTCATGCAGACGCTGCCCGACGATCTCTTCGTCGAGACCGGCGTGGCCTGGGACAACGGCTTCGGCGTTCATCGGCAATGGATCACTGCTCCGGTTCGGGCCGGCCTCTATTACTTCCACGCCAAGACCGAAGGCGGCGCGTTTTTCTCCTTCCCACTGGTCGTCGCGCCTGCCCCGCCGCACTCGCCCATCGCCGTGCTCGCGTCCACCAACACCTGGAACGCGTACAATCCGTTCGGCGGACGCAGCAATTACATCATGGCCAGTCGCATGCTCGATACGCCAATCGTCAACGCCAAGGCCGACTTGCCGCGCTACAAGCTCAAGGACTACGGCGAATGGAAAAGCGGCCCCACCTTCGAGCCGTTGTCGTTCGACCGCCCGGAGCCGTACAACCACGTGCCCGAAGACGTGGAATGCACCGACTCGATAGAAGGCCGGCAGGCATGCCACTTGGCGCCAGCGGAATGGCGGCTCTTAGGCTGGCTCGAGCAAAAGAAATACGCGTATGACCTTTACGCCGACCAGCAACTGCACGACGGCACGCTGCCGCTGGAAGATTATCGCGTGCTCATACTCAACACGCATCCGGAGTACTGGTCGGAAGAGATGTACCGGCGCGTCAAGACATGGGTGTTCGAAAAGGGCGGCCGCCTCGCATACCTGGGCGGCAATGGTCTAAACTGTAAGGTGGAGCTTTTGCCCGACCACACGATGCGCTGTCTCAATAGTTGGCCCGCGGATAAAGAGAGCCGCTTTCACGCCGCGGTCGAATCCGAGGCGAACCTGTTAGGCGTCGTCTATTCCGACCCGGGCGCGATGACCGTAGCGCCTTACGAAGTGCTCGAGCCCGGCCACTGGGCGTTCAAAGGGACCTGGCTGCGCAAGGGCGATCTCTTCGGCGAGAAAACATTGCATGCACGCTATGGCCACGGCGCGAGCGGCCATGAGACCGACAAGATGAGTCCGAGCACGCCCAAGGACGCGCAGCTGTTAGCGCGCGGCCTCAACCCGGACAATGGCGGCGCGCACCTCGCCTATTTCGAAACGCCGACCGGCGGGGCGGTGTTCTCGGCAGGGTCGATCACCTATCCGTCGGCGCTGTTGTGCGACGAGCTGACGAGCATGATCACGCGGAATGCGCTGGAGAGGATGCTGACAAAGCGAGAGTAAACCCCATCCGTCTACGTTTCGCGCTCGCTGCGAGCGCGAACCGCAAACGCATTCACCAGAATACACTTCCGAATGTACTACCGCTTCGCTGTGCGGCCCGCCGGCGTTCCTGTCTGCATCATTTCCTGGCGCAGCTCTTTCTCCGCTTCGAACCAATCCTGCTGGGCCGTTCCTTGCGGACAGCCGCGCTTGCACCATTTCTCATAGGCGCGCATGGCGATCTTCTCATGCGGCACACTCGTGCTGTTTCCACCGGTCATCGGGACGGCAGTTGCGATCGGGGCCGAAGTGGCTCTGGACATGAATGTCCCTCCCTGAGTGAAAGTGTTGGGCAACCTTACCAAGCTTGCGTTATTTCATCACATTCCCCACCTTGCGGCAAGGGATTTCCGCAATTTCAGTGGGACGCTGAAAGGATTTTTGTCGATTACACAATCTGCTTCTTCCATTGGCCGCGCAGGAATCGGAAGAAGAAGAAACAGCCACGCACCAACAGATCGGCGAACATGGCGAGCCACGCGCCATAAAGGCCCATATCCAGGCCGCGCCATGTGCCAAGCGGTCCGAGGTCCAATTCGGGGAACGTGAGAAAATAGGCCAGCGGGATTCTTACAGCGAAGAAACCAATCCAGGTAAAAAGGACGGGGACGCGCGTGTCGCCCGCGCCACGCAGTGCATTCGTGAAAATGATCGCGGCGGACAAAGGGGGCATGGCGAAGGCGACCAAGCGCAGCACGGGTACCCCGGCCTCGATGACCGGGCGCTGTGCTTCGTGCGGACAGAAGAGCAGGAACATCCAGGGAGCGAGCGTGAAGAAAACCAGTCCCATGAAAGTCATGACGCCGCCGCTCAAGGCCAAGGCGAGCCAGCCGCTGCGGGCGGCTTGATCGGGCCGGCCGGCGCCCAGATTCTGGCCCACCAAGGTCATCGCCGCCGTGCCGAACGCCGCGCCTGAAAGATAGCCGAGCGCTTCCCAGCCGATGGCAATGCCGTGCGCGCTCGAAGCAACGTTGCCCAATCGATTGACGAGGCTGAGAAACCAGAATTGCCCTAACACCAGCGACAGGCTGTCCACACCTGCCGGGATGCTGATTCTCAGGAGCCGGCGCATCAAATCCCAGCGCGGCCAAAAGTGCGCCCACACTAGACACAGTCCGAATCTGCCGCGCGCCAGCACCAACAGAACAGTGAGTCCACCCAGCGTGTGGGCCAGCGCGGTGCCCAGAGCGATGCCCACGAAGCCCAATTCCGGCAGGGGTCCCAGGCCTAAACAGAAACTCCATGCCAATGGCAGATTCACCACGGCGACGCCCATCATCACATACATGCCGGTGCGCGTATCGCCTGCGCCGACCAGACAGGCGATGCCGGCCAGCTCAATCACTTGGAAGACGAGCAGGACAAACAAGGGTGTCAGAAAGCCAATCGCCAAGTCGGCTGTTTCGCCGCGCAGTTGCAAAAGGTCCACGAGCAAATCCAGCCCGCCGCACATTGCCGCGAGCGTCGCCGACAAGCCGAAAAAGATCGCCAACAGGATCGATTGATGGGTGACTTGCATTGCCAGAGCGCGTTCACCGGCGCCGGTGAAGCGCGCGACCAGCGCCGTGCTGCCGACGCTGACGAGAATGGTGTAACAGCTAATGAACCAGGCAACATAATTGGCGGAAGTTTGCGCCGCTTGAAAGCCGATTTGCCGGTCATGGGCCATTTCCAAGAGCCGCCAAGCGACTTCAAGCCTCGCGATAGCGGTCGCACCTGTGCTTTCCGCGCACGACGCCGAGCCAAGCACGTTGCCGACGAGCACAGCGTGTTCGCGGGGGGAAACAGCTTGAAGATGACCGGCGAGGAAACGGTCCGATTGATTGACGAGAAACACCAGGCCTTGCTGCACCAGCACCGGCAGGGCGAGGGCCAAGACGAGTTTCCAGCTAGGCAGTGGCAATCGATGGCCGGCGACCGCTTGGTCCATGCGGTTGCATTCTATGCTTCGCAGTCGGCCCTGGCCTATTCCCTGAATGTGGCTCAAAGCGCTGATTTTCCTAGCTCTGCCCAAGACGCAAGCTGGCTCGGCATGTCGGCAACAAATCGGCTGCGCGGCAAGACCAGATCGCAGCCGGCTTCGCGGGCTTGCTGTAAGACCTCGCCTTGAACGTGCGAGCCATACGCCACGATCGCCGGCGCCGAAATCTCTTTGAGTTCCCGTGCCGCATCCGCAATCGACAAACCCGGCGTGTGCACATCCACCAAAACCAGTCTTGGCTTGCACGATTGGGCCAGCGTCATGAGGTCTTCCGGCGTGCGCGCCGTGCGCAGGTCTATGCCAAGGTGCCGTGCGTGACCTTGGATGCTGCTCGAAAATAGTAGATCATCGCACAAAAGCAGGGCGATTGGTTTTGCCAGTTCGCTCATTGGTTCACCTCCAGCGCAGATTATAGGGACGGCCCTGGAGAGCCGTCCTGCAAGACCGAATCGTAGGACGGATCTCCGGGCCCGTCCTGTTCGAGCGGGATGAAGGGGCGGGCATTCCTGTCCGCCGCAACCTGCGCGCAAAAAGATAGCCACCCGCGGTGAAGCGGGTGGCCGGGGATAAGCTTGTTGAGTTGTTGGGGGACGTGAAGTTGGCGTGAGGAATTCCGTCGGCGGCTCGATGGACCGGTTCGCTTGGGTCGGGGAAGTGGGGAAGCCTCCTCGTCGCGAACCGGTCGAGCATCAGGATGGGGTGGCCCGATGCTTGCTTTGTAGCCTCGATATTGCCGCTTTCAGCTCTCCTTGGTTGTTGATCAGTCGGAAGGTATTTTTGCAAGCACCGTGCCAAAACACGGCGATTCAAGAATCGAAGTCGCAACCTCTATGTATCACCTGAGTTCCGGCGCGACGCGCGGAAATGCGGTTACTGGCTGGTGAGCAGTTGTTTGTAACAAGATTGATTCTCTTGTAGCTTTTTCCGCCACAGACTTCCTGATGCGGGACCACGGGATATCCTGGAGAATTGGAAAAGCCCCTTCCATATAAAATCTACAGGCACGAAAGAAAGCGCCGCGCTGGCGTTAGATGGTCTACGGGAGGAGGCGTCATGCCGTTTGTCAGAGCAGCCGCTGTTTCGGATATTGCGTCAGGCAAGGGCAAGCAAGTCAGCGTTGGCGGCAAGAACGTAGCGATTTTTAACATCAACGGTACGTTTTGCGCGATTGATAATGATTGTCCGCACCGCGGCGCTCCGTTGGCCGAGGGGGACTGTGAAGGGAATACGGTCGTCTGCCCATGGCACGGGGCCACGTTTGATCTGACGACCGGAGCGCATCTGTCGCCGCCCGCGCCCAGAGGGGTTAAGGCTTATCCCGTGCAAATCGTCGGCGATGAAGTGCATATCGAGATTTAAGAGTATTCAGTCAGCGCACGGTCACAAAGCGCCATACGGGTACATGCGGCGGGAGTTGCCCCGTGTAGAAGGCCTCGTTGCCCACCAATTGCCGAAGCAGCATCAAGGCTTGGCGGCGGACGGTCACAAAGTAGAATCCGCACCGCGCTTCGCGGACCTGGTCCCAAATCTGAAACAGGCGATCGGTTTCCTCGACGGCGCCGCGCAACTCTTCCGCATGAACCGGATCGAGCGTCATGCGGGCCAATAGGTCGGTGCGATAAGCCCGGTTGAAGTGGACGAAATCGAGCGCCGTCTCCCGATTGGGAAAACGGCCGCATTCTTCGATTAAAGGTGCGTGCAGAAACTCCACATACCGGCGCCGCAGCATGTGCACGTCGGCCGGGAAGTCCTGGGCCTTCAAAAGAAAAATCTCTTCCTCGCGGCGATCGAGAATCTGCGCGTCGATGCCGACGCGCACCAGGGCCGCACGCAGCGGCATGAACCAGGACGGTAATTCTTTGGGGGAAGCGGCATCCGCCGGCGCGGTGACCAGGGCGGCGGCAATGACAAGTTCATACGTGAACATGCTTCGCACCTCAGCAGGCGCAAAGGGATAGCCGACATGTCAAAACAAGATGTGTTTGGAAAGATCGGTCGAATCGGCAGAAAACGTAAATCTTTCAGCGCAAAAAACAAGCCGGGGCGCGCTGTACTGGACAACGCACCCCGGCGATCCCCCTCTCCCTCAAGGTCCCTCGTGTACTGGTGTACTAAACTCCTCCGCGAAGCGCCCGTTGGAGTGGCCGACCCAATAACCACTTGGCCCAGCGGACTTTGATCGCCTCTACCCAGGAGGGTGGGTAGTGCTGGCTTCCCGCATTCCCAGCACGCGGAGGAGTCGGCATTACGCCCGTATCTTGTGTAGTCGCCTCACTCGACGAGGCGACTGCCGTTCGCCGAACGAGCGGCCTGCTTTCTTTGTTTCGTTGGAGGCGGGCTTTTACCGCTTCGCGTTTTGCTTGTCAAGCCGGCCTGCGACTGATTCAGAAAAACCGCAGAAGCGCAGAGTAAGACAATAAAGAACGCTTTGTTCCGTTTTTTCCTCTGCGTCCCTCTGCGCCTCCGCGGTTGAGTTGATCGACTTACGAAGCGGGCCTATAGCGAAGAAAGAAAGTGGTTGCTAGCCCAGTTTCCGTCGAACCTGCAACCGAGGTCCTACGACTAGGGCTACGTCCTTCGGGACAGGTTGAAATCCTGTCCTACAATAGCGGCGTTGTCCTGGGAGGAATCGCATGGCGTCGCTCGTCGGCCAGCCGCTCGAAGCGCTGGACACGCCGCAATTGCTGTTGGATCTGGACATCATCGACGCCAACTTGCGGCGCATGTTCGACGCGGGGGAAAAGCGCGGCGTTGCTGTCCGGACGCATTTCAAATCCCTGAAGTGCGCCGGCCTGGCGCGTTACATCCACGCGCGCGGCGGCCGCACTTTTCTTTGTGCCAAACTCAACGAAGCCGAAGTGCTCGCCGACGCCGGCCTGACCGACATCTTGATCGCGAACCAAATCGTCGGGTCGATCAAGATGCGCCGTTTGGCCGAATTAGCCAAGCGGGCGCAGGTTCGCGTCTGTGTCGATCAGCCGGCAAATGTCGAGGAACTAAGCGCGGCCATGCAGCAAGCCGGCGTCACGCTTGGCGTGCTTGTCGAGGTGGACATCGGCATGGCCCGCTGCGGCGTCGCGGCGGGGGAGCCGGCGCTCGCCTTGGCCAAGCTCATCGCGCAACAGGGCCTCCGCTTCGACGGATTGCAAGGCTATGACGGCCATTTGCAGCTTCTGGACAAGGCGGACGAGAAACGGACCAAGGCTATGGAAGGTCTGGCACAACTTGTCGGCACGCGCCGGCTGATCGAAAAGGCCGGCATTCCGGTGCGCGTTGTCACTGGCGCGGGCACCGGTACCTGGGAATACGCCGCCGGCTACGACGGCGTGACCGAGATTCAACCCGGCTCGTTCGTGCTCATGGACTGCGCCTACCATGCGGTGCGGCCCGAGTTCGGTTGCGCGCTCACCATCCTCAGCAGCGTCATCAGCCGGCGGCCCACGTGGTACGTGCTCGATGCGGGCAGCAAGGCCATTTCGAAGGACTTCGGTGCGCCCGTCATCAAGGATCACGCGCGCGAGAACGTCGTGAAGCTTTCCGAAGAGCATGCCAAGGTCGAATGCGATGGCGCCGACGCAAAGGTCGGCGAGCAACGCGAAGTCATTCCCGCCCATTGCTGTGCAACCATGAACCTGCATCGACAATGTCTCGGCGTGCGCAAGGGCAAGGTCGAAGTGGTTTGGCCGATCGAGGCGAGCGGCCGCTACGATTAATTGGCATAAACCAACCGCGGATGAACCCAGATGAACGCAGATAGAAAGGCTGGTAAAGTGTTATTCACTATCTGCGTACATCCGCGTTAATCTGCCGTTTCTGATCAATTTTGTTTTTCTGTGCCTCTGTGGTTGGTTGGTTTCGTTAAGGCAACACATGGCGAAAGAAGAACAACTGCGGCAGGTATTGGATTGCGGCATCGTGGCGGTGGTGCGCTCGCCGGACAGCCAACAGCTGGTGGAAGTGGTGCGGGCGCTGGCGGACGGCGGCGTCAGCGTGGTCGAGATCACGATGACAGTGCCCGGCGCGCTCGATGTCTTGCGCGAGGTGCGCAAAGCGCTGGGCAACCGGGTGCTCCTGGGCGCGGGCACGGTGCTCGATCCGGAGACGGCTCGCGCCGCGCTCTTGGCCGGCGCGGAATACATCGTAGCGCCCACGGTGAATCTCGAAGTCATTCGCCTGTGCCAGCGCTACGACAAGCTCGTGATGCCGGGCGCGTTCACGCCGACCGAGATTCTCGGCGCCTGGGAAGCTGGAGCGGACATCGTCAAGGTGTTCCCGGCGGACGTGGTAGGACCGGCGTTCTTCAAAGCCCTGCGCGGCCCGCTGCCGCACATCCGCCTCATGCCGACCGGCGGCGTCGACCTGGCGACTGCGGCGGCTTTCCTCAAGACCGGCGCCTGCTGTCTGGGCGTCGGCGGCCAACTTGTCGAGCCCCAAGCCGTCGCCCAACGAAACTTCGACCGCATCCGCGAACTGGCCCGGCAGTACGTCGCCGTCGTGAAACAGGCACGGGCTTAGCGGTTCTTCCTGCGTGGATCGAAAGACTCATGACGCACGCCGAACTCGTATTCGACGCGGTGCGCTACCGTCGCCACGTCGGCGCACACGCCTCCTCGATCCGATCCTATGTTATCGTGCGGGAACAAAGTAAACACACGCGGGCGCAAGACACTGTTGTGCTTTCGCAGCTCGAGGACGCGGGCAAGGTCCGCCGCGTCGGCAGGCTCTGGCTCCTTTCGCATCGCGCCCACAAACGAGCAAAGGGCTTCTGTCTTGAACCAACGTGGCGACCCGAAGATGCGTGGATTCTCCTGTCCGCGCTCTACAATCGCCCGTTGCCAGCGTGCAAGCTGGAACATCTTATTGCGACGGCGGACTTCATCAATCATGCCATTCCGAATCTGGCGGAAATGTACGGTTCGCTCAACCGCCTCGCCCAGGCCGGTTTGATCACTGAACAAGACGGCGTTTTCGCGGTCACCAACAAGGCTGTACAACATTTCGCCAAGGTCGAGGCGGTCTGCAAAAAGCACGTGCACGCGCAGCTGGACGGCTTGCGGCGGCTGCTCGATTGTCCCTGCTGCGGCGTCACGCTCAGTTCAGTCGACTGGCGCATCGATCTCGACGAAGCAACCCTGAAGAGCGCATATACCAAGTATCACGAAACCGCGTTAACTCCCGGTCGCCGTCCAAAGAAATAGACGACCATACTTTTGCGAGCCATTTGCCTTCCCCCGGTTTGCGAGCTATTGTTTCGTATCACCCCGACTGCCCATCCCGTCCCACTCCCCAATCACCCCTCCTCCCTCGTCAAGCAATTCCGTCGTACATCCAAACATTCCCGTCCAGGGAAACACGATCCATGAAAGCCATGATCCCAGCGCTCGCCCTCGCGTCTCTTTTCCTGCTGCGCGCCGGCTCAGAAGCCCGCGGGCAGCTGCCGGGGCAGGTTTCCAACGTGCCCGGCCAAGGACAAGTTGGAAACCTGTCCGCAGATCTCCAACCACAGGACAAATGGTATACGGTCGTTTTTGGAGTCCAGGACGGACGCAATCGCTTTCACAAAGCCCATTCTTTTGCCACTTTTGTGCGTGCGCGGAAAGCGCCCAAGGTCCAGATTGTGGATCAGGCCACCATCAGCTGGCTGCCCGCTTCGGGAATTGTCGATCTCCGAAGGCCTCCCGAAAAAGGGACCAATCATCCCCTGCGTAAGTCCTTGCAGGACGTGCACCCTGGGTGCGCGATCGCTCAATGGGGGCCGTATGAGATCAGGGAAGAACTATTTGTTCGTGCCAAAAGGCAGGCCAAGTTCTTGGATTCCGGCGGCGTTCTCTACAAAGCGGTGGACTTCAATACGAGGCCGGCAGGAGTGGCAATCAACTGCGAGCACGCCGTCATCGACATCGCCCGGGACAGGGGACAACCGTTCGTGCGCACCTTCCTCGCCCGCGGCCACTGGGGCAGCTCCCTGGTGGCGGAGCACCTGAGGGGTTTTATGATCGAGCCCAACGTCGTGCACGATTGGCTCAACGGCCCGCTTGAATTGGATCAGCATCCCATCGAAAAGAAAGGCCTCTAGCTCTATCGGGCGGAGCAGTGACCGGCCCCCACTTGTAGGACGGCTCTCCAGGGCCGTCCGAATGGACCCGTCCTACTTGAGGGACTTCATCAAGTGGCCCCAACCCAATAGGTGCGCGTTGGGTGGGAGTTCCTTGGCCGGCGTCAACACGCCCGCCAGCACCAGCGTGCCGACGTGGAAATATACGGCGTCGGCGTCCGAAGGGCTGCCGGGATAATGGCCAAAGCCGCCGTCGGAGTTGCGGCAAGAGAGCGCCCATTTCGCGGCGCGGGCGACGGCGTCTTTGCAGTCCTTGCGGTCTTTGCCCAAATGTACGAGCGTAAAGACGCCGTCGAAAGAGGCGTGGCGGTCGCGCGCCGGCGGATTGATAAGCCAGCTGCCGTCATCCTTCTGATCCTTCAGCATGCGCCGGATGATCGGTTCGGCCAGGGGCGTCGGCTCGTCCATGAGCGCGTAGTAGTGCGCTACGTGAAAAGTCGCCGCGATGTGGTTCTTCATGTAGCCGTCTTCGGTCTGCACCATGAGCGCGCGCATCCTGCGGTCGAAATCCTTGGGGAACTTTTTGCCCTGGGTGGCATAGGCCAATGGGAAAAAGCTGGTCGTATAAGGCGGCAGCGTCGCGTAGTCCTTCTCCATGATGACGTCGAAAACCGGCAAGGGATCGACGCGCGGCTTGATGCCCAAGCCGTGCAAAGCGACCAAAGCCTGCGTGGTGTTGTAAAGGCGCGCCCCAGAAGACTTGGGATCATTGGTGCCGGCGACATTGACAAAGGCGCCGTCTTGCTGTTGGCGGCTGTGGAAAAACTCGATCGTCTTTACTTCGTGGGGAAGCTTCCAGCCGAAGGTCCGGTGCAGAACGACAGCGTAGGTAGGGGCGGCCAGATCGCTGGCGGCGCAATCGGACATGCCCTTGTAGGTTGGGTCGATTCCCGGCTGGAACGAACCGTCGGCCCGTGCGGTCTTGGCATAAAACGATTTCAGACCGTCGAGAATTTCCGCCGCCGTAGGCTGCTTGTCCTTCGATTGCAACACTTGCGCCAGCGCCTGTTGCATGCGTTCTTCCGCCCCGGCCGCGACCCAATTCCAGTCGGCCAGATTGGTGTCGTTTTCCCGGACGGCTTGCTCGGTCGGGATGTAGCCAGGGCCGCATTCGCCATAGCCCATGACGACGACGAACGAATCGGGCCGAAGTTCTTGGGCAAAGAGCTGATGCTCGACGTAGGCTTCGGCGGGCAGTAGCACCAGTTGCGCCGGCCCGAAGTCGACGCAGGGGACCTCGATGTCCGACCCGGCGTCGGCTCTCCCGCGCCAGCTAAGCCCAAGCGCCGCCAAACATTGCCCGAACGGCCGCTTGTCCTCGTGCAGGCGTTTTTCCAAATCTTTCACGGTGAAGCCCGGCCCGTTGCGCGGCGGCAAGCGCATCTGGGTCGAGCGAAACGCGATGCTCTCGAGCGGCAGCTTGCGCATCTTTTGCCACGCTTCCTTCATCGCCTGGTAGATCTTGTCCGCGAGGATGGGGCGATTCGCGGCGCTGCCGTCGTTGTACTTGCCCGCAGTCACATTGCCGCTGCAGCCCGAGGCGTAGATTTGAAAGACGCCGGGGTCGTCTTGCTGCCGGCGTTTGCGGGCCAGACCAACAAAGTCCGCGGAAACGCCGCCTTTGCCATAATGGCTCATGGGATGCGTCGCAAAACTAGAGAGCGCCAACACCGGTTGGTCCCCGTCCCAAAAACTGAGCGTCTTCAGCCAGGGATCGACCGTTCCTTCCGGGGCGGCGCGGGCGACGGGATCACCAGTGGCGCTGGTGCGACCGAAGCGCGGTTTGCCGTCCGGACCGAGGAAACGGCGGTTGGAAGCAACCCCCGCGACCTTGGCCTGGCTGAGGCCGACGTGCGTGATTTTCTTCGGGGTCTTCAAGCTTTCTCTAAGTGCCTGGGCGACACGCTGAACGGCGCGTTCGTGGAAGTCCAGATCGCAAATCGCGCCTTTGGCCTTGGCTTTGTCCAAGAGTCGCTGCGCCTCCAGGTCGGCGATTGGTGCGTCGTGCTGGTGCAACGCCGTGACCAGCACCCACTCCGGATCGGTGCCGGCGGCTTCGGCCAGGACGGTGCGCCAGCGCTCATAGGCGTCGTTGCGGATTTCGCACCAATCGACGGCGGCGACGACAATGGGCTTGCCCGCGCCATGGAGCACGAAGCCATGCGCGAACAAGGGATCGTCGATGCGCTGCGCGGGCGCGATGCCGCCGCCCATGCAGGGGTGGCCCAGGGGCGGTGTCACGTCCGCGACGAACACGCTGACAGCCCGGCGCGCGAGCGCGGGATTCGGCGCGCCCTGAGCTGAAACGGTCGGGCCCTGACATAGAAGCAGTGAACAAAGGAGATAGCACTTGGTCGGCATGAACGGCAGCTCGGATTCGTTCCTTTCCTTTCAACCGCGGAGGCGCAGAGGAACGCAGAGAGAAGAACGGAACAATTCGTTCTTATTTCTCTTAACTCTGCGATTCTCCGCGCCTCTGCGGTTTTCTGAACACTATCTCGGCGCGGGCGGCGGATTGGGCCGCGGGGGCGGGGACGCCGGCATTTGCGGCCGCATGCCGCCGCGGGCGCGCTTCTGGAAATCCAATTCCAGCGCGCCGTACGTCCCTTCGTATTGATTGATGACGCCCATGAGTGCGCCCAAAAGTCGTTTCGCGGTGTAGAAGTTCATCACGACGCGATGGCTCAGATTGATCGGCTCGCCGGCTGTTGGTTGCAATTGCGTGTTGAGCCCGAAGTCGAGCACCAGTTCTTCCGGCGTCACGCTGACCCGGCAGAAATTCGTATAGACCGTCGAGATCTTGCTCGTGTCGGTGGTGAATTGCGGCGCTTGCGGCGGCATCTGTTGGGTCTGAGCGGGGGTGGTTTCGTCAGCCATGGTGGAATACCTCCTATGTGGAAAATCAATGCGTCACACGGAGTTTAGGAAACTAGTGCATTAGCCGCAAGTGGCGACAAAACATGGAGTGAGGTGGAATGATGCTGAGGCGCAAGAAATGAAGAGGAGGACCGTTTGCGGCCCTCCTCGATCGGATTACTTCTTGACGCGTTGCAGTTCGAGAGAAACCTGCCGTGTCTTGTTCCCGGGCGCAAGCTCAAACGACTCGGGGCGAAATTTGCCGTCAATCTTGCTCCAGCTCAGTTTCATTCGATCCCCTTCAATTGCGTAAATGCCTAAGAGTGGGATCTCTGGCGTTGCGCCGCCCTCCTCGCCATACATGTCAATCTCTTTCGGTTTTTTCTTCGAATCGAGCTTGAATTGGCCTTTTTCTCCCTGACCCCACAGAAGCCACTCTCCATCGAATGCAATAATGCGATCAACGAAATACATGTCAGGCTCAGGCGATCCTGTCTTTGCAGAAATCACCTTCCACTTGCCTTGCAGCTTGTCATTGTCGTTCAGTGGTCCCAAGCGCCTTTGAAGGGAGTGCTTAGCCTCTTGCGTAACCCGCGATTCGATCACTCCAGTGGCCATCGTTTCGAGAACCGGACCACCGTCGTGGCCAATGGTCTCCAGCGCGTGAATGGCGCGAAGTGCTCGAATATGCACCTTGGATACGACAGGCCCTTCGGCCCGTTCCAGCAATTTCGCGGCACGCTGCTTCGC
>JAKEFD010000180.1 GCA_022616245.1 Gemmataceae bacterium
GATTTGTGATTTGTTTCGGATTTCGAGATTCGGATTTCGGATTTTGCTTTCTTGTTTGGTGATTTCTTGTTTGGATTTGTGATTTGTTTCGGATTTGGTTCGTCGGATTTCGAATTTGGCACCACTAGGTGGACGCCAAAATGTGCAGAATATCGCCGTCTTGAACCACGTAGGTCTTGCTTTCGAGCCGATAGACGCCGTGGCTTTTCGCTTCCTTCATGGAGCCGACTTTCTTGAAGTCTTCAAAGCGGACGACTTCGCCGCGAACGAAGCCGCGCGACAGATCCGTGTGGACCTCGGCCGCCGCTTCCACCGCGGTCGCGCCTTTGGGAATGCTCCAGGCCCGGCATTCGTCTTCGCCGACGGTAAAGAAGACGATCTGGCTCATGGCGTAAAAAATCCTGCGCAGGACTTCTGTTCGTGAGAAGCCGGCAAGTTGCATGTCTTGCATGAAGGCCTGGCGATCCTCTTCGGAAAGTTCTTCGAGTTCGCGCTCTAGTTTGGCCGGGGCCAAAAGCGCCGTGGGCGCAAGCGCCAACAAGTCGTCCGGCAGCGGCTGTCCAACCCGATCGTCGCCGACGTTGACGAGCACCAGCTCTTTCTTCAAAGTCAAAAGTTGAAAGCTGCGCACGGCTTTCTCTTCGTCGTCCCTTAGTCCTAAAGCGGCGGCGCCCTGTCCTTGCTCCATCGCCGCCACGATGCGCTGCAGCAAATCCAGCTCCGCTTGATCGAGCTCTTTTTGCTTGCCGGGCTTGGGCTTTTTCAATTGATCGCGCAGCTTGTCGATGCGGTTGCTGATGATCTCCAGATCGGCGAAGAGAATCTCCTCGCGGAAGCGGCGCAGCTCGTCGGCGAGGTTGCCGCCGTCGAAGCCGTTCAGCACCACCAGGAGGCCGCCGGCGTCGCGCATGATGCCGAGCCGGCGCGGATTGTCGCGCCGCTCCGTGGGCAACAGGCCCGGCGTATCCAGAAACTCCATCTTGGCCGGTGTGTGTTTCTTCGGTTGGAAATGCGCGCTCAGCCAATCGAGACGCTCATCCGGAATGTCGGGTTTACCGAGCTGCCCCTGTTGCGCCTTGGCTGGGTCCGGCGCGACTCCGGTGAGCCAGTGAAACACCGTGCTCTTGCCCGAACCGGAAAAACCCGCGATGCCGGCTTTCATGACACGTGCTGCCTCTGAGTCACAGAAATGCATTTCAAATTGCAAATTGCAAATCTTCAATTGCAAATTGAAAGGCACATCGGCTGCGCCAATTTGGAATTTTCAATTTGAGATTTGCAATTTTCAATTTGCAATCTTGTCTTTCTGTGCCTCTGTGGTTTTCTCGCTACTCACTGAAATCCGGCATGCGCCCCGCCAGCACATCCGCTTCCCATTCGTCCAAAAGCGGCCAGGAGACGGCGCATGTCCCGAAATCCGCCATGTACTGGTACTTCGTCAATCGGTCGATGGCCGCCTGCAGGATCTTTGGGTCGCGGCGAAAAACCGGCCCGTGGCTGGGCAGAAGGAACTCGGCTGAGTCGGCTTTGATCCGCCTTAGGGAATGGAGGTAGTCGGGAATACTGGAGCCGTGATGCGCGTCGATGACGCCGACGCAGCTATCCTTGTAAATGTTGTCGCCGCTAAAGAGGAGGTTGCCCATCTTGAAACTGAGCTGGCCGGCCGTGTGTCCGGGCGTGTGCCAGACGACGAGCTTCAAGTTGCCGACGTTAATGACGTCGCCTTCGTTCAAGAGCACATCGACTTTGCAGCGCGGCATCGGGATTTCGAAATTCTGCGCCTTGATGACGGCATAGGTGAGGATTTCATCGCCGGTCTCGAGCGGTTCAACCGTTAAGGGATGAGCTGCCACCTTGGTCCGCATCAGCTCTTTGGCGCGGGCGATGCCTTGGATGTGGTCGGCGTCGGCATGGGTGGCGATGATCATCTTGCACTGGGACAGGTTGAAATCCATCTTGCGGATGAGGTCGATGATCTCGTCGACTGATTCCAGGTAGCCGATATCGATCAGCACGAACTCGCCGCCGCCGTCGATGAGATAGACGTTGACGCCCAGCCGCCGGCCGGCCTGGTAATTCATCTCGATGACGTGCGGAAACAGATACTTGCGCTGAAGCATAAAACGGCTATCCCTTGGAACATGGGCTAAAGGGTATGATAAAGCCGATTCCACGGGATTCAATGCGGGCCCAAATTCGAAATCCGAAACCCGAAATCCGAAACAAATTCAAAACTCAAAGCAAAAACCCAAAAGCAGTGGTTTGGAGCTTTCTTTTTTGAAATTGGTATTTGTTTCGGATTTCGAGTTTCGGATTTCGGATTTATTTCTGCTTGACGTCGTAGCAAAGCAGTTGGTAGTTTCCGCGGACGTACAGCCGGCCGTCGAGGACGACGGGGTGCTGCCAGCCGGGATTGGACATTTCCTTGGGCAGTCGGAATTGGCTCTTGACGCGGTATTCCTTGGGCGTGGCTTCAATGAGCGCGAGCATGTTGTTTTGGAAGCGGAAATAGAGATGACCGTCGGCGAAAGTGACGGCGGCGGATCGGCCCGGGCTGGGGTCGATCGGGCCCCAAGCCAGCGTGCCCTTGGTGAGGTTCAAGCAAAACGGCTGACCGTCGTCATGGCCATGGCCGCCGTAGACATGGTCGCCGACGAGGACCATACCGCCGTGATGGTTTTGCAGTTCGTCGCGGCCATTCAGCCAATATTTTTCAACGATGCGCACACCGTCGCCTGACGGGACCATTTGCAAAAGAGCGGCGCCGGTGTTGTAGCCGGTGGAAGTGAAGACGAGATCGCCCTTGACCAGGGGCGTCGGGATATTGGCGGTGCCGTTGGCGACGCGGCGATAATTCCAGAGGAATTTGCCGGTGTTGGCGTCCACCGCGACGAGGCCGCCGTTCTTGCCCGGACCAATCAGATTAAGGTACTGGCGCACGCCGCCGACTTCGGCGATGACCGGCGACGAATACGCGGCCCCGCCGCATTGGGGAATCTTCGCTTTCCAGATCACGTTGCCGCTGACTTTGTCCAAGGCGACCAGCGCGGCCTCATCGGCGCCGGGAGTGCAGATCAGTTTGTCGCCGTCCACGAGCGGCGATTCGCTGAATTTCCAACCCGACATCATTTTGCCCTGGAAGTCCTTCTCAAAGTTCTTGCTCCACTGAATCTCGCCTTTCTGCACGCCGAGGCAGACGAGGTCGCCGTGCGGACTGAGCGCATAGACGCGCTCGCCGTCCACGGTGGGAGTGCAGCGCGGGCCGTCGCCAAGATTAGCGCTCACGCGCGTGGCCCACAGCTCTTTGCCCGATGCGCGGTCGTAAGCGAAGACGAAGCCGTCTTTGCCGATGTCGCCCATGGTGAAGATGCGCTTGCCGGCGATGGAGACGCTGGAATAGCCGACGCCGACGGACTTCTTCTTGTTGACCGCGCTGGCGCTCCAGAGCAGCTTCGGACCGTCTTTCGGCCATGACTTCAAAAGTCCTGTGTCAGGCGAAATGTTGTCGCGTTTGGGCCCGCGCCAGCAGGGCCAATCGGCGGCGGAGATTGAGAGACTGTCGGCGGCGAGGCCGATCGACAAGCAGGACAAGACCAGCGTAAGGCAGCGGCTACGCATGAAAGTCTCCAAGGGAGAGATCTATTCAACCGCGGAGGCGCGGAGGAACGCAGAGAGAACCAAGCAATGAAGCGATGTTCTGTTCCTTCTTTCCTTGTCTTTGCTCTGCGATTCTCTGCGCCTCTGCGGTTTTTCTGAATTCGACTGGCAAGGTGGGGCAGGACGGCGGGAGTACTCGGCGGGAAAAAACACCTTACCCAGTGAATTTAACGGGCAAAACGAGAAAGAGCAAGGGTTTTGGCCTTTCCAGGTTTTTGCATTTCGCCCAGTTTCGACCTAGCCTTAAAAGTAGGCATTTACAAAATTGGAGTATTTGCGATTAAATGCATTTGATGGCCCCTTGCGGTTCCTCGGGACGTTGCGGTCCCAGCCTCGGGTCAGGACGACCCGGACACTCTCAGAGAACCGCATCAACAATTTGGCCCGAGGAGGCCTCCCATGGGTTATCCTCTTAAGTGGGCCCTGGCTGCGACCCTTATCACCGCCGCCGCCAGCCTGGTCCCTGGGCAGGGAAAACAAGATGTTCCCCGGCCCAATCTCGCTGAAGTTCGTTTCGTTGACGGCAGTCTCGTCCGCATGACCATCCTGCAAGACGATCTGGAGGTCATGACCAAGTACGGTAAACTTACCATTCCAATTCGGGAGATCCGACGCATCGATTTCGGCTTGCACTTGCCGGACGGCGTCGGACAACACATAGACCAATCGATCAAGCAACTGGGCAGTGAGGCCTACCGGGATCGCGACGAAGCGGTCAAGCACCTGGTGCACTATGGCCCGCTCGCCTATCCGTTCCTGCAACGGGCGGCACGCAATCCGGACCCGGAAGTGTCCCAGCGCGCCAGCGGCCTCATGAAACGGATCACCGAAAAAACTCCCGTGGAAAACCTGCGCGTCAAGGAAGATGACTACATCCAGACCGTGGAGTTTCCCGTAACCGGTCGCATCGTGCACGCGACGCTCAAGGCGCATTCCGCCCATTTCGGCGAATTAAGCCTGAAGCTCTCGGATCTGCGCACCCTGTTTGTCCGCGGCAATACCGCCGACAGCGAATTGGTCGTGGACGCGTCCAAGCACGGCAGTGCCCCGGACCAATGGTTCGACACCGGCGTGCTCGTCGATCCCAGTCAGCGCCTGATGATCGTCTGCGAAGGTCAAGTGGATTTGTGGCCGCAGGGGCCGGGACAGTACATGGCTTCGCCCAAGGGCTACACGACGGCCGGCAAGGGCGGCAACTTCATGGCCGGCAGTCTGGTCGGCAAGGTGGGCGAGAGCGGCAAGGCGTTTCTCATCGGCGAGCGCTACGAAGGCGCCCCCAACGAGGAAGGCAAGCTCTACTTGCACATCGTGCCCAGCCCGTGGAACAACGCCTCGACCGGCAGCTACCGGGTGCGGGTTTCGATGGAGCACGTGGCGCTAAGCGCGAAGCGCTGAGCGCGGTGCGCGGAGAGTGGTGCGCGAAGCGCACTAAGTAAGACGAGCGCGAAGGTTTTCACTCCTTCGCGCTCGTCTTGTTTTGCGCTCCACTCTCTGCGCTCTGCGCTCTACTCTTCGCGCTCCGCGCTCCACTCTCCGCGCTCAGCGCACTTCCTCCCGAAATCCCGCCAGGCGCTGGCTGCGATTGGGGTGGCGCAACTTTACGAGGCTGCGGGCTTCGATCTGGCGGATGCGCTCGCGGGTGATGCCGTAGCAGCGGGCCACTTCGTCGAGCGTGCGCGGCTGGCCGTCGCGCAGGCCGAAGCGCAATTCGATCACTTCGCGTTCGCGCGGCGTCAACGAGCGCAGCACCTCGCCGATGCGCTCCTTGAGCAAGTTCTGGTCCGCGTCCAGGCCGGGATTGGTCGCGCTTGGATCGTTGAGAAACTCCTCCAGCGCCCGTTCGGCGTCGTCACCCAGCGGCTCGTGCAGACTGATCGGTTGCCGCGACACGGCTTTGAGCGACTTGGTTTCGTCCACGCTGGCGCCCAGGCGCTTGGCGATTTCCTCCACGGTCGGCTCGCGGCCGATCACCGTGAACAGTTCGCCGCGCACCCGCTCGATGGCCGCCAACAGCGCGACCTGATGGCAAGGCACGCGCACGGTGCGGGCATGATCGGCCAGGGCACGTTGAATGCCCTGGCGAATCCACCAGGTGGCATAGGTGCCGAACTTGAAGCCCAGCCGGTGCTCGAACTTGTCCACGGCGCGCATGAGGCCGCGGTTGCCTTCTTGAATCAAATCGTTGAACGACAGGCCCCGGCCGCGATAGCGCTTGGCGATGGCGACTACCAGACGCAGATTCGCTTCGGCCAATTCGCGCCGCGCCTTCTGATACGTCTGCTGTCGCGCCCGAATCACCGGCATCAAAGCGTGCAGGAACTCCGGCGTCGCCAGCACTTCGAGGCACTTGTCGCGCAACCCTTTCGCGCTGCGCGTGCGCAGCTCGCGCACGGCCAGCGACCGGCCCGGGCGATTCGCCTCGCTTTCCAGCCGCCGCATGTCGTTGGCGACACCCAAAAGATCGACGAACCAGGTGTCCAACAGCTCCGTGCGCGGCGACAGTTCTTCCACGAGCTTGATCGCCTTGCGCACGTTGCGGGCCAGGATACGGCGCATGCGCATCTGACCGATCTCCGAGCGCGTTCGCTGCAGGATCTTGAAATCCTTGGCGGCATTCGTGAGCAGTTTGCTCAGCGTGCGCACGTTGTACGGCAGGCGCGCCAGGATTTTCTCCCGGCTCAGGCCCAAGCTGTGCACGACATCAATGTTCGGATCAATGGGAATCGCGCCGTCCTGGATTTTGTGGAAGGCGCTCCACACGCGCCCCAGCATGAACCAGTTGAAGAGCACCGAGCGGCGATAGCGCTTGCGTGCCGTTTCCAGTCGCAGGGCCAATACCAATTCCTGCGGGCGGGTTAAGAGCGGGATGGCGCCCATTTGCTTGAGGTACAGGCCCAGAGCATCGTCCGCACCGCCCATCGAGGAAGCCGGCGTCGGCGCTCCCTCTTCAAGATGGTACGATTCAGACGAGAACAGAAATTCCCCTTCCGGGTCCGACATCGTTGTGCCCTTCCGACTTGGCTCGTTTTTTGGCGTGCGAGCCGCATCCACGTTTTTTGGCAAAGTCGACTTCACAGCATTACCCAAACTAAATCGACGGTCTGAAGGCACAAAATACCCCGGTTGGCCGAATTCAACCTGGGCCGCACGCTCTGTGTGAGGTTGAATTCCATAGAACTCGGACGGGCCGGCAAAGCGGCAAAACTGAGTCTTGAGCGTATTGAGCGCAACCTGTTAAACCACTCCATTATACGCTAGTTTTGCTCGGAAGGTAAGGGTGTCGCAACGATCAGTCGTCGCAAACTGCATCTTTGTCACACCTTACGAATATTAGAGACTCGTCAGTCGGAAAAAGGTTCACTTTGTCTGATTTGCCGCTTGCGGCTTCGCGCTCGCCGGTCCTGACCAAAGCGATCGCAAAAACGATGTTGCATGAAATTAAGTCTCAGTTACTATTATATTTAAGTCAAAACGTTGTCGATTCAAGTCAGGGAGGGGGGTGTGGGGGGGGTTGGCGGCGCGACGAATCCCGTAAATGCCTATTTTGAAAAGAGTTATGGAAACATTTTTGTCGCGCTGCCTTGTCATGAAATCCGGACACGTCTCTTTGCCGGCTTGTTTTCGCCTGACAGGATAAGTATCATTCTCACGTGAAGGGATATGGCAAGGAAGCCTCGCGTCCCGGAGTTGCCGATGTCGGCGGTGGTCCGCCAGTTCTCTTTGTCGCTGCCCAGCGAACTGCGGTTCTTGTCCGTGGCCCGCTCCTTTGTCGAAGCGGTGGGCCAAGCCTATGGCTGGCCGAGCTCCGTGGTTCATGCCGTCGTGCTGGCCGCGGGCGAGGCCGTTGCCAATATCATCCGGCACGCACATCGGGATATCCCCGCAGCGCACATCCAATTGCAGTTACAATCCAACTCGGACGGTGTGGTCTTGACGCTCGAGGATGAAGGCCGGCCGTTCGACTTTGCCGCCGTGCCGTACATGAATCCGCGCGAGTTGCGCGTGGGCGGTCGCGGCGTGTATCTGATTCGCTCGCTCATGGACGAAGTCGTTTGTCAACCGCGCAGCGCTGGACAACCCGGAAATACGTTGCGCATGGTCAAACACTTTGGACCTGTCCCCGCCCGGGCAGTCTGATCACACCAGCCCGACGCGCAAGCGAGGAATCTAACACCAGCCCGACGCGCAAGCGAGGAATTTAACACTAGCCCGACGCGCAAGCGAGGAATTTAACACTAGCCCGACGCGCAAGCGAGGGACCCAATCCTGCCGAGAAGCACAGCTATTCAACCTGTCCGGATTGTCGCGATCTCCAGTAAAAGCATCAAACAGAACAGGTTGAAAACCTGTTCCACATCGGACGCCCATGCCACGCTGCATCCTTCGCGCATTGCATTTCGCAGGAGGTCAAAAAAAGTAGTCACCGCTCCGGACGTGAAATTACCTCATCCGCATTTCTTGCCCCGTCGATAGAAAAAAAGTAGATTGCCGGGAGAATGGCAATCGGTTCGGCACACGGCAAGGGTAGGACAAGGGACCCATCTAAAGCGCTTCGCCGTTTCAATTCCGCGGCGATCCGGGGCCGGAGTATGCCTCACCCTCCGCGTAAGGGTTGCGCTCCTCGCGCGGAGCGTGAGGCATTCTTGGCTCGTGGGTTGAATCCTCATGCCCCAACACGATACGATGAGCAGTGCGAGCCTGCGCGGATCGGAGGGCGCGGGGCCGCCGGGAGACCACTCGATGCGCGATCAAGGTCCCGGAAGTTGGGACGGCCCTATACGCGGAACGCCGGCGTGGTGGCGCGGTCTGGCGCCTGCGGACGGCAACGCCACCTTGGATAAGGAACTCATGACTGCCAAGAAACACAAGCGCGGCATTCGCAAGGAGCTGGTCGAACGGGTTAAGAGGGACATCGCCGCCGGCGTTTATGACACTCCGGAAAAATGGGAAGCCGCTCTGGACAAGCTATTGGAACGAATGGGCGAGTGATTACACTAGCCCGACGCGCGAGCGAGGGAAATCTCGTCGTTGGGCAGCTTTCCAGTTTGTCCGTTGTTAACACTAGCCCGACGCGCGAGCGAGGGACTTTTAACGGCAGACAGGAATGTCTGCCCCCCATGTACCCCGAGGCAATCCGCCTTGGGGTTTTTTGTTGTCCGGCTATAATGACCCAGTAACCAGTTCATATCTCTGGCTGTGCCTTTTGCGGGCGCAGCAGTCTGCTTGGCCTACGGTCGCAAGGAGTCGCCGCGTGGATTTGCCAACCTTGGAAGTATCGCAAACCCCGAAGGAAAAATTCCGGGAGTATCTGGCCAGTGGTCCGCGCCCTCAGCGCTTCACGCGCCAGCACGCCGACATGGTGGACTACATTTTCAGCAAGCACAATCACTTCGCCGCCGATCAGCTGATCGACGAAATCAGGCAGGAGGGCTTGCGGATCAGCCGGGCCACCGTTTATCGCACCCTCAAAAAGCTCGTCGATGCTGGTCTCTTGCGTGAGCTGGAAATCGGCCAGGTCAAGTACTACGAGCACGACTACGGCTACCCGCAGCACGAGCACCTGGTCTGCCAGAAGTGCCACAAGATGATCGAATTCCAGTATCCCGGACTCGACGCCATGATCCGCGAAGTTTGCCGGCAACATCAATTTCAAATGGACGGTCACAGTTTCGTGATTCGCGGCCTCTGCGCCGACTGCAACCGCTCGCGGATGATGAAACGGCGGCTCGATCTTGTTTGAGCGTCGTTTGAATGAATCTTCCATGCCCCCTTGAGGAAACACGTGATGCAAGCGCCAAGGTTTCGAAGCATCGCAGGATTGGTCATCACCGCCGCGGTCTGTCTTTCCATCTCAGGTTGCGGCGAAAGCAAAGTGAACAAAGCCAATTTCGACAAGCTCCAGCTCGAAATGACCAAGACAGACGTGGAGAGTATTCTGGGCGAGGGGACGTATCAAGGCGATCCCAGCAGCGGCGTGGCTTCGCAGTTCGGCGTCAATCTCGCGCCCAGCAGCAACCGCGACCAGATCTATCTTTGGGAGAGCGGCAACAAATCCATTACGCTGCACTTCCGCGGTGACAAGCTGAAATACAAGACTTCGGTGGGGTTGTAAGGACGCGGTTATTTCTTCTTTTTGCCCTTCTTCTCCTCGGCTTCGGATGCGGCCTGCTCTTGGGCGGCGCTGTCTTGCGCCAGGAACCGGAGGGTTTCCTCAGGAGTCACCAGGCCGTCGTTATCGCGGTCAATGGCGGCGAAGTCTTTGAGAGCGTTTCCGCCTTTATGCCATTCGAACAGGGCGACTTGGCCGTCCTTGTCCGTGTCAAATTCTTCGAACCACGGCGGCAAGCCTTTGGGCAGCTTGCCGGCGCGATAGACGATCGGGCGCGGGTCTTCGTTCTCCACCGGGATCTCGATTACAATCGGGCCGCCGCGCTTGAGTCCAAGATCGATCCGGCCGGCAGCAACCTCGTCGGAGAGCCACCGCAGACGGCCTTGGTAGTAGGCCCAGTACTCGTCGGGGTTGATGAAGCCGTCGCGGTTCGAGTCCCAGCGGCGGCGCTCGCCGCGCAGCGCCTCGGGCATTTCGTCGGGGCCGAGGATTTCATTGTGATCCAGGTCGAGCCGGCGAAACAGCTTCCAGGCTTGTTCGGACTGCGTGGCTTCAGGCACCGCGCCCTTGGGGAGCGGCGGCGAGTTCTGGATTTCGCGGAACAGGCGTTCTTCTTGCGCGCTCGATTGCAGCTCGTAGGCCCTGCGTATTTCCTGAAGGATGGCCAGCTCGCGCTCGGGACTGAGCACGTACAGCCGGCGTAGTTCGCGAAACATCGAAGCTTCGCGCTTCTCCGACGGCTCCTTGTACGAGCGGCGCAGGTCTTTGAGTACGTCTTCGTACACTTCAAATGGCGCCTTGTAAGCTTCTCTAATCTCGCGCAAGATTTGCTTGTCTTCGTCGAGTGCGTTGTTCCTTCGGCCTTTGGCGTCGCCGGGCGGCTGCGCGGTGACGTTGGTTCCTACCGAGACGACGAAGAAGAGAACCGCAACCTTCGATAGATTGGCAGGCATGGCCGATTACCTCCAGCCTGAGGCAGCGAGAACATTGTACCACGCCGCGTCCGCCCTGCCAAATACGAAATCGTCGCGTGTTCGGTTCGAGCAAGGTTCCCAGGCAATGAGAGACTCTGGCCTGTCTTCACGCTTCCTTCGCATACGCGCCGATTTTTTTTCCCAGAATATGATTCAGGTTTTCCATTCGCAAGCGTATGATTGGCGGGCGGGGACACTGACAATTTCGCTAGGGATGATCGGGACATTTCTGCCGTCTGTCGGCAGACATCTCCCACGTCGTTTCGCACCGCCGGCCTTTACAACTGGACTATCGCCTCGGGACCGATCCCAGAAAGGGGTTGTCCATGAAGACAGGTCTCACCGTCGCGAGTGAGCGCGCGCCCATTGAGAAGTTGGCGATCAACACGATCCGTACCCTGTGCATGGACGCCGTGCAAGCTGCTAACTCGGGCCATCCGGGTTCGCCCATGGGCATGGCCCCAACTGCTTACGTTTTGTGGCAGCGCTACCTCCGCTTCGATCCGGCCAACCCCATCTGGGGAAACCGCGACCGCTTCGTCCTCTCGGCGGGGCATTGCTCGACACTGCTCTACGCTCTGCTGCACTTGACCGGCGTCAAGGCAGTCAACCCGAAGTATGAGACGCTGGGCGAGCCGACGGTCACGCTCGACGATCTCAAAAAGTTTCGCCAGCTCGACAGCAAGTGTCCCGGCCACCCGGAATACCGCTGGACCAGCGGCATCGAGACCACGACCGGCCCGCTCGGCCAGGGACTGGCCACCAGCGTCGGCATGGCGTTGGCCTCGCGCTGGGCGGCTGCTACGTTTAATCGGCCCCCTCACCCTACCCTCTCCCCCAACGCAGGGGGAGAGGGCAGGGTGAGGGGCTTCGACATGTTCGACTTCGACGTCTACTCCCTGTGCGGCGACGGCTGCATGATGGAGGGCGTTTCCAATGAGGCGGCTTCCCTCGCCGGTCACTGGAAGTTGTCCAACCTGTGCTGGATCTATGACAGCAACAAGATCACGATCGAAGGGCACACCGATCTGACCTTCAGCGAGGACGTCGCCACGAAGTTTCTTGGCCTGGGCTGGAATGTCACCCGCGTCAGCGACGCTAACGACCTGGAAATGCTTGACGGGGCTTTTCGCGTTTTTAAGGAAACGAGCGATCGGCCGACATTGATCATCGTGGAAAGTCACATCGCCTGGGGCGCGCCCAACAAGCAAGACACCAGCGCCGCCCACGGCGAGCCGCTCGGCGACGAAGAAATCCGGCTGACCAAGCGCAACTACGGCTGGCCGGAGGACGCCAAGTTCCTCGTGCCGGACGGCGTCTACGAGCACTTTCAGAGCGGCATCGGCAAGCGCGGACAAGAATTGCATCGAGCCTGGCGCGACCGCTTCGAAGAGTACCGCAAGCAGTATCCCGAGCTGGGCGACCGCCTCTTCCGTATGCAGCGTCGCCTGCTTCCCGAAGGTTGGGACAAAGATCTGCCGGCGTTCCCGCCCGATCCCAAGGGCAAGGCCACGCGCGAAACCTCCAGCCTGTTGCTCAACGCTCTCGGCAAGAACGTGCCCTGGATCATGGGCGGCTCGGCGGACCTGGCTCCCTCTTGCAAAACACGTTTGACCTTTGAAGGCGCCGGCGACTTCCGCGCCGACAACCCCCTCACCCTCCCCTCTCCCTCCGATGGGGGAGAGGGTAGGGTGAGGGGGTACACGGGCCGCAACCTGCACTTCGGCATCCGCGAGCACGCGATGGGGGCCATCCTCAACGGGCTGTCGCTCTGCAAGGTGCGGCCCTATGGCTCGGGCTTTCTGATCTTCAGCGACTACGGACGCAACCCGCTGCGGCTGGCGGCGATCATGGAGATCCCGGTCATCTACGTCTTCACGCACGACTCCATCGCGGTCGGCGAGGACGGTCCGACCCACCAGCCGATCGAGCACCTCGCTTCACTGCGGGCCATCCCGGGCCTGATCACCTTAAGGCCATGCGATGCCAACGAGGTGGTCGAAGCGTGGAAAGTGATCATGCAGTTACGTCACGAGCCGGTCTGCCTCATCCTGACGCGGCAGGCGGTGCCGACTCTGGACCGCACGAAGTACGCGTCGGCCGAGGGCCTCCGCAAGGGCGCTTACGTTCTGGCCGATGCGCCGGGCGGTAAGCCGGACGTGTTGCTGTTGGCCACCGGCAGCGAGGTGACCCTCTGCGTGCAAGCGTATGAGCAGCTCAAGGCGGGAGGGATCAAGGCGCGGGTTGTAAGCATGCCGTCCTGGGAGATGTTCGAGCATCACTGCAGCAAGAACCCGACTTACCGTGAAAGTGTGCTCCCATCGACTGTGACGGCCCGCGTGTCGGTGGAGGCCGCGTCCACCTTTGGCTGGGAGCGGTACGTCGGGATGACCGGACAGACCTTGGGGATGAAAACGTTCGGGGCGTCGGCGCCGCTCAAGGAACTGCAGAAGAAATTCGGCTTCACCCCCGAACATGTCGTGGCTGCCGCCAAAGAGCAGTTGGCGCATTGATCATCGGCGGACGCGAGGAGGCTCAAATGACAATTGTCGAGCGGGCACTGGAACTCGTGCCGGACGGCGCGCGGATCGGCCTGGGCTCCGGTCGCGCCGCTCAGGCCTTCGTTCGAGCCTTAGGGGAGCGGGTTCGCTCCGGGGCAGCGCACGTCCGCGGCGTACCCACCTCGGAGGAGACGGCAGCGCTGGCGCGGCAGGTCGGCATCCCGTTGGCGACGCTGGCCGAAGTGGGCGAACTCGACCTGACCGTGGACGGCGCCGACGAAGTGGATCCCTACTTCGACCTAATCAAAGGCTACGGCCGGGCGCTGGTCCGCGAAAAGATCGTCGCCGCCGCTTCCCGCCGGCTGATCATTCTTGTTGGCGGTGAAAAGTTGGTGCCGAAGCTGGGAACGCGCGGCAAGTTGCCGGTCGAGGTGACGCCGTTCGCCCTGCCCCTTTGCGAGCGACGGCTGGGCGAACTCGGCTGCAGGCCAATTCCCGATCGTCGCGGTGAAAACCTGTTTGTGACAGACAACGGCAACCACATCATCGATTGCCAGATCGGACCAATTCCGGATGCGCCTCGGTTGGAAATGAATATTCGTGCGATTCCAGGTGTCGTCGGCACCGGGTTGTTCCTGGGGATGGCGGACACCGTTCTGGTTGGAGACCAGAGCAGCTTTCAATTGATCGAGGAGAAGCGGCCCGGGCACAACCAGTAACCAAACGCGGTAGCACGCTATTCGGAGATCTGCGATGAAAGTTGGCATCGTCGGCACCGGGTTCGTGGGCGCGACGGCCGGCTACGCTCTGGTGATGCGCGGCGTGGGGCGTGAATTGGTCCTGGTGGACAAGAATCAAGCCCGCGCCGACGCCGAGGCGGACGACATCCGCCATGCCGTGCCATTCGCCCACCCCCTTGGCGTCCGCGCGGGCGGCTACGCGGATCTCAGGGGCTGCCGGGCGGTTCTGATCTGCGCCGGCGTCGGGCAGAAGCCAGGCGAAACGCGCCTGCACTTGCTGCAGCGCAACGCCCAGATTTTCTCCGAGGTGGTGCCCCAGGTGCTCACGCATGCGCCCGACGCGGTACTGCTCGTCGCCACCAACCCGGTGGACGTGATGACGCACCTGGCCGCGCGCTATGCGGCCTCCTGCGGCACACCGACGGGGCGCGTACTCGGCTCCGGAACGACGCTGGACACCGCCCGCTTCCGCAGCCTGCTGGGCACCCACTGCGGCGTTGATTCGCACCACGTCCATGCCTACGTGGTCGGCGAGCACGGCGACTCCGAGGTGCTGACTTGGTCACTGGCGACCATTGCCGGTATGCCGCTGCCGGAGTTCGCCCGGCTGCGCGGAGTCGATCTGTCCGAGGCCGTGCGCCGGGACATCGACGGCAAGGTCCGGCGCGCCGCCTACTCGATCATTGCCGGCAAGGGGGCCACTTACTACGGAATCGGCTGCGCGCTGGCCCGCATCCTCGACGTCGTGCTGCACGACCAGCGGGCGATCCTGACCGTGTGCATGCCGGCGGCCGATGTGGCGGGCGTCCGCGACGTCACGGTGGCATTGCCCCGCATGGTGGGCGGGCAAGGCGTCCTCGAGACGTTTCCGCTGCCGCTGGACGACGACGAAAAAGGGCGGCTGCGCGACAGCGCCCGCGTGATTCGACAGGCCCTTGATGAACTCGGAGACGTGTGACGCGCGGGGACCAGTCAGTTCATCGAGAATTTCAAGAAATACGAGAGTGGCGCCGGCGCGGAAGTGCGCACGGCCGCGCCCACTGCGTGATTCGGGACTTTGGCGGCACCACCATGAATTGGCTATTTGACCTCTACCAGACCAACCCCACCGCGCAAGCCATCGCGATCGTGCGGGTCCGAGGCGCCAACGGTCTCCTACGCAACGGTTTTCCCGTTGACCACGTTGATGCGCATCCTGACCGCCCAGGTTTTGGCGGTAGTGCTGTGCGGCTAGTGCTGTGCGGCTAGTCCGTCTTCAGCGCTAGTAATTGGGGTTCCTTAACTTTGATATCTGGGGTGTGAAACTCAAGCCGCTACCCCTCAATGGCTGTCAGCAATGTGTCATGAATTCGTTTTCCACAAACGCTTGGAAACAAAGGAGTAACAAGAATTGATGACACGACGCCCAAAATGAGCGATGTGTCAGCAATTTTTCGACCCGGTTTTTGACGTAAGTCTATATTTTGATTAAAGTTAATTTGCTGACACATCGTGTTTTGCGGCCGGGTCGCCGGGGCGGTTGCCCGACGCCGGCTCCCACTGATCCGTACGTGCGCAGTTATCGCATACGGCTCGTCAAGTCATAAGTTCGCCTACACGACAGGTGCTGGCCGGAAGGCCGAGGGAACCTGCAGAAGCGGGAAACGCTTCAGCAAGCTGCCAA
>JAKEFD010000181.1 GCA_022616245.1 Gemmataceae bacterium
TCGAGCGGCTTGTCGGTGCGCAGGGTGACACGGTACTGGAAATAGCGTGCCGCCGGGGCCAGGGCCTTCGACTCGTTCGAATCGGTTTGTTCGGCGGACCAAGCGCTCCAGGTTGCGTCGGGCTCGGCGACGTTGCCGCTGCGCACGGCGACGCTGAGGGCGGTCCCTGATGGCACTTCTGCTTTCCAGTTCAAGGCGCCCCACTTGCTGATGATCTTGGCGTCGAGCACGTCGGACAGCACAGTGCCTTTCGCGGTGTAACGATCGTCGAGCGCGTAGAGCTTGCCGGGATCGCCCGTGCCCAGGACAACGGCGCCGTCGCGGCGGCGCAAGAGACAGTGAATCTGGCCATGATCGAGTCGGGCGATTTCGCTTTTCTCCTTGGTCTTTTCGTCGATCTCGAAGAGCTGGCCTTGCATGCCGCTGCCGACCAGGAGCCGGCCGTTGTGCGGCAACAACGAGAGAATGAGGACCCTGTCACGAAACAATTCGCGCACGCTGCCGTCGGGCGCGATGCGATAGAGCGAGTTGTCGCCGACCGTGGGCATGGACGGCGGCGAGCTTGCTTTCTCTTGAAAGGCGACTGTGAAGAGATCATCGGCAGTATCGGAGAAACCCGCGCCGGGGGTCTTGCCCGGGCTCACCGGCTTACGCGTCGGTGAGCTGGTGCCCGCATAGACAGCCGAGTCCGTAACGAGCAGCGTCTTGATCTCCGATTGCTGCGCGTGGTAAAGGACGAAGCCTTTGCCCTTGCCGTCGATGCGGTAGACGAGCCCGCCCTTGTCTGTGCCGGCGTAGAGTCCGCCCTTGGCGCCGAGCGCTAAGCACATGATGTGATCTTGCTTCGTTTGGTAGTAAACAGTCGCTTTGCCTTCCGTCGTAATTTGGAAGACGCGTCCCTTTGGCCCCGTGCCGGCCAGCACCGTTTGTGAAGCGGGATCGTAGACGAGGGCCCAAACGTACGAGTCGAGATTCTCGGCCAGCACTTTGACGACGCCGTCGGGGGCGATGCGGATGAGACGACCGGTGGGTCCGGTGCCGGCGTAGATGGTCCCGTCCGGCCCCTGCGCGAGGCAGAGCACCTGACTGTCGCTGCCGGTGTAAACGATCGAAGTTTTGCCATCAGCGGACACCTTGAAGATCTTGCCGTCGTCGCCCGTTGCAGCATAGAGATTGCCGAGCTTGTCCTTGAGCACGCTCCAGACATGTGCGGCTTCCAGATTGGCGAGCGGTTTTACTTGCCGTGACAGGCGAATCGTGCCGTCGCTGCTGATGAGCGTGTTTTGGAACTTCGCCTTATCGAAGTGCGCGGGCTGGATCTGTTGCCAGACTTTCACTTTGGCCGCGTCGGCAATGGGAGGCAATAGTACGAAGACACACAAAACCATGGTGTGTCGGATCATTTCGCGTCTTCCTTCTTTGGAATCTGTGCAGCGCACTAGTTGACTGCTTTGTTCTTCTTCACGCTGAAACGCAATACGTCTTGTCCGGCAACAACCCATTCCGTCGGAAAACGAGCGACTACCGCACTTTGGGTTTGCTGCACGCCGGTGCGGCGGCCGCCCGCGAGAATTTGCACCATGCTGCCGGGCAGATCGGGCAGCGTCTTGCCGCCCAGAGCCACGCCGTTTCCTTGAAGAGGCAGCCGCAGCGCCAAGTGCGTCCGCTTCGCCGCCGTGATGACCTGAAGCGACTGAAACAATTGCTCCAGAGTTTGCGGGAAGCCAAGTGCGGGATTGTCGCGCAAGGCAGCGCGGGCGTTGGCCAGGTCGTCGCTCACAGTGATCGTGTAGCTGCCGTCAGCTAGATCGTCGGGCAAGTTCAGGGCCACGGGCACGCGCTGGCGGCCGCTCTTGTAGCAACGCAGATACACATTCGCTTTGACCGTTTCGCCGGGTGCATAGGTGTCGGTTTCGATTGCGACGCTGTCAATTTCCGCGGTGCGGCGGCCGGGAAGAATCTCGGTGGTGCACTCGATCTTGCTAATCCGGAGGTTCGCGAAGGGATTGGCGTTGAGCTGCGTCATCAAGAGGCCCGCCTGGCTAAAGAGCGCTTGCGGCGCGCGGTTGGCCGATATTGTCGTGCCGGCATAGGTGTCGTCGAGCACAATGGGATCACGGCCATCGAGGTGGATGCGCAGCCTGAGTTGCGCGGTCATTTCCTCCGGCAGATCGCCTTCCATGTCCACGGAGTTGACGAGGATGGTCTGCAAGAGGCCGGGCATCATGGGCCGGAAGCGCGCCATCTGGACGTTGTAGGTCTTGGGTTGGCCGCCCGGCTCGCGCAAGAGCGTGGCGCTTACGGGCAGCATGTCGGGTTGCCGGTTCAGCCAGCCGGCAATGCAAGTGCTGACGTCGGCGTTGATGACGCCCACAGTGCGGATCGGCGAGCCCATTTTGACGCTCATCGTCAGCCGCGGCATGATCAGGTGCACGTAGCCGGTCATGAGCGGGAATTCACAAGCGCCGACGTTGCAGAAAGGATGACCCCATCCATAGACCCGTTTGCCTTCGACGTGGGTGACCGTGCCGATGCCGGACATGTCGAAATCGCCCGTGACCATCGCGACCATGAGCGCGCCGCCCGGTGCGATCTGCGTGTTGCGTTCCTGGTCGGAGATTTTGGCGGGCACGCCGCCGCCTTGCATCGGGGTCATGCCGAAATTGGACAAGGAATCCCTGAGGAGCGCCATGCTGTTTGGCGAGAAGCCGGTTACCGCCAGCGGCGTGCGTAACGGCGTCAGCCACATTCCGTCGGCCGCGGTCGGCTGCGGATCGGCGTAATCGTGCTGCACCGTGACGGTGTCGAACGTCTTGCCTCCCACGCGCAAAGGCTGCGCCAGTCCGATGCGGCGCGGCTTGCCCTTCTCGGCAAGGTCACGGCGCTCGTACGAAGCGACGAAGTCGTGCATCTGGCTGAACGGCGTCACGCCGGCGATCGGCTCCTTGCCGAACGGCCAGGCGAAGGCGACCGCGCCGAGCAGCTTGTTTTGAATGTAGATGGGGCTGCCGCTCATGCCGGCGATGACTCCGGTCTTATCGAGGTTGAGACCGGAGAGCCGGCACAAGATCATGTCGCGGCCCGGATTGACGTTTTTCAGGACGCCAATGACTTCCGCGTCGAACGTTTCAATCTTTGTGCCCTTGATGACCGTCCGGCCGGTGCCCTTCATGCCCGCACGCACATCGTCCACCTGCCAATAGTAGTCCGCGTTGGGCATGGCCTGCGCGGATCGGAGAAACAGCGCGGCGGCTGCAAATAAAGCGGCGCAGGCGAAGCATCGAACAAGAGCGGTCATGCGACATCTCCGGGCAGTAGTTGTCTTGGCCTGGTCCGTCCTTGGCACAGGCTTTGGAAGTCGTGGAGGGGCAGTCGAATTTGTCGATCACGAGGAATGCAAACTATTAACACGCTGGAACACGCATCCTGCTAAGTGTCGATTAGAATTATACCACGCCTTGAAGAACCCGAATAGCCAAATGTGCGGCGCGTGGTTAGTTACAAACGTGCCCCAAATTTCCACCGCTGATGGCCGGCACGAAATGCACTTCGCTGTCAGCGGCAACGGCTGCCGACAACCCTTGGCGCGACACCTCAGCGCCGACAGCGACGGCAATGCTTGCGCGCAACTCGTCGTCTTGGCAAAGCCGGTCTTTGATGCCGGGAAACTGTGCTTCGAGGCGGTCGACGATCTCGCGAACGGTTGCGCCCGCGACGCTGACGGTTTCGCGGCCGCCGCAGAGATCGCGCAACAAGGCAGGGATGAATACAGTTGCCATTACTTCTTCGCCGCCAACGCCTTCACCACGCGCCCCGGCGACATCGGCAATTCGTTCATGCGCACGCCAACGGCGGCGTAGATCGCGTTGGCGATGGCGGCCGGTGGCGGCACGATGGGCACTTCGCCCACACCGCGCACGCCGTAGGGATGCTTCGGGTCGGGCACCTCGACAATCACGGCGTCGATCATCGGCAAATCGAGGCTCGTCGGCATACGATAATCGAGGAAGCTGGCGTTGGTCATCTCGCCCTTGGCGTTGTAAGCGTATTCCTCGTTGAGCGCCCAGCCGATTCCTTGGACGGCGCCGCCCTGGATTTGCCCTTCGACATAGCTGGGATGAATCGCCTTGCCGCAATCTTGCACGGCGGTGTAGCGCAGGATGCTGACCTTGCCGGTGTCGGGATCGACTTCGACATCGACGATATGCGTGGCGAACGCGCCGCCGGGCCAGGGCGGATCGACCGTCGCCCGGCCCACGACGATACCACCCTTGTGCTGAATCTTTTCGGCCAATTCCTTGAAGGTGATCTTCTTGGCCGGATCGTCCTTCGCGCGGATAACGCCCTTGTCGTAGACCACGTTGTCCAGATCGGTCTTCCAAAGCTGCGCGGCTTTTTCGAGCATCTGCCACTTGATGTCCTGGGCGGCTTCATAAGCGGCCCAGCCGGTGGCGTAGGTGACGCGGCTGCCGCCGGTGACGTCCGTATAGCCGACGCTGTCGGTGTCGGCGACGACGGGGCGGACATCCTCGGCGCGAATGCCGAGCGCTTCCGCAAGTTGCATGGCGACGCTGACGCGGGTGCCGCCGATGTCGGTCGAGCCTTCGACGAGGCTGACCGTGCCATCGTTGTTGACGCTGGCGGTGACGGAGGATTTTAGGCCGATGTTGAACCAGAAGCCGGAGGCAACACCTCGACCGCGCGGGAAGGGCGACGAGCCAGGGGCGAGGGGCGCGACATAATGTGGATGTTTCTTCGCCGCTTCCACGGTTTCGATCATGCCGATGCGCGGATAAATCGGGCCGTCGGCGCGGCGCGTGCCTTCTTTCGCCCCATTCTTCAGGCGGAATTCCAAGGGATCGATCTTGAGCTGGCGGCAGATTTCATCGACCACGGTTTCGGAGGCGAAGGCGGCGTTGGTCGCGCCCGGCGCCCGATAGGCGGCGGTAGCGGGCTTGTTCACGCACACGTCGAAGCCGTCGATCAAGACGTTTGGAATGTCGTAGCACGCGAAAATGCACATCGCGCCCGGGCCGATGGGCGAACCGGGAAAAGCGCCGGCCTCATAAGCTAGATACGCCTCGCCGGCGACCAGTTTGCCGGTCTTGTCCGCGCCGAGCTTAACGCGAATGTAAGAACCGGGCGTGGGCCCCGTGCCTTCGAACACCGCCGCCCGGTCCATGAGAATCTTCACCGGCTTGCCGGTTTTCTTGCTGAGGACTGCAGCGACCGGTTCAAGATAGACGCGTATCTTGCCGCCGAAGCCGCCGCCGATTTCCAAAGGCACGACCTTGATGCGTGACACCGGAATCTGCAACAATTCCGAGACCTGGGCGCGGACGGTGAACGCGCCTTGCGTCGAGCACCAGATGGTGACGTTGCCGTCCGGATTGAACATGGCCGTGGCGTTGTGCGGCTCGATGTAACCCTGATGCACGGTGGCAGTGTGGAATTCGCGCTCGACGGTGACCGCGGCCTGAGCGAAACCCTTGTGCACGTCGCCCAGCTTGAACTGGAAATGCTTGGCGACATTGGACGGCTTGTCTTTCTTGAGCTGGCCCATCTCTTCGGTAAACACGTCGGCGTGCAGCTTGGGCGCCGAGTCTTTCATGGCTTCGCGCACGTCCATTACCGGCGGCAGCGGCTCATAGTCGACCTTGATGAGCGCTAAGGCCTCTTCGGCAATGTGCGGATTGGTTGCTGCAAGCGCGGCGACAGCTTGGCCCTTGTAATGTACTTTGCCGCGTGCCAGGCAATTGCTCGAAAGGTGCCGCAGGTTGACCGCGCCTTCGCCCAGGTGCGCTATGCGGTCGCCCGATTCGGGGAGGTCGGCGGCGGTGGCCACCGCTTCGACGCCGGGGACCTTGAGCGCAGCACTAGCGTCGATGCTCTTGATCCTGGCGTGGGCGTGCGACGAGCGCAGGACCCGGCCATGCAACATGCCGGAAAGCTGGATGTCCGCGCCATATTGAGCCCGGCCGGTCACTTTGTCCAAGCCGTCGTGCCGGATGGGTCGCGTGCCGATTACTTGAAATACTTGAGCCATGACCATTCCTCAAGGAGATGAGGTTAGATATAAGCAACCAGACATAGCTCAGCAACCTGGAGCGGCGTTTGCGCGATCACATTACTTTTGGCCTGGCCTACGCTGGCTACCTGCTTCTGTGCATCAACCTGGTGTTGCACGCTGCCCGCCGGCCGCGCCGCTGGCTGCTGTGGACGATGGCGGTCACGATTTCTACGCACGTTTTTTTGGTCTGGCATTGGCGCTTCGGGTGGTCGCTGGAATTCGCTTGGGGCAAAAGCCCAGCGGGATTCCTTGTTTTCCATAGCGCGCTCGCCGTCTTGATCGCGGCAACGCTTGCGCGGCAGCCATGGAGCGGGCGGCTTTTGTTGTTGGGGATTCCGATCGTATCCGCCGGCGCGCTCGGAGTCGCTTTTCGATACGAATACGTCGCGCACTATCGATGGCTTTTGGTCACTACGCTCCTGTTCACGGCGGCCGCGTGCGTTTGGCTGCGAGTAGCGGCGCGGTCTGGCATCGACGCAAGACAAAGCGAGCGCGAATCGTAAGCCTACCAGCGCCGCGCGAAGCGGCCGTGCCGGGGATGTTCTACTTCTTCGTAATCCCGGTAGGCCATGCGAATCGCCTCCTCATGAGTCGGGCCTTCGAAGACGATTTCTTCGTCCTCCGCGAGCGAATCATCGACGATGGTGGGTACGTTGTAGAGGCTGCCGAACGGGGGCATGGCGCCGGTTTCGCAATCGGGGAATACGCGCTGCATTTCCCCTTCGGAGGCGAGGTCGATGTCGTCGTCTTGCAGCTCCTGGCGCATGCGTTCCAGGTCGACGTAATGCGTCGCGGGCAAAACCGCAAGCGTGTAGCCGTCCGTAGTCCTTAGGAGCACGGATTTGGCCAATTCCTTGCCGGGAACGTGCAGCAATTGGGCGATGCGATGGGCCGTGTACGCCGGCGAATGGTGCAACCGCTGGTGCGGAACCTGACGGTGCATGAGCAATTCATCGATGCGCATGGGATGCCTCCTTCGGATGAATGGATGTGATGCCGATTACCGAGGGCGCAGGCGGAGTTGAATCTGGCTTCACTTTCAGAGCGGGCCAGGCTGTTGTCAAGTGCAATTTGCCGTTCACGTTTCGCGTTCGTTGGATTCTGTACGGCGCAGAATTCAGTGAGCGCGAAACGTAAACGCATCATTTCCCGCATTGTGCCCGGTGACGCAGCCAATGATCGACCAGGACCAACGCCAGCATCGCTTCGCCCATGGGCACGAAGCGCGGCAACAAACACGGATCGTGCCGGCCTTTGACGGCGATCTGTGTGGGCTCGCCGGCGCGGGTGACGGTGCGCTGCGCTTGCGGCAGGCTGCTCGTCGGCTTCACCGCGACCCGGCAGACAATCGGCTCGCCGCTCGAGATGCCGCCGAGCATGCCGCCGTGGCGGTTCGACTCCGTTCCTATTTGTCCCGACGACTTTCGAATAAAGGAATCATTGTTTTCACTGCCGCGCGCCGTGGCGACCGCGAAGCCCGCGCCATATTCAAAGGCGGTCACCGCGGGTAATGACAGCAACGCCTTGGCCAAATCCGCTTTGAGCTTGTCGAACACCGGCTCGCCCAACCCGGCCGGCACGCCCGTCGCGACCAGTTCGCACACGCCGCCGATGGAATCGAGGTCCTTGCGCACTTCTTCGATCAATTGAATCATCGCCGCCGCCTTATCCGGCACGGGACAGCGCACCGGAGTGGCTTCGACTTGCTCGAGAGTCACTTGAGTTGGGTCGGGGATTTCCGCGCTGACGTTGCCAATCTGTTTGACGTAACCGAGGATACGCATCCCTTGTTGGCCAAGTATCTTCTTTGCAATGGCGCCCGCGGCTACCCGGCACAGCGTCTCGCGGGCGCTGGACCGGCCCCCGCCGCGATAGTCGCGAAAGCCGTACTTGGCATCGAATGTAAAGTCGGCATGACCGGGCCGGTATTTCTCCTTGATGTCGGCGTAGTCCTGGCTGCGCTGATCCTTGTTCCTGAACAGAATGCCGATGGAAGTACCGTCGGTCATGCCTTCGAAGACACCGGACAGGATTTCCGGCACGTCCTCTTCGTCGCGCTGGCTGACGATCTTCGATTGGCCGGGCCGCCGCCGCCTGAGGTCCGGCATGAGATCGTCCACGGACAGCGGCAACCCCGGGGGGCAGCCGTCGATGATGGCGACGTAGCCCGGCCCGTGGCTCACTCCAGCCGTTGTAACCCGAAACATTTCCCCGAATGTATTGCCCGGCATGACGGCTTTGCCCTTGTCGTGTGCGAATTCTTCTTTCATTATGGTCGATACGAGAAGGGGAAGGGAGGGCAATTTGGCCATGCCATTCAAGTCACCATTTGCGTTGATTGGCGTCGCGCTGTTGACCGTAGCCGGTGCGGCCCAGGACGCGAGCAAGCTCGACAGTCGTTACGGCTTCCAGTCGAACCAAGCCTTCTATTCGCAAAAGACTCCCGAAGACGCAGTGCTCTCGGTGGTCAAGGCCGTGGAGAACAAGCGCGTCGATTATCTCCTGGCCCAGCTTGCCGAACCGCAGTTCGTGGACGACACCATGGAGGAGTACAAGCGGGCGATACCCAAGGGCGGCGACAAGGCCAAGACCATTCTCGCCTTCGAGCGCTTCGTGAAGGAGACGACTGAGTATTTCCTGGAGGACCCGTCGCTCGTACGTGAACTGCGCCGATTCGCCAAGGAAGGACAATGGAAGGCCGAGGGCGAAAAGGCCGTTGGCACGCTCAAGAATCTACAGAACCGCAAAGTATTCTTGCGTAAGGTCGAGGAGCGCTGGTTTCTGGAGAACCGGCAGCAGTAGCGATCGCCACTTTTTCATGTCACGTGATGTTGACCGTTTGTCCGAGCGCAGCCACCGGATTCGTAACAACCACGCGCAACCTTTTTCCTTCCGTAAGTCCTTTACTGATAAAAACGTTACAGGATTGGTTGCGCCACACATCCACACCCCCCCTCTTGGCGCGAATTGTCAACCGTTTTGGTTCCATGGATTCTGCATAGTGAAAGAGCCGTAGCGATTCGATTCACTCACAACATAAAGTCAAGCCGCGTAATGAATACTTGTTGTGCTGAAACCGCTCACGGTACTATACAGATGACTGTGTCTAATCCGAAATTCGGCGATCAGAAAGTGCAATCCTGTTCGGCATCTGGCAAATGAAAATCACGTGTCCGAAGTGTAAATTGGTCATTCCCGCCAGCCACCTCAACGTCGAAACTGACGTGGCTGTTTGCGAGAAATGCAATGACGCCTTCTCCATCTCTGCCTTGCTCGCGAGCGGGCAAGTTCCGGACGACTTTAACATCCATGATCCGCCGCGCGGCGCCTGGTTTGAAGATACTGGTACCGGTTGCCGGCTGGGCGCAACGACCCGTTCTCCAACGGCGCTTCTCCTCGTCCCCTTTATGTGCGTTTGGTCAGGATTCTCACTCGGAGGGATTTACGGCACACAAATCGTCAACGGAGAGTTCAGTCTCGGCATGTCGCTTTTTGGGATTCCATTCGTCCTTGGCACCCTGCTGTTTGGCTCGATCGCCTTCATGACTGTCTGCGGCAAGGTAGTGGTAGTGGCCGATGGCGATGACGGACGTGTGTTTCAAGGCGTCGGTCCGATTGGATGGACGCGACGTTTTGACTGGGCATCGATGTCAAGCGTTGAGGAAGCTTTTCCGAGCTGGCATCACTCAGGCAGCATTGTCAAGGTGATATCGCTTGTTGGACAAACTCGACTCAGTTTCGGTAGCATGCTGAGTGACCCAAGACGATACTATTTGCTTCAATGTCTGCGGAAATTCCTTGCTGACCGCAGTCGGTAACGCTGAACTAGCTTGTGTGTTCGCCGTTTCCTTAAACCGTGGTAGGCAAATTGCTCGCCCCAACTTCGGGAATCATCGATGCGCTGGACCACTGTAGCGATCGCTCTGCTTAACCATCGAAACCGGTTGACAATTCGGGCCAGGAAGGGGGGGGTGAGTGTGGCGCGACCAATCCCACAACCTCTTTGTCCTCAAATAAGTTACGGCAATGGATAGGTCGCGCGGGTCTGGCATGAATCTGGTCGGCGGGCTGGGACTAAGCGTCAACTGCGCATAACGGGAATGAGAAAGAGCCTTCACCGGCGATCTTTGGGCCATCTTTCCCTTTCGCGGCATTCCGCTTGAATACTTTCATGAGCCTTCCTCGGGTCATTCTTAAGCCCAAACGCGCCCGGCCTTTCTTTGGCCGGCATCCGTGGGTTTTCGCCGGCGCGGTGGCCGAAGTGCAAGGCGAGCCGGCGGACGGCGCGGTCGTCGATCTCGTGTCGCACGCGGGCAACTTCATCGCGCGCGGGCTCTACAACAGCCGCAGCAAAATTCGCGTTCGCCTCTACTCCTGGGATTCGGAAACTGCGCTGGACGAGTCCTTTTTTCGCGAACGGCTGGCGCGCGCCGTCGCATTGCGCCGCGATGTACTTGGCTTGGGCGGCCCCGGCCAAGCGTGCCGGCTGGTCTTCAGCGAAGCCGACGGTCTCTCCGGTCTGGCCGTCGATCAATACGACCGCTGGCTGGTCGTGCAGTTCACAGGATTGGGTTTAGCCGAGCGACGTGACATGTTCGCCGGCCAGCTTGCGGACTTGCTGCAGCCCGAAGGCATCTATCTCCGCACCGAGCGCGGCATTGGTCAGCTCGAAGGTTTGGAGCTGCACGATGGACTATTGCGCGGCCAGGTTCCCCGGGAGCCAATCGTCATTGAAGAAAATGGCGTGCGCTTTCATGTTCTCCTGACCGAGGGTCAAAAAACAGGGTTCTATCTCGATCAGCGCGACAATCGCCAGGTTGTGGCGAAATTGGCGAGGGACCGGCGCGTGCTCGATGCGTTTTGCTACTCCGGCGGCTTCGGCTTGCACGCGGCCAAAGCCGGAGCGGCGCAAGTACTCGGCGTCGATGCGTCGGAACCAGCATTGGAACTGGCCCGTGGCAATGCACGCCTCAATGAATTGGACAATATCACATACGAAAAGCACGACGTCTTCGACAAACTCGACGCGCTTGTGGACGCCGGTGAACAGTTTGGCATGGTCATCCTCGATCCGCCCAAGTTTGCCCGCGCCGGCCATGCCGTCGAGGAGGCCATGCGCGGCTATCGGCAATTGCAAACCCAGGCCATCAAGCTCTTGGAACCTGGCGGCAAACTGGTCGTCTGTTGTTGTTCCGGCCTGATCACGCGCGACATGCTTCACGATTTGTTGGCACAACTCTCCGCCGAGCACAAACGCGACATCCAGATCCTCGAAAGCCGCGGTCCCGCTCCGGACCATCCCACGGCCGCCACCTGTCCGGAAACACAGTACCTGAAATGCATTATTTGCCGACTTTAACCGCGACCCGTAGGGGAGCGCGGCCGACGTCGCGCCCGGAGTTGGATGCAGCACGCTCGGGCAACAAGTCCGCGCTCCCCTGCGGGGCGCCAATGGCAAATTCTGAAACCAAAACCAGAGGTTGATGGTACAATCCCATAGTCTCGAAACGGAAAATGCATACCACTCAAGGAGTTGTATATGTTGCAGTTGCGGCGATTGGGGCTGGCGACGCTGGCCTTGGCAGTGATGGCGGCCGGGTCGGCGCAGGCGCTCGATCCCAAGTTGTTGCCCGCCGACACCGAGTTGGTTTTCACCGTCAATGTCAAGCAAATCATGGATTCCGAACTGGTTAGGGCGCAAAAGGAAGCCATTGACCAGGCCAAGGCGATCCTGGAAAACCTGGGCGGCGCCAACCCGGTGCAGAAATACCTTCAGGACGCCGGCTTTGATTTCTTTACCGACCTTTACAGCCTGACGGTCGCCACTGCGGGCAGCAAAGACGCCGACAAGGCGTTTATCGCGGTGGAAGGCAAGTTCAACGTCCCGAAGTTCAACGGCGCAGCCGAAGCCGCCGCCAAGGACAATCCCGACGGCCTCAGGATCACCAAGCAAGGCGACGCCACGGTCTATGAAATCACTCCGCCCGGCGAAAAACGCATTTACGCCAGCCTGGTAAATAGCAAGCTCTTGATCGCCGCCCCGACCAAAGAGTCGCTCAATGATGCCCTGGGCCGCATCAGCAACAATCGCCAAGCCAACCTGAAGAAAGAAGTGCGCACGCTCCTGGAAACCGTCAACAAGAAGCAGAGCGTCAGCTTCGTGGCCACCGGCTCCGCTCTCGCCAAGATGATGGAAGGCGCGCCAATTCCCAACGCGGAGATTGCCGGCCAGGCGCTGCAGTCGATTGACGGACTTTCCGGCGCGATCACTATCACGCGCGAGATTCAGTTCCAGCTCGGCGTCAACGCCAAGGACGAAGATACCGCGAAGAAGATGTCGGCGGGCGGCAATGTCGCCCTTCTCACCGTTCGCGCCCTGGTCGAGCAGCGGGCCAAGGAAGACCAGAAGCTGGCCCCGGTCGTGGATATCGTGAAGACCCTGCGCATTTCGAGTCAGGGAAGCAACATACTCTTACGCGGTGAAGTGAGCCTGGATGTGATCGAAAAGCTGATGAAGAATCTGCCGGGCGGACAGTAACGA
>JAKEFD010000182.1 GCA_022616245.1 Gemmataceae bacterium
AAGTCGTTGTCCTTGGATGGAGCGTGATCGGGGAAAACCATGGCGACCGGATTGCCGGCGTCCAGCTCCGCGAAGGCGTCGTCCGTGTCGGTCCAGCCTACTGGGACTTGGCCGTTGCCCACGGCAACCGCGACCTGCTTGTTGCCGGGCAAGACCTGGGCGTCGTTTTCGCGCAGTTGTCGAAACAAGGCGCGGCCGTTGCTCTCTCCAAGCACTTGAAATAAACAAGCGGCATTGGTGGCAGTGGTTCCGAAGATGGGCCGGGCCATGGCGAAACGGCCTTTCCAGCGCGGCCGGGTGAGGTCGCGCAGACCCATGGGCCAATCTTTGGGGTCGGGCGCCATTGCGGTGTTGATGAGGAAAACGCGGGCGCGGGCGGCGAACGCCGTCCAGGTATGGTCCGTCGCCTTGAACTCCGGCGGGAAGGAGACGGCCATCGGACTTTCGTATGGCGCGAGCAAGCCGCGCTTTTGCAGACGGATGGTGGCCAGGATTTCGTTGTTCCAGTGCACGTCGCAGCGCGGCCGGTCGGCCTCGCGGACAATGTCTTCGTAAAGGCCCACCGACTTGTTCGCCTCGGTATCCCAGCGTGGCACCACTTCCAAGCCGGTCTTCTGTGTGAAATCCTTCAGGACGTCCTCGGCGAATTCGCGGTCCAGCGCGCAGTACACAACGACGCGGTTCTTGGAGTTGCCGCAACCGGCGGAAAAAAACAAAACGACAGCCGACAATACAGCAAGGAGGGTTCGCATAGGCCAGTTTCAGGGTGTCGCTGTAATTGTTCGACGCCGACCATGCGGATTCATTCAATTCTTCGCGTCGGTCTTGGGCGGGAAGTACTTGACGAGCTGAACTTCGTTGCCGGTCTCGTTGTATTTGAGTTCATCGACGAGCCCGCGCGACATGAGGATGCCGAAACCGCCTTCGCGGATGCCAAGGGCTTCCCGGACCATCATATGAGCGACGGGATCCTCATCGGAAGCCGCGTGCGGCATCTTCTTGGGGTCGAACCCGGAACCCGTATCCTTGATGATAATGGTGACTTTCTGCGCATCGATGCGGTAATCGACCGTGACAATGCGCTCGACCTGCTTTTGATGGCCCCATTCAATGGCGTTGGTGCCGAGCTCGCGCACCGCCGTCGTGATTTGCTTGACCTGGGTTTCGGAAAGACCGCTAAAGAGGAACAACGAGCCCAACAGGTGATTGAGCTCTTCGAGAAACTGCGTGTCGCTTTGCAGTTTGAATCGGATTTCTCCCTCAGCGCCGTTTCTTTTGAGGTCCTCTTGCCAGGCGAAGGCGTCGTCGATTGCCCTATGCAATTCGTCGGCGGTAAAGGGCTTGGTGAGATAGCGGTTGGCGCCGACCTGCAGGCCCTTGAAGCGGTCCTCATCGCCGGAAAGCGCGGTGACCATGATGACGGGTATGAGATTCGTATCCCGGTCAAGCTTCAGCGTCTCACAAATCGAGAATCCGTCAATGTCTGGAAGCAATAGATCGAGCAGGATGAGCGCGGGCTGGTTGTGCCTGACCCAGGGCACGGCCGGCTTGCCTTCGTTCAAGACGGTCGGCTCGTAGCCCCAGCGTTTCAAATGCTCGCCCAGGAGCTGGCCCAGTTCCTTTTCGTCTTCGACGACGAGAGCTTTGCGAGCCATGACGCCGCCCTCCTGCGAGAAAGTGGGAGCGATTTCAAATCCATCCTACAGGATGCGTTCTATTTTTCCCGCGCCGCCGCCCGAAAGCAAGCTTTATCGTGGGTCCTCGGGTCGCTCACGTTCCCGTCGCGCCTGCATCATTGAAACGAATGGTCCGGTCCGGGAAATGCGCCGTCGCGCACTTCCTGGCAATAGGTTTCCACGGCCTCCAATACGGCCCGGCCCAGGTCGGCATACTGCTTGGCAAAGCGCGGGTGAAATTCCTGGTACAAGCCAAGCATATCATGGGCGACGAGCACCTGGCCGTCGCAGTGCGGCCCGGCGCCGATGCCGATCGTTGGAATCCGCAGCGCTTCGGTAATTTTTGCCGCGGATTCGATCGGCACACATTCGACGACGACGCTGAACGCACCTGCTTCTTGCACGGCCAGCGCATCTTCGAGTAACTTTGCGTCGTTACGCTGTACGCGAAAACCGCCCAGACTGTGCACGGATTGCGGCGTCAACCCCACGTGTCCCATGACGGGAATGTCCGCCCCGACGATCGCGCGAATGGCGGGGACGCTGCGCATTCCTCCTTCGACCTTGACCGCCTGAGCGCCTGCCTCCTTGACGAACCGCCCGGCGTTTTCCAAAGCCTGCTGCGGACTGACCTGATAGCTCATGAACGGCATGTCGGCGATCACCAGACAGCGACTCGCGCCCCGCGCCACCATGCGCGTGTGATACACCATCTCGTCCATGGTGACGCCGAGCGAATTCTCCTGTCCTTGCACGACCATGCCCAAGGAATCACCGACGAGCAAGGCGTCCACTCCTGCGGCGTCCAGGATGCGCGCCATCGTGAAGTCGTAAGCCGTCAGCACGCACAGGCGCGTGCCTCTGGACTTGGCGGCTTGAAATTCCGGAACCGTGATGGGCCGAAGCTCCTTGGCTTGCGAGGTTGTGGCCGGGGCAGTCATGCGCGCGTTCCAGCAAGTAATAGAATGGAAATACTGTCTTTACCATTATAACAGCAGTAGTCATTTGTCGTCACTAGCTACCATGGTCGCACCCATCCGCATCGGCATCATCGGAGCAGGCGCGAATACTCGCGCCAAGCACATACCGGGACTGCGCGCGATCGAAGCGGTCCAGATCGTCGCCTTGTGCAATCGCCGCCCGGAATCCACACGGGCGGCGGCGCGCGAGTTTAACGTGCCGCGCACATACGCGCACTGGGAGGAAGTCGTCGCCGATCCGGAAGTGGACGCCGTCGTTATCGGCACCTGGCCGTATCTGCACTGTCCGATCACGCTGGCGGCGCTGGAAGCCGGCAAACACGTGCTTACCGAGGCACGACTGGCCATGAATGCCGCCGAGGCGCACCGGATGCTCGCGGCCGCCAAGGCGCATCCCAAGCTGGTCGCCCAAGTCGTGCCCAGCCCGTTCGGTCTTAAAGGCGACCTTGTCGTGCGCGAGCTTATCGACGACGGTTTTCTGGGAGAGCTGCGCGAAGTTCACGTGCACGGCTTCAACGCCGCGCTGGCCGACCCCGCGGCAGCGCTGTCGTGGCGGCAAGACGCTGCCTTGTCCGGCTTTAACATGCTCACCCTGGGCATCGTGCATGAGACGCTCCTGCGCTGGACGCCGCCGCCGGTGCGCGTGCTCGCTCAGGTCCACGCCCACATTCCGTCGCGTATCGATCCGGAAAGCGGCGTGCGCCGCGCGGTCGGCACGCCGGACAGCGTGCAGGTTTTGACGATTCTCGAAGACGGCGCTCGGGCCTCTTACCACTTCAGCGGCGCGGCGCCTTTCGGCCAAAGCATGGACGTTCTTCTTTATGGAACGCAAGGTGTGCTCCATTATGACTTGGTGAATGACCGCATTCGCGGCGCCAGTCGACGGCACGGCAAAACGGCGGTCAAAGCCGACGAGTTGGAGGAGATTGCGATTGCCGCGGAAAAAGCCGGCGGCTGGAACGTCGAAGCCGACTTCGTGGACGCGATTCGTCAGGGCACGCCGGTGCGGTTCACCGATTTCGCGACCGGCGTGGCCTACATGGAGTTTACCGAAGCGGTCGCCCGCAGCGCCGACAGCGGCGCGGCGGTGGAATTGCCTCTGGATGTTTCCGAAGCAGAATGATTTCACAATCGCCTGACCGACATCTATTGTTCACGGCGTTTCAATTCGTTGGAAATTACTGCGGCGGCGATTTCGATCATTTGAAAGAGATCATCGTCGGCTGCCGATTGCTCAGAAACGGAACGCATCCCGTGCCAGCGTTCAACGTAGTTGTGTAGTTGTTCCACGAGCCAGAGCAATCGTCCGCTGCGACTCAGTCCGTGCTCTTGCGTTTGCTGGTTCAGTTGACTCAGTAATGAAGATTCCAGATCACGTCGCCGCGTGGCGTCCATTGCAATTCTCACCGAAACATCGCTTGCACCGCCGCGACCACGTGCTCGGGCGCTGGAAGCTGGTTGCCGTAGAAGGTGCGCGAATTGAACGCCATTACCACGCCGTCCGCTTTGCGAATGGTGCCGACCCAAGCGCCCTCGGGAAGCTCACCAACCGACCGACGAACAAACTCGGCGTGCGACAAAGCGATGTCCCAAGTGTGGAATACGACCTTGCCGTCTTGGACGATGGCCAGAAGGGTGTTGCCATCTTGGATAGTTACCACGGCAGCCATGGGAATCTGGCGAATGCCAGCTAATCTTTCAAGATCCCTGGGGTGTACGAGCTCGATTCTTCAGGCCCAAGCGCCGTGGCCTGAGCCATAATCGCCTCGATTACTTGCTTGGTGCGAGGGGATCGCAAGACGGATTCCAAGAGGGCCTTGAACTGGTCCAGCGTTTCGACCTTTCGCGCCCCATCCGCATCGCTGAGGGTGACGGGTACAAACTCTGGTGGGTAAGTAATCGCGAAGAGGCGGTATGTATACTCGCCGAGGGCAGGAGAATAAAGATCAAAGCCGACCCAAAAGCTTCCGTCCGGTGCTGAAGCCGGCCTCAGTCCAGCCAACACAAGCCCCTTTGTCTTTTCCTTCAATTTGGCAGCTTGTTCCTTGAGAAGGAAGACGGGCGAGTTGACGGCTTCGGGTGCTTGAAAGTCCGGCCAAAGATCAGTTGCTGGCATAGCTAGTCCTCCGGCGCAGGTCAAGTTGAAACCAGATTGGGAGATGATCGGAGTACACGTCGCCGTTCGGCCTGCCATCGTCCCAAATGAATGACACTGTTCCGTCCGTGGTCAAGATTTTCAGATTCTTATTCCGGAATCGATCCAGCACACTGGGTCGGAGCAACACCTGATCGAAGATATTCCACAATGGGTCGACTTCCGGATTGGACTTGTCGTAGTAGTAAGTGCCCGCAGGCTGGACAGCATCGCCGAAGTGGCTCCACATAGGGTTGTAAAAAAGCCGGAACTCCTCGACTTGCCGCCTACCAAACCGGCGCGGGTCCTTGCGCAGAACGGTGTTGCGATCGGCGAGCGCGCTAAGACCGCGAACGTCAAGCAAGGCATCGTCGAAAGGGTTCACGTTGAGGTCGCCGACCACAACTGTGCGGTCGTTTCCTGCCGCGCGCTCGACATCGCGAATGTCACTTGCGAATCCGATAAAACGGGAGTGCCTGGCCCGAAGGTCTTTGTAACTTGGGCTGGCTAGGTGGGCCATGGCCAGCACAATTTCGATCCCGCCGGGAGGAGTCAACGTGCGAATGAAATAATGGTCGGCCTCCTTCAGAACGGAACCAAAACATCCTTGGTCAAAGCGCGAATAGAGGTCGAGTCCGCGTGATGCGAGCGCGGGAACGCGCCTAAACGATTCGCGATCGTTGGCGTTGAGCGCGTCTAGCATCGAGTCTTCTGGGATCGTACATTCGGCCAGCATTAGGACGTCAATCTTGTGACGGGAGGTCAAACGACGGAGGACCGGCTCCAGGCGGCGCCCGCGGACGTTCCAAAAAAGAAATCCAGCCATTGCAATCCTGCCCTGCAGCAACCGGGCTATAGTCTTGTTTCAATTACTTCCTAAAGCGTTGCGCTCGATTCATTTTCATTCCAGTTGGCCTCCACGTCTACTGGTTTTCCAAATGAAGCGAATTTACGTCATTAGAAGCGATAGTCTTCTTCATCGAGCAAACGTGATTGCTCCACGCTGGCACCTCCGGATACAATCCCTATCTTATTAGAGCAAAACCGTCCACCGCCCTTGCTAGCGCGTCGGGCTCGGCGTGAGATCGGCCAGCACCCCGAAGTGATCGGACGGAAACACGCCGTTCGGTTTGACGTTGACGACAGCGTACTGCTGGACGCTCCAACCCGGCCCCACCAGGATGCCGTCGAGGCGGCGCAGCGGCAATCCGTAGAAGTGGTAGGTCCGCTTGCCGAGCTTGCCGGCCAGCGCGGCGGTTTCGGACAGACCGGCTTGGGAGAATACGCGCCGGCTCGGCGCATCCGGAGTGGCATTGAAGTCGCCCGCGAGGACGACCGCGTCGGACGGTTCGCCGGCCTTGATGTGGTCGAGGATTATCTGCGACGCCGGCAGTTGCGAGCCCGCCGTCAGATATTGATGCGTGTTGTAGACGCGCAGGGTGCGGCCGCTCACCTGGTCGCGCAGGCGCACCCAGGTGCAGATGCGTTTCACATTCCAGCCCGGCCCGCGCGGCCGGTCGGTTGGCTCCTCCAGCCAAAAAGTGCCGCCGTCGAGTTCTTGGAAGCGGCCGACTTTGAAGTAGATGGCACAATGCTCGCCGCCGGACTTGCCGTCTTCGCGGCCGACGCCGACGCGGCGATACTGTGACCCCCTCACCCCCAACCCCTCTCCCTCAGGGCGAGGGGCGTCATGCCCGCTTCCTGACGGGCGCGGCTCTGAAAGTATTTCATCGAGGAAGTCCAATTGGCCCGCGCGCGCCTCTTGCACGAGCAGGAGATCCGGCTGGGCCTGGCGCAACGCCTCGGCCACAACCTGTTTTCGAGCCGGCCAGTTGTTCATGTGCCAAAAGGGCCCGCGCTCTTGCCCGCGCAGAATGTTCCAAGTGAAAACGCGAACGCTGTCCAGTTCCGCCTTCGGCGCCGGCATCGGCCCGCCAGGGGCGAACTTGGACCACGCGATCAGTCCCAGCCAAGCCGCCAGCCCAATAGCAAACAGCTTTTTTCCAACGCCGCGCAAGCTCCGTAGCCAGCGCTGGCGGCCAGTCAGCGTATTGTGCTCGCTCAATTGCGGCAGTGCGGTCGGGAATACGCGGTGTCGCAGGCGCGGCCACAAAACCAGCGCTACAAACAGTCCCAGAATTGCGGCGAAAAGTCCCCAGCCGACGCCTAAACTAGCGGCGGCGAAAATCACAAGAGCTAGAAGGGCTAAAAGGATCAAAAAACCGGACGCGGTTAGACCCAACGCCAAGAGAGTTGGCTCCTGGATTTCCCGACCATCCACGGAACGGCGTTTCCGCAATAGACTTCCGATCATGTGCACCTTCCCTTCGTATCCTCCGCTATCTGGGAAGGCACCAATCTGAGCCAAAGCGCAACGGTCAAGGATTTGACTGTCGAACGGACAAGTCTACCTTTTCGGAAAGCCCGGCGCCCCTTCGAGAATCCAGCGGCGAATGACATCGATTTCCTGCGCGGATAGGCGGTCGTAGTCGGCCGGCGGCATGCGCGTTTTCTCGTCCTTGGATGTGATGAGGTGAAACAACTCCGACTCGTCCGGCCGGCCAGGCACCACCACTTTGCGCACCGTTATCAGCAGGCGATGATGCAGGATCTTGATGCCGCCTTTGCCCGCGTCGAACTTGTGGCATTCATAGCAATGCGTCTCAAAAATCGACTTCACCTGGTCGGCCAGGGCGGAATACGGCACCACCGGCGGCGTCGGCTGCTTGGGGTCTTCGGGCGGCAAGGGCGGTGCGCCGCCTTCAATCCAATCGCGCAGAATGGTCAGTTCCGTTTCCGTTAAGCGCGGCAGTCGGGTCTCCTCTTCCTCGGGCGGCATGGAACCGTCGGCAATCCGCTGGATCAGCCGGGAATCGTCGGGCGCTTCGGGAACGACGATGCGGCGCTTATTCTCCAAGGGCAGGCCATGGTCGAGAATGTTGAGGTCCTTTTCCATGTTGTCGGGATCCTGACCATGGCACTCAAAACAGTTCCGCCGCAAGATTTCGCGCACTTGCGGCGCGACTTGCACCGCGCGCTGGCGCACGGCCTGACGCGCGCGATGGCCCTCCACTGCCAGATAGATTGGCAAGAGGCCAAGGAGGATTGCGACTGCAAGAACGGCGGTCCATTGCGGATGACGCCGGCACCATTTGCCCAAGCGCCGCAATGGGCCAATAGGGCGGGCTTCTACCGGCCGGCCATCCAAGAAAGAGCGCAAGTCGTCGGCAAGCGCCTGGGCCGAGGCGTAACGGCGCGACGGGGACTTTTCCAGACACGTCAGGCAGATTGCGTCCAGGTCTCTGGGCACGTCGGCCAGGCGCGAAGGTGGCGCCGGATCCTGCGTGGCGACCATGCGCAGCGATTCTATGATGCTCAATCCCTTGAACGGAGGCTGCCCCGTCAAAACTTCATAGAGGATCGTGCCCAAGGCGTACACGTCGGTGCGCGGGCCGATTAGCTCGCGCTTGCCTTCGGCCTGCTCTGGGGCCATGTAGCTAGGTGTGCCCAGAACTTCGCCCGTTTGCGTATGTCCCGAATCATCGTCGAGGCGCTTGGCCAGTCCAAAGTCGGCAATCTTAGGACTCAGTAGACAATCGTCCGTGGTCAGGAAAACGGGCGTCTCATTGCTGGCTTCTGACCTCTGACCCCTGAATCCTGAAACCTGATCCCTGACCCCTGACTCCTGACTCCTGATTCCTGACTCCTG
>JAKEFD010000183.1 GCA_022616245.1 Gemmataceae bacterium
AGGGAGTTGGTCGCGCGGGTTCCGTTTCGGCCTGGACTTCATGGGCCCTCAATTGCCGGCCGATCATGCCGCTCGATAAAAGGACGACCCGGTCGCGTTTTCCTAACACGTTGGTCGAAAAAGTCTACGGCCAAGAAGTCCGTTCTCGCCGATACAAAGTAGGACAGGTTTTCAACCTGTCCGGATTGTGCGGATTGACTAGCTTGCTCAAGCCAACACTAGCCCGACGCGCGAGCGAGGGACTACACAATTACCACAAGATTGTCCCGATGGACGATTTCTTCATATGGAAGGGATCCCAGGACTTCCGTTATTTGTTCCGTGCGCAAGCCGATAATCTTGCCGACATCGGTGGACGGATAGTTGGTCAGGCCACGGGCGAATTCGACGCCGTCGGGATCAGCGAGGGCGACAACGTCTCCCTTGTTAAACTGGCCCGACATATTGACGACGCCGTTGGGCAGCAGGCTTGTCCCTTTTTCTTGACGGGCGCCGCGGGCGCCCGCGTCGACGTCCAGCCGGCCTTTGGGCTGAGCGGTGAAGCCGAGCCAGCGTTTCCATGCTGGCAGCGAAGTGCCATGCGGCAAAAACAGCGTGCCGACAACCTCGCCGGCAAAGATCCGGTCGAGGATATTGGGCACAGACCCATTCGCCATGATAACCGATTCGCCAGCCGCTGTCGCCAGCCGGGCCGCCCGCAGCTTGCTGCGCATGCCGCCGGTGCCCAGGGCGCTCCGGCCGGCCGCGGCGAGTTCCATGATGGCGCCGTCGATGAGCGGCACGGTGTCGAGCTTCCGCGCCGCAGGATCGGCTGGGTCGCCGGCGAAAAGGCCGTCGACCACGGACAAGAGGATGAGCAGCGGCGCTTGCAGGAGGTTGGTGACCATGGCGGCGAGGTGATCGTTGTCGCCGAACTTGATTTCCGCGACGCTGACGGTGTCGTTTTCATTGATGATCGGCACAACGTCCCACTCGAACAGCGTCAGGATGGTGTTGCGGACATTGAGGTAGCGCGCGCGGTTGTCGAAATCGCCTGCGGTGAGGAGAATCTGAGCCGTGTGTACACTATGCTTGTCCAGGGCCTCTTGATAGGCGCGCATCAGAAAGCTCTGTCCGATCGCGGCGCAGCCTTGCAGGTGGCGCAGATCGCTGGGGCGTTTGCTAAACCCGAGACGGCCCAGCCCGGCCCCAATCGCCCCGGAGCTGACCAGCACCACTTTGCGGCCTTTTTGGCGGATGCGTTGGATCTGGTCCGCCAGCGCTTGAATCCGGTCGGGCGCCAGGCGGCCGTCCGAGCCGGTGAGCACGTTGGTGCCCACCTTGACCACAACGGTGTGGGCGCCGGTGACGACTTCTTGGCGAACGGGATCAATCATGGATGTTCCGTAGCGGGATTCGCAAGAATTCCGGGCTGAGATACCCGCATTCTGGTGAATGCGGCTACAGGCGAATGCGGCTACAGTTTACCAGAGGGGAAAACTTTTCTGAATCCTGAAACGTCTGTTTGACGTAACGTGTGAACTGTTTTATACTGCTAAGCTGTCTCTCCGGCTGATTGGGGAGGTGGAAAGTGCCGTTCGCTCGCCGCCTGCTTTGGTGTATTCCGATATCGACCGTCGGTTGGTTGCTTTCTTTCTCCTTCGCTCAAGCCGATACGCTTCTCATCAAAGACCTTCTCCTGCAAGCGCAGTTTCACGAACAGCAAGGCGAGTGGCATCAAGCGGTGACCGTCTACGACGCGATTCTGCGTCAGGACCGGAACCTGCCCGGCGTCCGCGAGCGCTATCACAACAGCGTGCGCCGCTACTGGCAAGTCCGGCGTCACACCGATCCGAGTTTTCAAAAGGAAGTGCTGAGCCTTGAATACGGCCAGGCTTTGCACCTGTACGGGCTGGTGCGCGATTCGCTATTGGATAGCGCTTTGGGAAAGAAAAAAGTTGATTCGGCGAAGCTGTTCCGCAAAGGGATCGAGGAGCTGGAGCACGCGCTCTCCGATCCGATCTTCACCCAGCAATATTTGCCCAACGCCAAGCCGCACGAAATCCGCGCGTTCCGCAGCTTCCTGAAGAAGAGCGCTGTGGCGGTTGAACACCTGTCGCGGCCGCAAGCGATCAAGCACGTCCGCGAAGTGGCCATGGCTGCCCAAAACATGCTGCAACTGAGTAGCGCGGTAGTGATACTGGAGTTCACCTGCGGCGCCTGCTATGCGTTGGACGAATACACGCTTTATCTCACACCGAATCAGCTGAAAGAGCTGTGCGATTCGCTGCGCGGCGAGTTCGCGGGCGTCGGCCTCACCTTGCGGCTGGAGGACGGCAAGATCCTGATCGACGAAGTGGCGGCCTACAGCCCGGCGGCCGAGCAGCGTTTGGCCCGTGACGATCAGGTGTTGGCCATCGACCGCAAATCCACGATGACGCTTTCGCCGGAAACCGCCCAGGAGTTGCTCGGCGGCCCTGTCGGCACCAGTGTCAATCTGGATATTTACTCGCCCGGTATGGGCATGCGTTCGGTGTCGCTGCAACGGCGCGTGACCTTTTTGCCGAGCATCACCTATCAAATGAAGCCCGAAGGCGTCGGCTATATCCACATCGCCTGCTTCCAGGATACAACGGTCCAGGAATTGGATGACGCCCTGGCCACGCTGGGCAAGTCGGGGCTGAAGGCGCTGGTCATCGATTTGCGCGGCAATAGCGGCGGCCTTTTTGAAGCCGCGGTGGACGTGGCCCGGCGCTTTATCGCGCTGGGCATCATCGCATCCACGGAAAACACCGATCCCAAGTTCAACATGGTCTATCACGCGCGCGGATCGCAGGTGGTGACGGCGCCGCTCGTGGTGCTGATTGACGGCGATACCGCCAGCGCCGCGGAGGTCTTGGCGGGAGCGCTGAAAGGACATCAACGGGCGCGACTGGTCGGTCAGAC
>JAKEFD010000184.1 GCA_022616245.1 Gemmataceae bacterium
ATGCGGGCAGCGGCCCTATTCATCCCGACGTTTCCGGAACGGTCGTCAGCCTTGGCACCAACCTGATCGGCAACACGGCCGGCAGCACCGGCTTCATCGCCGCGGATATTACGGGAGCGGATTCCCTTCTTTCCACGCTCGGCGCTTTCAGCGGCGACACACAGACACATCCACTCTTGCCCGGCAGCCCAGGGATCAACGCCGGCCAAACCGGCATGGTGAGCGGACTAACGATTCCCACCACCGACCAGCGCGGCATCGCCCGCACCAACACCGACATCGGTGCGTTTGAATCGCAAGGCTTCACGATCGCCGTCGTGAGCGGCAACAACCAACGGAACTTGATCAACACCGCCTTCGATGACACGCTCGTGGTGTCTGTCGCATCGGCGTTTGCCGAACCGGTCGCGGGCGGACGAGTGACCTTTACGCCGGTGGCCGCGGCCAACGGCGCCAGCGCGACGGTGACGTCCGCCAATCCGGCGACCATCGGGGCCGGCGGCACGGCTCAGGCGAACGTGACGGCCAACGGCACCGGCAGCGCCGCCGCCACGCCGTACACCGTAGACGCCGGCGCATCCGGGGCCACGACCGCAAGTTTCAGCCTCACCAACCAGGCCGTGACAACGCTGACATACGACCAGCAGCCGACCGACACCAAGTCCGGACAGATCATCAACCAAGGTGCCGGCGGCGTTATCGTTAATCTGCTTGACCAGGACAACATTCTCGTCACCAAGGCAACAGACAGCGTGGTCATCGTGGCGAGCGGCGTGGGCTTGGCCTCGGGCACGACGCCCAAGAACGCCGTCGCCGGCGTTGTGACCTTCGACGATTTGATCATCAACAAAGCGGGAGACGACTATACGCTGAGCGCCAGTTTGCCGGGCAGCCCCGCGGTGCCGGCCGCCGTTTCGAACACCTTTGACATCACGGCCAGCAAGCTCGCCTTTGGCACGACGCCGGGCTTCATCCGCTCCGGCGACACCTTTGTCGTGACCATCGAAGCGCGCGACGAAACCAACAGCGTCGCCACGAACTTCACCGGTTCCGTGACGATAGCGCTCGAGAGCGCGGTGCAAGTGGAGGACGGCAATGCCGACATCTCGGGCACGGCGGTATTCGGCGGCACGAAGACGGTAAGTGCGCTGAGCGGCGTGGCTACTTTCAACACACTTACCCTTGACCAATGGGGTAACTACACGTTCCGTGGGACGAGTGCCGGACTGACCGACGCTGTCAGCGGCACGAGCATTGTCACGGCGCGCACCCTTGTGGTCACCACGCAGCCGCCGGCCATTGTACGTTCCGGCGATGACTTCAGCGTCGTCGTCGAAGCCAGAGACATCACCGGCGACGTGGCGCTCAATTTCACCAGCGACGTCACGGCCTCCGTCGACACGGGAGTGCAGGTCGAAAACGGCAACCTGGACATCTCCGGCACAGCCGTCTTGGGCGGCGCGACCGTGGCTGCGGCGCTTGGCGTAGCGACCTTCAACAATCTGACTCTGGACAAATGGGGCAATTATACGCTCCGCGTCGACAGCGTCACGCCCACCGACCTGATCGACGCGATGACGAATCCCTTCGTCGTCACCGCCCGCGACTTGGAGTTCTCCCTGGTTCCCATCTCGGTCCGCTCGGGGAACCAGACCATTCCGCTCGGCGACCTCAGCCGGTTCAGCATTCAAGTGGAAGCCTTGGATATTACGGGCGACCGAGCGCTCAACTTCACGAGCGACGTGACCCTGGCGATCCATACCGCGCTGCAAGGGTTGAACGACATCTCACTCTTGGCCGACTTCGGCGGCACCAAGACCGCGACCGCTGTCGCTGGACTCGCCTCCTTCGCAAGCCTGACACTCGACAAGTGGGGCACGTACACGCTTTCGGCCGCTGACACCGGCTTGCCCACCAACTTGGAGGATGGCCATTCCAACAATATCGAAGTCACCGCCCGCAGTATGGTTTTCTTCGCGGTGCCCGCTTTTGTCCGGTCGGGACTGCCAACCGCCCTTCTGGGTGATACCAGCCGTTTCAGCGTGCAAGTGGAAGCGCAAGACATCACCGGCGACCGAGCGCTTAATTTCAGTGATTCCGTCACGATCTTGATTAACTCGGCAGTGCAAGTGGAGGACGGCGGTGAGAACATCGCTGCCATAGCCGTATTCGACGGCCTGAAGATCTTGAATGCCGTCGACGGGCTGGCAACGTTCCCCGGCCTGGCCTTGGATCGGTGGGGCAATTACACCTTGCGGGCCCTGAGCGCCGGCAAGGTGGACGGCGTCTCCGGCCCTGCTCCCCTCGTGGTTACGGCCCGCAGCGCCGACGTGCTGCCCATCATCGAAACGCAATCGGGCGAGGTGACGCTACAGCCGGGTCTCAACATTGTCGGCAGTTTCAAGGGCGTGGACTTCACGATCACTGTGCCGCCCAATGAGGTGCGTGAGTTTTCGTTCCTGGTTACTATTAGAGCGCTGGACGCGAGGGGAGAGCTGGCCCGGAATTTCAATGCCGTCGTCCAACTCGCATTGCAGCCCGGCTTTCTGCCCGGCGTGCCGACCATACCCGCCGACACGCAGCTCCTAAGCGCCGCGCCGGGAACGCTGACCGTGGATCCGAAGACAGTGAAGAAACAGGCGTCTGCCGGCCAGGTAACGATGGAAGTGCGCGTGGATCGCGTCGGCGCGTTCAAGTTGAAAGCATCCACGCCTGATTTGCTCGATGCGCTGGAGCTCGAGATTGACATCACAGAAGTCATCCGCCGCAATTCTTCCGGTCGACGGCGGCCGCGCTAACGTAGGATAGGATTCCGTTCCTGTCCGTTGTGATTGTCTTAACCTTTGAGGACGCAGAGGACGCGGAGCAAGAAAAGAAAGCAGACCGTGCCTCTCCCTGCGGTTCGTTCTCTAATAACGGACTTCCAGGCCGAAATTGAACCCGTGCGCCCAGAAATCGCTGTCGCGAAAGACAAAGCGCGGCCGGCTCGCGGCCAGTCCCGGAGTGAAAGCAGGATCGATGGCGACCTGCTGCACGTCGATGTTGCGGTCGATCTGGCTGCCGGGGCGGACCACGCTGGTCAAATACAAGAGGTTGTAGCCGACGCGGGCGCGCAGCCAATCCGTCACATCGTAATAAAGATGGGCGCCGATCTCCGGGGCGAGGGTGAATTCGTTGCGGCTGTAATGGCCGATATTGGTGTTTTGGCTCAGGATGCCGCCGGGGTTGCTATCGACGACGACGCCGTTTGTCAGCGCCAAGGATTCGCCGAAGATGTTCACTTTCTGCTGATTGACGCCGAGGGCGACCTTGGCAGTCAAGCCGGCGCCCCAGTAGCCGCCGTCCCAGTTGAAGCGTGCCCCGAGCTGCGGTCCGTAAAAGCGATTGGTTGTGCCGAACGTGTCCATCGTCCGCTGCGAGCCGAACTGCGGATCGACGGCCTGGTTCTTGAAGACGAGAATGCCCGCTTGCAGGGGCACCAATTCGGACTGGACGATGAGGGACTCGTCCAGTGCCAAGGAGCGGAAGCCGATAAACAGATCGTGCCGCGGCCGATCGCTTGCTCCCCAATCGGGATGAATGACGGCGTTGATCTCGCCGCCCCAAAGCTCGGTCGTTCCCGTGATGTCCATCCGGCCTCGGAAGCGGCCTTGTGAGCTGACGTCGTAGGCGCTTTCCTGGTGATTGAGGTTGTCGAAAAAGGGCCGGGTGATCAGCGGTGATCCGGCGGCGTCCGAAGCGAAGGCAAAACTCACGGTGCGCTCTTCCAGAAAGAATCCCCCAGCCTCCAAGCCCCATGCGCCGCTGGGATCGCACAGCACGCCGACGTTGAATCGAAGGCCGGCGAAATCGCCAAAGCCAAAGCTTTTGCCGCCGAAAAGGACAACGGTTTCTGGGTCGCCGATCGTGCCCGCGGTGGGAGTGTCGACGGCGGCCGTGGAAACGAGCGGCGCCGGCACCGGACCGTCTTGAATCCACCACCATAAATAATCGACGCTCGCATACACGCGCGGCGTCCAGTGACAATCGGGCGCACACACCCCTGTGCCCTGTTCGAGCGCAGTCTGGGCCGGCCCGACCTGGACGAGCGGCGGCTCCTGAATGTTGCGCCGGACAACCGTCTGACCCCAAGAGCTTCCCGTCAGCGCCAAATTCAACGCCACAACCCAGGCGAATTTGCCCCGCATATGCCGCCCTCCGAGGCATTGCTCAGCTTGCCCCGTTTCTTTGAAGGACCCGTTTTGACAATCTGTCCTGTCGTTTTTTTCGCTTTCGTCACTATCGTCATAATCCTCACAAGCCCTACAGGTGTTTTTCGAGACATCTACAGTCCATAAACTTCCGAGTATTTCACGCGCAGCGACTCTACCAGGGGCCGGTGGTCCGGCGCGGCGCCGGTCACGCTCAGCACGAGGTCTTTCGAAAAGTACCGGCTGCCCTGCCGATAGATCTTGTCGCGCAGCCATTCGAAAAGCGCCGCGAAGTTTCCCTGAGCGAAGCCGTCTTCGAGCCCGGCAATTTCCAAGCGCGCTTTGTCGAAGAGCTGGGCGGCGAACAGATTGCCCAGCGTGTAGGTCGGAAAGTATCCGATCAACCCTTCGCTCCAGTGGCCGTCCTGCAGGCAGCCTTCGGCGTCGTTTGGCGGGACCAGGCCGAGATATTTCTTGCAGGCTTCGTTCCAGGCGGCGGGCACATCAGCGACCGGCAAATCGCCGGACAACAGGGCCTTCTCCAGTTCGAAGCGAATCCAGATGTGCAAGTTATACGTCACCTCATCGGCTTGAACGCGATTGAGCGACGGCTCGACGTGATTGACCGCCAGATAGAAGTCGCCCAGCGAGACCTTGCCGAGCGCTTCGGGGAAAGCCTGACGGGCGCGCGGATAGAAGTACTTCCAGAAGGACAAGCCGCGGCCGACCAGGTTTTCCCAAAGGCGCGCCTGCGATTCGTGCAGCGCCAGCGAGTTGGGCGTGCCGAGCGGCGTGCCTTCATGCTCCGGGTCAGCGCCTTGCTCGTACAGGCCGTGGCCCACCTCGTGCAAGAGGGCGAAGAAGGCTTCGGAGAAGAAGTTTGGATTGTAACGGATGGCAATGCGGCAATCGCCCGGGCCGATGTGGGTGCTGAAGGCGTGCACGGACGTGTCGAGCCGGCCGCGCTCGAAGTCGAACCCAAGCGCCACCGCCGCCTCCATGGCGAAAGCGTGCTGCCTTTCGACGGGAAAATGCCGCTTGAGGATGGCGAACTTGCGGCGCCGGCGCGAGCCGGCGATGGCGGACAAGAGCGGCGTTAGCTCGGCCTGCAGCGCGTCGAACAGGCGGGCAATGTCCGCAGTGCGCGCTCCCGGCTCGTAGTAGTCCAAAAGGGCGTCGTAGGGGGTCTTCTTGTAGCCTAAGCACTCGGCTTCCTGCCGGCGCAGGGCCACAGTCTTTTCGAGCCAGGGCGCGAACGAAGCGAAGTCCGCCTCTTGCAGCGAGGTGGCCCATTGCTGCTGCGCCAAGGGCGCGATACGGGCCTGCTCCTCCACCAATTTGCGCGGCAGCTTGACGAAGCGCTCATAGGCCCGGCGGATTTCGCGCACGTTGACCGCCGCCGGCGACACGGCATCCTTGACGAGGTCGGACTTCTCCACGAGGGCCAAGAGGTCACCCAGGCCCTTGCTGGTTGCCTTTTCATGCTGCAAGCCGGCCAGGTAGGCCAGCTGGTTGGCCCGCGCCGCCACACCGCCGGGCGGCATATAGGTGACCTCGTCCCAGCCCAATAGGGCCTGGCACGATTCGAGGAGCGCCTCTTCCTGATAACAGCGCAGCAATTCTTGATAGGCGGCGTCGGGTGTCATGCATGGGATTAGAGCAAACGAAAGCCCGAGCGCGAAGAGCGCATCTGTTTGGAGTACTTACTTACTGCTATCCAGCATTTCGAGAACCTTTCGCCGTGTTTTCTGAAGGTCCATCTCTTCTACCGGCCTGTCGCGCACGTCTTTCTGCGTCAGTCGCGTCACGGCATTGATCGCGTAGTACACGCACCAGCCCTCACGCAAAAGATCGCGCAGCGCCGGCAATACGGTTTTGTCTCCGACGACGCCAATGGTGGTGACGTAACGCTCCCGCACCCACCAGATACCCTTCCAATTTCGAAACTCTTTCCAGTCGCGGACAAACTTCGCGCTGGCCCAGCTCCGCTCTTCTTCGGTCAAAGAGTGTGCCTTGAAGTCGAGTCCCTTGACCGCCTCACGAGCTAAGGCGACGGCCGCCTGCGACTGGGCAAAATCGATCTCGTCAGAGCTCGTCCAATAGCCCGCCCAGTGGTAGTCGACGAGCGTCTTCTTGCCGGCTTTCAAGCGCGCGAAGACCCAAAAGTCGAGAGAGGACATGGTAAAGGACCCGCGCCGCTCGATCGGTTTCAGTTTCGCCGCGTCGACGACGGCGAGGTCTCGCAGCAACAAAGAGTAGGCGTCGAGCTTCATGCGGGCCTGTGTGACGGCGACCGGCGCGCGATCCGGCGGCCACTTCGAGCAGTATGGCTCGCGGCCCTCGTCGAGCTGGATATGGAGCACGTCCACGAAGCCTTTCGCGGGCCGGAAGCGCATCCAGCCGAGTGTGCCGAAGTGGCCGTATCCATCGCCAATCTCCAACACGGCGTTGGAGTCAAAACTGCGTGCGTTTGTCCAGCGAACAGTGAAATTCTCGCTCTTGAAGTGTTCCTTGACTCGGTCGGCAGGTCCGGAAGCGAAAACGGAAGCGGAGAATAGCAACACTATGCAAATGACGAGCGAACGCATGAGACCTCCGACGCGGCGGTTGTCGCTATGTTGCCTGGCCGACTGTCGTCGGAACTCTGGCGAGTTCTGCTACAGCACATGAAGCCTTAAAGGGAGAAGCGCTTTCGCCTTGGGGAACTTGCGCGCGAATTGTAGATTATCGGCATGAACTCTTCGTATCAGGCCGCCGGCCTTTTTCGGGCCCTGCAGGACTGCATTTGCGCCGGCCTGGAGAAGGTGGACGGCGCGGGCGTCTTCCGCGCGGACGACTGGCAGCGCGAAGGGGGCGGCGGCGGTCGCACGCGCGTGCTCGCCGAGGGCGGCGTCTTCGAGAAAGCCGGCGTCAACTTCTCCAAGGTGCACGGCGACATGTCGCCCGAATTCGCCAAGCAGCTTCCCGGCGAAGGAACGACTTTCGAGGCCACCGGCGTCTCGCTCGTCTTGCATCCGCGCAGCCCAATGATTCCGACGGTGCACGCCAACTTTCGTTTTCTTACCAAAGGCGAGCGGTGCTGGTTCGGCGGCGGCGCGGACATGACGCCTTACTATCCCTTCCGCGAAGATGTGATTCACTTCCACAAGACCTGGCGCGCCGTGTGTTCGCGCCACCCTCCCCCCGTCGATTACGCGCGCTTCAAGAAATGGTGCGACGAGTACTTCTATCTCGCCCATCGCCAGGAGCCGCGCGGCGTGGGCGGCATTTTCTTCGACTATCTCGAAGGCGACTTCGAGCGCTTGCTCCGTTTTGTGCAAGATTGCGGCGACCATTTCCTCGACGCGTATGTGCCCATCGTGCACCGCCGCAAAGATCTGCCGTATGGTGAAAACGAGCGCCGCTGGCAGGAATATCGCCGCGGCCGCTACGTCGAGTTCAACTTGATCTATGACCGCGGCACCCTCTTCGGCCTCAGGACCGGCGGCCGCATCGAATCCATCCTCATGTCGCTGCCGCCCGTGGTCCGCTGGCACTACGATTACCAGCCCGCGCCGGGGTCGCGCGAGGCGGCATTGCACGAGTTCCTGACACCGCGCGATTGGGCCGCGGAAGAGTAGTTATCTTCGCAATTCGCAGGTCGCCGACTGGCCGATGTTCTCTTCGACTTCGACGCGCAGCACCTCGGGCGTGTAGTTGTGATGTTTGCGCAAATCGTCGCGCAGCCGTTCGGCGATGTATCGGGCCAGGAGCTCCGCAGTTGTGTTTTCGATAGGAAGTAAGACGCAATCGCCGCGCGGGAAGACCCATTCCCGGTCGCGATAGCGGACACGCACGGAATCGCCCACCGGCTCGACGCGGATCAAGCGGTTGCCCGTCGGCAGCATCATGTAGTGGTCGAGCTCGTCGGTGACGGCTTTAGTGCGGTTCTTGAGGGCGATGAAGTCGAAGACATATTGATTCTCGTCCAGGCCGCCCTCGATCTCGACCGTCGCGCGATAGTTGTGGCCGTGCAGCCGTTCGCACTTGTCGCCCTCGTAGCTGATGAAGTGCCCGGAGCAAAAGACCAGGTGGTCTTTGGTGACACGGACTTTGAAGCTTTCTGGCATACGAATCCAAATCTCGAAATCCGAAATCACAAACAAATCCGAAACTCGAAATCCGAAAACCGAAACAAATTCAAAATCCCAATCGGAAAACCGCAAGGATGCAGGCGAGTGTTTTTTGTTATTTGAATTTCGAGTTTGTTTCGGATTTCGGATTTCGTCATTCGGATTTAGGATCGCGGTAATTGTATGATACCCTCGCGCAGGGCGGCGAACAAG